>CASGAS010000051.1 GCA_949299505.1 uncultured Eubacteriales bacterium
CCGCAATCCCTTGTAAATCAAGGAGTTGCGGGCTTTTTTCGATTGACCATTAAAAAGGTCGCTTTGGAGCGGCTGATGGGAGTCGAACCCACCTGTCAAGCTTGGGAAGCTTGCATTCTACCGATGAACTACAGCCGCATATGCGAATGACGCGGCAGATTGCGCGCGTCATTCGATTTGGTCCGAGTGGCGAGACTTGAACTCACGGCCTCTTGACCCCCAGTCAAGCGCGCTACCAGCTGCGCCACACCCGGATATTCAGCGCCGCCGCACAATGTTCGGCGAACTGCTCGAATATAGTAGCACAAGACGCGGGATTTTGCAAGAGGATTTTTCGATTTTTCCAAAAAATGTCGCCGTACCATTCCGACAACCCAGCGTCGGTTGACAAAGCGCGGCCGGTCTTTTATACTGACGGTGCGAATACAGTTTGCGGGAGGCCGCCATGAAAAAGGTTATTGTCGTTTCCAAAACGCATCTCGATTTGGGGTTTACGGATTTTGCCGAAAATATCCGCAAGACCTACCGCAACACCTATATCCCGAACGCCATTGCGCTCGCAAAAGCGCTCAATACGCCAAGCCGCAAGCGCTTCGTCTGGACGACGGGCTCGTGGATTTTGCTCGATACGCTGCGTTACGGCACACCCGCGCAAAAAAAGGCGCTTGAAGAGGCGGTGGCCCGCGGCGACGTGGTCCCGCACGCCCTGCCGTTCACCACGCACACCGAGCTTCTCGACGCCGAGACGTTTCGTTACGGGCTGTCCCTTGTGGAAAAGCTCGACCGCCTGCGCGGGCAAAAGACCGTCGCGGCGAAAATGACCGACGTCCCCGGGCACACAAAGGCGATTGTGCCGCTGTTGGCGGCGCAAGGCGTGAAGCTTTTGCACATCGGCGTCAACGGCGCGTCGGCGCTCGCAAAGGTTCCGCCGTGCTTTTTGTGGCGCTTCGGCGGCGCGGAGGTGGTCGTCATTTATTCCGGCGCCTACGGCGGGGCGTTTTCCTGCCCGTATACCGAGGAAATTTTGTATTTTGACCATACGCTTGACAACCACGGCACGCCGGATGAAAAGCACATTTGCAGGACCTTGTCGAAGCTGGAAAGGCAGTACCCCGGCTATCGGGTTGAGGCGGGTGCGATGGATGAAATGGCGGAAGTCCTTTGGGAAAAGCGCGCCGCGCTGCCTGTGGTGACCGAGGAAATTGGCGACACATGGATTCACGGCAGCGCCGCCGACCCCTATAAGGCCGCCGCGCTGCGCGAGCTGATGGCCTGCAAGCGAAACTGGCTGGCGGACGGTTCGCTGCACCGCGGCAGCGCCGAATATGAGGGCTTAAGCGACGCGCTGCTGTGCATAGCCGAGCACACCTGCGGGCTTGATATGAAAATGTATTTTTCCGACTACGAGCACTACCTCAAGCCGGATTTTGAAGCGGCGCGGAAAAAAGACCGCGTTCCCGTGCGGCATTTGCTGCGCGATTTCCCACAAAATCTGCTGGCGGTTGCGGGACGCATTGCCGGTATTCACAAGCCCTGTTCGTATCGGACGATGGAGGCGGGCTGGGCGGAACAGCGCGCCTATGTGCAAACGGCGCTGGAGGCGCTTTCTCCCGCGCACAAAAAGGAGGCGCGCACAAAGCTTGCCGCGCTTTTGCCCGAAGCGCCCATGCCGCTTGAAAACGCCGCGAAATTGCAGCCGGACACGACGCTTGCCTGCGGCGAATGGGAGCTGCGCCTTAACGCGCACGGCGGCGTGCAAAGCCTTCGCTGCGCCGGGCAGGACGTTTTGCGCGAAAGCGACGCGCCGCTTTGCGAGTACCATAGCTTTTGCCAAAAGGATTACGACCACTGGCTGACGCACTACACCCGCGACCTGAAAGAGACCTACACCTGGGCGGTCGGCGATTTCGCCCGCCCGCTGCTGCGGTATGTAGAGGGCAAGTACCCGACAGGCCGCTTTGCCTATGCCTGCACGGCGGCGTCCGCCCCGTGTGCGGCGGACGGCGCGCAGACGCTTGTCCTGCACCTGACTTGCGACCGAACGCTTTGCGAGCAGCTTGGCGCGCCGCGGCTTGTGCAGGTCGTTTACCGGCTGACGGCGGCGGGGCTGCAAATGGAGGTTTCGTGGTTCGGCAAGGACGCGAACCGCTTAACAGAGGCGTTCTATCTGCGTCTTTTTCCGGCGGCAGGGGAGCTTTCCGTACAAAAGCTCGGGGCGGCGCTTTCACCGTTTTCGGTCGTTTCCATGGGCTCGCGCCGCCTGCACGCGGTCGAACGCGCGACGCTGCAAACGCAGCGCGGGCGCTTTGTGCTTTGCAGCCGCCATGCGCCGCTTTTGTGCCTTGGAAAGGGAAAGATTTTGGAATTCGAGGACAGTGTGCCGGACGTCGGACGCGACGGCGTCGCCTTTGTGCTGCACGACAATGTCTGGGGCACAAACTTCCCGCTGTGGTATTCGGACAATGCGCGCTTTGTATTCACCATACAAAAGGCGGCGGAAAATCTGTCGGAAAACGGGGAATTTTCCGATTGACAAACCGTGCGCCGCGTGGTAAAATCTAAAAAATTTGCGCGGCGCGCGGAAAGGAAGCAGGCATATGCACGGCGTTTTGGGCTTTGGCGGTTCTCAAATTTGCGTTTCTTCCCCGGCGTTTGGCGTTGTTTCTGCTTTTTCCATTGCGATTTCGCGGCGGTGTTCCCGTCGCTTTTTTTATGCCGCAAAGACCGCTTCCGGCGTGGTTTTCGGTTGAAATCCGCAGCGGAGTATGCTACAATAAACTGTTGAAAAGCGCGAGAGCTTAGAAAGGATCGGTGTAGGCTTTGAAGGCGTATTTGATGCTGGAGGACGGCTCGGTTTACGAGGGGCAGGCGCACGGGCGTTTCCGGGAAACGACGTGCGAAGTCGTGTTTAACACTTCGATGACGGGCTATGTGGAAATTCTGACCGACCCTTCCTATGCCGGGCAGGGCGTGGTGATGACGTACCCGATGATTGGCAACTACGGCATTTCGCGCGAGGATTTTGAAAGCGAACGCTTACAGCCGAGCGCATTTCTGGTGCATGAGCTGTGCGGTACGCCGTCCAATTTCCGCTCGACGGATACCATCGAAAATCTGCTTGCGGAATATGATATTCCCTGTATTTCCGGGCTCGACACGCGCGCCATTGTCAAGCGGCTGCGCGAATCGGGCACGATGCGCGGCGTGCTGACCGGTGACGTTTCCGATAAGGCCCGCCTGCTCGGGGAAATCGCCGCCTACAAGCAGGAAAAGCTCGTCGAGAGCGTGTCCTGCAAGGCGCCCTATGTCGCCGGCCAGGGCAACGCCGGCGCGAAAATCGCGCTTTACGATTTCGGCACCAAGCGCAACATCGTCGAAAGCCTGGCGTCCCGCGGATGCGAGGTTACGGTGTACCCCGCCTGGACGCCTGCCGAAACGGTGCTTTCGACGCACCCGGACGGCGTGATGCTTTCCAACGGCCCGGGCGACCCGGCGGCGTGCGTGGACATCATCCGCGAGGTGCGCAAAATCTATGACAGCGGCGTGCCGACTTTTGCCATTTGCCTTGGCCACCAGCTGATGGCGCTTGCCGTCGGCGGTTCTACCGAGCGCATGAAATACGGCCACCGCGGCGCGAACCACCCGGTCAAGTTCCTGCACCGCGACCGCACCTACCTGTCCTCCCAGAACCACGGCTACATGGTCAAGGCGGCGGGGCTGCCGGAAAACGCCGAGGTCCACTGCGTCAACGTCAACGACGGCACGGTCGAGGGCATCCTCTATCACGGCAAGCCGATTTTTACAGTGCAGTTCCACCCGGAGGCGAATGCCGGCCCGCGCGACACGGCGTTTTTGTTCGATCAATTCCTGAAAATGGCGGCGGAGGGCAGATACGATGATTGATAAAAGCATAAAAAAGGTCATGGTCATAGGCTCCGGCCCCATCATCATCGGGCAGGCGGCGGAGTTCGACTACGCCGGCACGCAGGCGTGCCGCTCCTTGAAGGAAGAGGGAATTGAGGTCGTACTTGTCAATTCCAACCCCGCCACAATCATGACCGACGGCGACATTGCCGACAAGGTCTATATCGAGCCGCTGACCATTCCGACGCTCGAAAAAATCATTGAAAAAGAAAAACCCGACTCCCTTTTGCCCACCCTCGGCGGCCAGACGGGCCTCAATCTTGCGATGGAGCTTGAGGAAAAAGGGATTTTGAAGCAGAACGGCGTCCGGCTTATCGGCATCAACGCCACCGCCATCAAAAAGGCGGAGGACCGCCAGGAGTTTAAGGACACCATGGAAAAAATCGGCGAGCCGTGCATTGAATCGCTTGTTGTGCACGACGTGGAATCCGCCGTCGAGTTTTCCGCAAAAATCGGCTACCCGGTCATCGTCCGCCCCGCGTATACCCTGGGCGGCACGGGCGGCGGGATTGCCGACAACGAAGAGGAGCTGCGCGAAATCTGCGCGAACGGCCTGCGGCTTTCCCGCGTGACGGAGGTGCTCATTGAAAAGTGCATCGCCGGCTGGAAGGAAATCGAGTATGAGGTCATGCGCGATTCCAAGGGTAACTGCATCACCGTCTGCAACATGGAAAACCTCGACCCCGTCGGCGTGCACACGGGCGACTCGATTGTCGTGGCGCCCTCGCAGACGCTGATGGACAAGGATTACCAGATGCTGCGCTCGGCGGCGCTCAACATCATCACGGAATTGGGCATTGAGGGCGGCTGCAACGTCCAGTTTGCGCTGCACCCCGATTCGTTCCGCTACGCCGTCATTGAGGTCAACCCCCGCGTGTCGCGTTCCTCCGCGCTCGCCTCCAAGGCGACGGGCTATCCCATTGCGCGCGTCGCGGCGAAAATTGCGTTAGGTCTGGGGCTTGACGAAATCCCGAACGCCGTCACGGGCAAGACCTTCGCGTCGTTCGAGCCTGCGCTCGACTATTGCGTCGTGAAGTTCCCCAAGTGGCCGTTCGACAAGTTCGTAACCGCCAAGCGTACGCTCGGCACGCAGATGAAGGCGACCGGCGAGGTCATGGCGATTGCGCGGTCGTTTGAGGCGGCGCTGCAAAAGGCGATGCATTCGCTCGAGGAGAACCGCAAGAGTCTTTTGTACCCCGAGCTTATGCAGAAGTCCCTGCCCGAGCTTCAAAAGCTGCTTGAAAACATCGACAACACGCGCATTTACGTCGTTGCGGCCGCAATTTACAATGACATGCCGCTGGAGACCATTCACGACATCACCAAAATCGACCTGTGGTTCTTAGAGAAAATCAAGACCATCGTCGATATGGAAAAGCTGCTTTCGACCGGCTGCTGCGACCGGGACACGCTGCTTGAGGCAAAGCGCCTGGGCTTTACCGACGACGTGATTGCACAAAACGTCGGCGTGACCGAGGCCGCCGTAAAGAACCTGCGCAAAATGTGGCGCATCCGCCCGAGCTTTTCCGTCGTCGACACCTGCGCGGCGGAGTTCGCGGCGCAGACGCCCTATTATTATTCGGACTACTGCGTTGAAAACGAAGTCAACACGGAAAAGACCAAAAAGAAAATCATGGTCTTGGGCTCCGGACCCATCCGCATCGGCCAGGGCATCGAGTTCGACTACTGCTCGGTCCACTCCATCTGGGCGCTGAAAAAGGCGGGCTGCGAGGCCATCATCGTCAACAACAACCCCGAGACCGTCTCCACCGACTTTGACGTGTCGGACAAGCTGTATTTTGAGCCGCTTACGCCCGAATACGTCACGAATATTGTCGAGCTCGAAAATCCCGACGGCGCGATTGTCCAGTTCGGCGGGCAGACGGCCATTAAGCTTACGAAAACGCTCAACGACCTTGGCGTGACCATTCTCGGCACGGACGCCGACCACGTCGACGCCGCCGAGGACCGCGAACGGTTTGACGAAATTCTCGAGTACTGCGACATCGCCCGGCCCAAAGGGCAGACCGTATTCACCACGGAGGAGGCCCTTGCCGCTGCGCACGCGCTCGGTTATCCTGTGCTTGTACGTCCGAGCTATGTGCTCGGCGGGCAGGGGATGCAGATTGCCGCCAATGACGACGACATCAACGAGTTCATGGGCATCATCACCCGCACGATTCCGGACCTGTCCGAGCACCCGGTTCTGGTCGATAAGTACCTCATGGGCCAGGAGGTCGAGGTCGACGCCATTTGCGACGGGCGCGACATCCTTATTCCCGGCATTATGGAGCACGTGGACCGCGCGGGCATTCACTCGGGCGACTCGATTTCGGTATATCCGGCGGTCACGCTGTCCGAACGCGTCCAAAAGACGATTGTGGATTATACGAAGCGGCTCGCCTCTGCGCTGCATGTAATCGGCATGATGAACATCCAGTTCATCGTCCTGCACGAAGAGGTTTATATCATCGAGGTCAACCCGCGTTCTTCGCGCACGGTGCCGTATATCAGCAAGGTCACGGGTATTCCCGCCATTGCCCTTGCGACGCGCGCCATGCTCGGCGAAACGCTGCAGGAGATGGGCTACGGCACGGGGCTGTACCCGAACAGCGGGTATTACGCGATTAAGCTGCCGGTGTTCTCGTTTGAAAAAATCATCGGCGCGGACACGGCCCTGGGGCCGGAAATGAAGTCCACCGGCGAGGTGCTCGGCATTTCGCGCGACTACAACGAAGCGCTCTTAAAAGCGTTCGAGGGCGGCGGTATCCGCCTGCCGAAGGACGGCAAGATTATCGTCACCGTGCGCGACAAGGACAAGCCGGAGGTCTGCGAAATGCTCAAGGCCTTCCAAGATTCCGATTTCCGCTTCTACGCCACGCCCGGTACGCGCAAGGCGCTTATGGACGCGGGCTTCCAAAACGTCAAGCCCGTCAACAAAATTTCCGGCGACAGCCCGAATATTCTCGACATGCTTTCGGCCGGGGACGTGTCGCTGATTATCAACACCCCCACGCACGGGCGGCTGCCCGACCGCGACGGCTTCAAGCTGCGCCGCATTTCGGTCGAAAGCGGGGCGTCGTGCTTAACGTCGCTTGACGCGGCGCGGGCGATTCTCCAAAGCGCCTATATCGTGCCCGGCGATAAAATGTCCTTGACCGATATTGCGACGCTGCAAATCAAGAAGTAAGGCATATAACCAAGCACACGACCCCCGCGTATGGCGGGGGTCGTGTATTTCGGAGGAGCGGTTTCTACCTTGAAAACATGGAAAAGGGGGAAAGTACCATGCTGTTTCTATATCTGTTCTTTTCGATTCTATTTTTGGCGCTGCTGTTCTGCCTGATTTTTGCGTGGGCGGTCCTGCGCGTCGCGTTCGGCAGCCGGCAGGAGGGGAGTCCGTACCTTACATACTTTACGGCGGCGGATTTTGAAAATTTGGAAGCCCGGCCGGTGGAATTTCCGTCTTGCCGCGGCGATACCCTGCGCGGCAATCTGTATTTGGAACGCGGCCGCACGGATTTTCGCGCGCTGCTGGTGTTTGTCCACGGCATGGGCGGCGGGCATTTGAGTTATACGACGGAGCTTGATTTCTTTGCAAAGCAGGGCTTTTTGGTGCTCGCCTATGACGCGACGGGCACAATGGCGTCCGACGGAAAATCCCTGCGCGGCTTCGGGCAGAGCGTTTGGGATTTGCAAAGCGCGCTTCGGTTCGCCGCGCAAAATGCGCAGACAAAAGACTTGCCTGTGGTGCTGTGCGGCCACTCGTGGGGCGCGTATGCCGTCTGCCACGGGGCGTCTTTTCCCGGCGTGCGCGGCGTCGCCGCATTTTCGGCGCCGGAGGACGCCGCTGCGCTTCTGTGCGCGCAGGCAAGCGCTCAAACCGGTGCGCCGTTCGGAGCGCTCAAGCCGTTTTTGCGCTTTTGGGAGCGGCTGCGCTTCGGCAGGAACGCCGCCCAAAAGACCTCGCGGGCGCTTCGGGAGGCGCGGGTTCCGGTTCTGCTTTTGCAGGGCGGGGACGATGCGGTCGTGCCGCTTTCCAACGCGGCGGCCAATGCGCCCGAGGTTGCCGAAAACGCGTATGTTACCGCGATTCTGTATCCCGAAAAGCGCCACAACGTCTATAACACCAAAGCAGCGGAGGCCGGCGTCGCCGAAATGCTCGAACGCTTCTCGGTGCTTGCTAAGCAAAAAGACGGCGGCGACGAAAAATTGCGCGCCTATGCGGAATTGCTGGATTTCCGCAGGCTCTGCGAAGAAGACGCCGACGTTATGCAAACCGTCGGGCAGTTTTTGGAGGATTGCCTGCAAGCATAAACCGCCGCAGGTCATAAAAAACGCCGCACCTTTTGGGTGCGGCGTTTTGCCGATATTACAGCGTTTTCTTAAATTGCCGGCAAGGAAACCTTATTACTGTTTTCCCGTTGAGCCGAAGCCGCCCGCGCCGCGTTCGGTTTCGTCGAGCACTGCACATTCCTCCACCGGCATCATGGAAACGGGCATGACCACCAGCTGCGCGATGCGCTCGCCCGGCGAGATGGTGTAGCTTTCCGCAAACTGGTTGATGACGCCGACCTGGATTTCGCCGCGGTAGTCGCTGTCGATAACGCCCACGGAATTGGTAAGCCCGATGCCGTGCTTCGTCGCAAGCCCGCTGCGCGCAAATACGAACGCCGCGTAGCTTTCACTCGGCAGCTGAATGGCAAGCCCCGTTGGGATGCGCGCCGCTTCGCCGCCGCGCAGGGTCAGCGGCTCGTCCAAGCACGCGCAAAGGTCGAGCCCCGCGCTGCCCTGAGTTGCGCGCGCCGGAATTTTCGCGTCGGCGCGCACCTTGGTAATTTTGAGCGTTTCCATATTTATTCTACTCCTCTGTAAAAAAGTCCTCTGGTAAATTCGCCGCGCGGCGGCAGACCGCGCTCGAACGCGTCTAAAATCTGCGCGCATTCTTCTTTGGTCTCTATCGTAAAATCCAAAAGGAAAAAGTCGACGTTCCGGATTTCCCGAAGCCGGTCGAGCATATACGTCGGGCGGGAATTGTACACCTGCGAGAATCCGTTTTCGCACCGCACCGGGAAGCGCACGCCCTTGCGGTCGGTAAGAAAGCCCGTCTGCTTGCAGTTTGAGCAGGAAGTCCCGTTGGCTACGGGACAGTTGCGCGTGAGCATTAGCGGCGTGCGGCCGTAGACGCAAACGCCGCGCGGCAGCGCGCCGCCCAGCGCTTCGATTTGCGAAAGCTGCAATTCGTGCGAGAGCAGCGTTTCACAGACGCCGATTTCCGCGGCCTCCTCAAGCGCCAACGTGTTAAAGAGATTCAAAAACGACCCGCCGACGACCTCTACACCCGCCGAACGCGCAATGGCGACCGCGTCGAGCGTGTCGCACAGGGCGTAGGGCGCGCCGCTTTCGAGCAGCGTTTGCCGGACGCGCGCAGCCGTACCGAACAGGCCGCGCGGCAGATAGACCCCGGCGTTATAGCGCCGCAGCACCTCCGGCGGCGTCGCAAGCGGCAGAAAAATGCGGTCGGCCCGCAGGGTTTCCGGGAGCTGGTTGAGCGACCGGAAGCGCAGATACCGTTTCGGCGTCCCGGCAAGGTGTGGTTTGCCTATAAAGCTAAAATCCTTTACAGGGATGGGCGATTTTTTGCAGAGCGCCTGCGTCAGCGCATCCAGCGCCGACCGGCGCAGCCGGTTGAGCTCGGCAGCCGAAAGCCGCACGTTTTCCCCGAGCGCGCAAACGACGGATTCCGCAAAAAACACGGTGCCGCCGCACTTTTTCAGCTGCTGTTCGGCCGCCTCGGTCGTTAGGGACTTCGTTTGCGCCGCCTCGCAGGGGACCTCGCCGTATACGGTTACCTCGTGCCCGCCGCAAGCGGCTGTAAGGCTTGGCAGCTTGTCAATCGCGGCGGTCAGACGGAAGACGACGGGGCGCACGGCGGGGATTTTTTCATAGAGCTTTTCATAGGTTTTCAGGAGTCCGGCGGTCGCCGCCGTCACATCCTCCTTTTGCCGCGTGCCGAACATCGCCCGGCCCCGTTTCGCGGCAAAATACCCGTCCGAAAAGCCCGAGCGTGAGAAGAGCGCCTGCAAATCCACACGCAACCCGGGGGCATAGCGCCCTGCCTGCGCCGCCTTACAGGCGGTCACCGCCGCCGCGACATATTCGGGGCGTTTCATGCGGCCTTCGATTTTGAAGCTTGTGACGCCGAGCGCCTGCAATTCGGGGATATGCTCTATGAGCGACAGGTCCTTTAGGCTCAAATCGTGTCCCGTTCCGCCGGCGGCCGCAAAGGGAAGGCGGCAGGGCTGGGCGCACGCGCCGCGGTTGCCGCTTCGGGAACCGAGCATCGCGCTTAATAAGCACTGCCCGGAAACGCACATGCACTGCGCGCCGTGAACAAAGACCTCGGTTTCCAGAAGATTCGCCGCGCAAAGCTCGGCAATTTCCGCTTGGCTCAGCTCGCGCGGCAGCACCGCGCGCGTAAAGCCGCGTTCCTGCAAAAGCCGCAGGCCGTAAGGCGTGCCGACGCTCATCTGCGTCGAGGCGTGGCGCGCAAGCGCCGGCGCGGCGGTCCGCGCAAGGCGCACGACGCCGAGATCCTGCAAAATAAGCGCATCTGCCGACAAGGAGCAAATGCGCGAAAGAAGCGCCGTAAGGCGCGGAAATTCCGCGTCCGATACAAGCGTATTGAGCGTCAGGTGCCATTTTGCACCGAATTCCCGGCACAGCTGCGCCGCCTTTATGAGCGCGTCGCCGTCAAAATTTTCCGCCGCGCGCCGGGCGTTGAATTCCCCCGCGCCGAAATAGACCGCGTCCGCGCCGCAGCGCAGCGCCGCCGTCAGCGCAGAAAGACTGCCGCAGGGGGCCAAAATTTCGGACTTAGCCATTGTCCTGCTGTGCAAAAAGGTTGATCTGGTCCGACTTTGCCTTGGCTTCCGTGCGCACGCGGTCAAGCTCGCGCTTGTAAAAATCGCGTTCGGTCTGCGCTTCGGAGGCGTCCTTCAGGTAGTCCTTAATCTGCGCGCGATAGCCCTCCGCCGTCTGCTCGGCCTTTTTCGCCTTGTCGGCGAATTCCAGCGCGGTGAGCACGGCGGCCTGGTTGGTGGACATAAAGGGGTTCGCCGCCTGCAGTTCCTGCATTTTTTCATTGATTTCCGACGCGAGGGCGTTGGTGTACTCCGCCGTTTCGTCGGTGCGCAGCGCATAGGTAACGCCCGCGATGGATACCTTGACCTTGTTCATTTCCATGTCGAAACACCTCAAATCAGCCGATTTCAAAGCCTGTACCTATTATAGCGGAAAACCGTGCAAACTGCAACAGAATTCTTGCTTGGCGCACATTCCCTTTGAAACGGCTGCGCATGCCGAAAAAACGGCTGCCCGGCTTTCTTGCCCGCAACGCTGCGGCGCAAAGCATAGAACGAAATGCATTTTATTAAATATACAAAAAAGTTATAAACTATTGACAAAAATTATGAAATATGATATATTTCTATCTGTAAGACGTGTACCGAAAACATGCAGCTTCTGCGGCGAAGCGGATTTTGTAGGGCAGCGGCTGCGGAATGCGCAGCCGTTTTTTATTTTGCTGTGCGGTGTGGCTTGGCTTTTT
>CASGAS010000052.1 GCA_949299505.1 uncultured Eubacteriales bacterium
GTGGGGGGGGGTGGGGTTTTTCACCGCCCCCCCCCCGCTAAGAGAGACACGGTCCAGCGCGTGTCAGCGCTGGTTTGAGGCTTCCGCAGGAAGGCTCAAAGGAGGTAAGCGATGAAGAATGAATATAGCGAGGTTTGCGCGTATTTGGAATCGAACTATGAGGAAGTCGATGGGTGCGATTTTTATCGCGAGTTGTTTCCGAATAATGAGAAGTCGGGTGAGCTGCATACCGATTTCTCGCATCCCAATGCGATTTTCCTCTACAAAGATGAGCTTGACACAGGCCGAAGAACGCTGCGTCGTCGTATCATGCTGCAGGACACATGGGAAGAAGATTATCGTACCTACGTTGAGCGGAACCCCATGACGCTCTGCAGCGGCTTGGCGTATCGTCGGAGAGCAAACCGTCTGCAGAATGCGCAACGGATGCACGCCCTGATCATCGATCTGGATGGCGTTGGCTTATATGAGCTAAAGACGTTGCTCTTTCGTATTGAGGTTGGTCCTGAAATTCTGCGTTCCGTACCGCACCCCACGTTTCTCGTGGTGTCTGGCAGCGGCCTGCACCTTTACTACGTTTTCGAGCAGCCGTTGGATCTCTATCCGAACATCAAAGTGCAGATGAAGTCCCTAAAGTACAACTTGACGTTTCGCATCTGGGACTATAAGTATACGACGCGGGTTGAGGAAGCTCAATATCAGTCTATCAATCAGGGCTTCCGTATGGTCGGTAGCGTGAACTCCAAATACGGGACTGTCCTTCGCGCGTTCCGCGTTGGCGGGCGGGTGACTCTTGATTATCTGAATAGCTATGCAAATGAGGGGAATCGCGTAGATCTTCAAAGACCATTTAAGCCGTCTAAACTGACCCGCGAGGAAGCGCGTGAGAAATATCCCGATTGGTACCAGCGTGTCGTCGTCGAAGGTCGACGGAACGCAAAGAAATGGGATATTTGCGGCAAACAGGGGTTTGCGCTTTATGAGTGGTGGCTGAATAAGGTTGGGGAGATCGGGCCTGGTCATCGGTATTTTTTCCTGATGTGCCTTGCCATCTATGCTTACAAGTGCGACGTTCCAAAGGCGAAGCTGCGCAAGGACATGAAGGTGGCTTTCGATGAGCTGCAGAACATAGAGCACGTTCATCCTGATGGGCGGCCAGATCCCATGCGTCCCGAAGATATGCAAAGCGCTCTCGAAGCATACGACAAGGAGTACTATAACTTCACGATCCGCGACATCGAACGCTTGGCTGATGTGCGTATCGAACGGAACAGGCGGAACGGCCGCCCGCAGAAGCTACACTTGCGTCTTGCTCGTGGGCAACTGGCTATTCTGAGAGAACTTGGAGAATGGAAGAATAAAGAAGGCCGACCGACCGCGCAGCAGCGCGTCGCCGATTGGCAGACCGAGCACCCAGACGGACGCAAGGCGGACTGTATCCGCGACACCGGGCTGAGCAAGCCTACCGTCTATCGGTGGTGGCGGAACATGAAACAGTAACACGAGTATATAAAAAATAGCGTAAAATTTACATTTAACTTAGATTTAAGAGCTATTTTTCGCTTTTCAAGGCTAAAATATCCATATATTGAGTATACAAAATATATATGACATAAACGGCGATTTTTGCAAGAAATTTGCGTGAAACCATTGATTTATCTTAAAAATCATGGTATCATGAGTATATCAAGAAAAGAGAAGGGGATCACATGAAAATCATAGCGATTATCAATCAAAAGGGCGGCACGGGCAAGACCACGACCAGCCTGAACGTCGGCGCAGCCATTGCCCGCCACGGGAAGAAAGTGCTGCTCGTGGACGCGGACGCGCAGGGCAATCTCACGACGTCGGCAGGGCTGCAGGTTGCTGAGACCGACGTAACGCTCTACGAGGTACTGAAGGGATCCGCGCCGATCGGCGCGGCCGTGCGCCGCGTCCATGACGCCTATGACCTTGTGCCGACGGACATCAGACTGTCGGCAGCCGATATGGAGCTTGCGGGCGTTCCCGGCCGCGAGTTCCTTTTGCAGGAGGCGCTGTCGCCGCTGCGCGATCGCTATGATTACGTCGTAATCGATTGCCCGCCGAGCCTATCCATCATTCCTCTGATGGCGCTTGCCGCAGCGAGCGACGTCATCATCCCCGTACAAGCCCAGTATTTGCCCCTTAACGGCTTATCACAGCTTTTGGACACAATAGACCTTGTGCGGCGCAGAATCAATCGAGAGCTCAAAATAGGGGGCGTAATTTTGACGATGTACGACGGGCGGTTAAACCTCACGGCGCAGGTCGTCGAGGAGGTCAAAAAGTTTTTCCCGCAAAAGGTCTACGCGACCGCCATTCCGCGCAACGTCCGCCTTTCGGAGGCGCCGAGCTTCGGCGAGCCCGTGCTCTATTACGACCGCACGTCCCGCGGGGCGGAGGCCTACAACGCCTTTGCCGACGAATTTCTGCGCAAGCAGCGGTCGTAAGCCGCACAAGGAGGGGTCCTGATGAAATCACGTCTATTCGCCTGCACGCTGCTTTTTTTGCTGCCGGCTCTGCTGTTCGGCTGCGGCGCCGAGCGGGAATTTGAGCGCAGCGAAAACGTCCCGCTGCCCACAACGCCCGCCCTGACCGAACCGGCCAGCACGGCGGGGGAGGACGGCGTATTTTCCTTTGCCGCGGGCATTCAGATGGGCATGTCGCCCGAAGAGGTGCAGTCGCTCATCGGCGCGGCCGTTTCGCTTTCGGATTCCGAGGACGGGCGCAAGCTGTTTTCGTTTGAATTTTCGGGCGTTTTCATCAGCTACGCCACAAACAAATCCGTCCACTTCATGTTCGACGCTTCGGGCAAACGGCTCGAGCAGCTCCAGTTCCAGTGCTCGGCCGCTTCCGACGGCGCGTACCCGGCGGACGCGGTGGCGCTGTTCGACATGCGCTACGGGCCGCACGGCGAATATGCGGGGCGGTACCCGAGCTGCGTGTGGAGAATGGCCGACGTGTATGTGGTGCTTTCGGAGATCTCCGAAAACGACTACGCCGTAACGTATACCGAACAAAGCTATTTTGAGACAAACTACCCCGAAGAAACCGAAGCCTACCGCCGGGCGGCAGAGGCGTAAGAAAGGAAGCAGAGTATGGCAAAAAAAGGTGGCCTCGGCAAGGGCGTGGACGCGCTCTTTTTTGACAACGCGGTCGAAACGGGGGGCGTGACGCTGCCGCTTTCGGAAATTGAGCCCAACCGCGAGCAGCCGCGCAAGACGTTTGACGAGGCGGCGCTTGCGGAGCTTGCGGACTCCGTGCGGGAGCACGGCGTTCTGCAGCCGCTTTTGGTGCGGCCGCTTGCGGCGGGCGGGTACCGGCTCGTGGCGGGCGAACGGCGCTACCGCGCCGCGCGCATGGCGGGGCTTCGCGAGGTGCCCGTGACCATCCGCGAAATGACCGACGAAGAGGAAAATATTTTTGCGCTTATCGAAAACCTGCAGCGCGAGGACTTAAACCCCTTAGAGGAGGCCGAGGGGCTTCGCCAGCTGATTTCGCGCTTCGGCTTAACGCAGGAGCAGGCGGCCGCGCGCGTCGGCAAAAGCCGGACCGCGGTGACAAACGCCCTGCGGCTTCTGGGGCTGCCCACCGACGTCGCCGCCCTGGTGCGCGACGGCAGGCTCACCATGGGCCATGCGCGCGCGCTGCTTTCGGTCGAGGATGAAAAAACGCTGTCGGCGCTGGCAAAAACGGTGGTGCAGACGGGCGCGTCCGTGCGCGAAACGGAGCGGCTTGCCAAACGCGCCGCCGGCGGCGAGAAAAAGCCCGCCGTGCGCCGCAAGCCGGCGCGCGACACGCTGTACGACGAGGTCGAGCTGGCGCTCAAATCGTCGCTGGGCCGAAACGTCCGGGTCTTTGCCGGCAAGGGCGGGCGCGGGACGCTTGAAATCGAATTTTTCGGCGCGGACGACTTGAAAAAGCTCGCCGCCGCCTTTGACGAAGACTAAAGCAGGGCGACCTGTTCGTGGGAGGAATACCATGTTAGACATCAAGTTTGTCCGGGAAAATCCGGACGCCGTCAAGGAGAACATCCGCAAAAAGTTCCAGGACGAAAAGCTGCCGCTTGTGGACGAAGCGATTGATTTCGACCGCCGGTTCCGCGAATGCAAGACCCGCGCGGACGAGCTGCGCGCGAACCGTAACCGCGTCAGCAAGCAAATCGGCGCGCTTATGGCAAAAGGGCAGCGCGAGGAGGCCGAGGCGGTCAAAAAGCAGGTCACCGAAATGGCCGACGAATTAAAACGGCTCGAGGAGCAGGAGACACAGTACGCCGCCGCGCTGCGCGAGCGGATGCTGGTGATTCCGAACATCATCGACCCGGCGGTTCCCATCGGCCGCGACGACTCGGAAAACGTCGAGCGCGAACGCTTCGGCGAGCCGGTCGTGCCGGACTTCGAGGTGCCGTACCACGTCGACATTATGGAGCGCTTCAACGGAATTGACCTGGATTCCGCCCGCAAAACCAGCGGCAACGGCTTTTATTACCTCAAGGGCGACATTGCGCGGCTGCATTCGGCGATTCTTTCCTATGCGCGCGACTTCATGATTGACCGCGGCTTTACCTACTACGTCCCGCCGTTCATGATTCACGGCAACGTCGTCACCGGCGTCATGAGCTTTGCCGAAATGGAAAACATGATGTACAAAATCGAGGGCGAGGACCTCTACCTCATCGGCACGAGCGAGCACTCGATGATCGGCAAGTTCATCGACACGATTCTGCCCGAGGGCGACCTGCCGCAGGCGCTGACAAGCTATTCGCCGTGCTTCCGCAAGGAGGTCGGCGCGCACGGCATCGAGGAGCGCGGCGTGTACCGCATCCACCAGTTTGAAAAGCAGGAGATGGTCGTTGTCTGCAAGCCCGAGGAGAGCGACAAGTGGTACGACGTCCTCTGGCACAACACCGTCGACTTCTTCCGCTCGCTCGACATTCCCGTGCGCACGCTGGAGTGCTGCTCGGGCGACCTTGCGGATTTGAAGGTCAAGAGCCTTGACGTCGAGGCGTGGAGCCCGCGCCAGCAGAAATACTTTGAGGTCGGCTCGTGCTCGAATCTCGGCGACGCGCAGGCGCGCAGGCTGTCCATCCGCGTCAAGGGCGAAAACGGAACCTATTTCCCGCACACGCTCAACAACACGGTCGTCGCCCCGCCGCGCATGCTGATTGCGTTCCTGGAAAACAACCTCTGCGCCGACGGCTCGGTCAACATCCCGAAGCCCCTGCAAATGTACATGGGCGGCAAGGATAAGCTGACGAAATAAGCCGCGCGCCCCGCGCGAAACAAAACCAAACAGGAAACCACCCGGACAAGCGTACGTCCGGGTGGTTTTTTCGTGCAGCTTCCGCCGGGCGCAGGGAAGCGGGCGTACACCTTTAAGAAATGCCCGGGTTGGTCGAACAAACGCTGCGGGCGCAGGGAAGCGGGCCGCGCCCGTGCCGCGGGGCGTTTGCGTTTCCCGCCGTGCGACGCAAAAAACCGCCGCCCGTACCGTGTGCTTCTCCTTTTCCCGCCGCCCCAGCCACAAGCGAAAAGCGCGCGCCAGACGAGCCTATACCGGGACACACGGTCGTCCCCGGCCGCAGGCGAAAAAACGCCGGGCAGGCTATTATAATGGACATGGTGTTTATTATCTTCCCGCTTTCGCCGGAAACGCAGAACAGCGGCCGGACGAACCGTACCGCTGTTCCGCGTGGATGTGGGGTGTGAAAGAGAAGGATATGGATATGAAAACGGGAGCCGGCAGGGGTGTACCGTACCCGCGTTTTCCAAAAAAGAGGGTGCCGCCGGGGCTCTGTCCGCCGCCGGGGCTCTGTCCGCCGCCGAGGGCTCTGTCCGCCGCCGAGGGCTCTGTCCGCCGCCGGGGGCTTGTCTGTGCTGTAAGCATACCATACGGTTCCCGGGAAACCTGTCGAAGCCTGCGGGGCCGGAAAAAATTTTTTGGCGGCGATGAAAAATATTCTTTCCCCGCGCAGAGCGGGGACAAGCCCGCCCGAGAGAAGTTGGGCAACCAGACGGTTTCCGGCTGCAAAGATATTGAAAATCAGAGGAAACCCAACGTAGGGCGGGGGCTTAAGTGCCCGCCCGAGCAAAGTTCGGCAAGAACCAACCCCCGGCGGCGATGAAACCAAAAATCAGATATAACCGTTCCTCCCTCTGACGGGCGCCGTCGCCGAAGCGCCGCCGGTGGCGGAAAAAGCGAGGCGAGGGCGGCGAAGCGGTCAAAATTTGCCCGCGCGTAAAGCCGTGGCAAATTTTGGGCACCGCGAGAGGGCCTGAGGTGGCAAAACGGAACGCAGTGACGTTTTCGAGAGGGCCTGAGGTGGCAAAACGGAACGCAGTGACGTTTTGACGGAGGGAGAGAACGGTAGGGCGGGGGCTTGCTCCCGCCGTGAAGCAAAGTTCGGCAAGAACGCCGTCCCGGCAGCGATGAAACCAAAAGCCAGATATAACCTTTCCTCCCTCTGACGAGGGAGGTGGGTTTTGCCGCAGGTAAAAGCCGGAGGGAGAGATACAGAAAAGGTAAGTTTAGCGTATCTCTCCCCCAGTCACGGTGTCGTTCCTCCACCGTGACAGCCCCCTCGTCAGAGGGGGCAAAAGGTTTGTTCTGATTTTATACTATCTGCACAGCCGGAATTTGCTTGGTAAGCCAACTTCCCTCGGGCGGGCACTTAAGCCCCGCCCCTACTTTGGTTTCTACAAATTTTAACATTCTGCATAGTTGAAAGTCAGAATAACCTTTCCTGCCCGCTTTCCTTCGGAAGCGGCGCGTCAGCCCGCCTCTTCGCCGGGGAGGGGGAGCTTGAGCTGTTCGAGCTTCGGGATGCGGACGACGTACTCGATATACTCCGAGGTCTCGCTTTTGGCGGCGTCGGCGTCCACCCCCGCGCGGCGGATGGCGTCCACGGCGTGGTTGAGCGTGTTGATGAACACGCGCACGTCGCGCACCCCGCGGTAATGCACGCGGTTTTTGCCGGTCTTGGCAAGCATCTGCTCTATAAGCCGCTCGCTCTCCTGCACATTCAGGCGCCGATCGAGCATAATCCCCAGCGCCCGGGCGCGCTGTTCGTCGGTTTCCAGCAGCAAAAGCGCCCGCGCGTGCCGCTCCGTAAGCCCGCCGCGCGACAGACGGTAGCGCAAATCCTCGGGCAGACGCAAAAGCCGCAGCTTGTTGGAGATGGTGGAGGGCGCCTTGCCGAGCTTGCGGCTCAGTTCCTCGCGGCTCATGCCGTAGTCGCTCACAAGCCGGTCGAGCGCCTCCGCCTCCTCAAAGCAGTCAAGGTCCTGCCGCTGCAAATTTTCTATCAGCGAAAACACCGCCGACGTCTTGTCGTCCACCTCGGCGACGACCGCCGGAATCTTCGCAAGCCCCACCAGCCGCGCCGCGCGCAGCCGCCGCTCGCCGGACACAAGCTCAAAGCCCGTGTCGGTCTGCCGCACGGTGATGGGCTGCAACACGCCGTTTTGCCGGATGCTCTGCGCCAGGCCCTCGAGCTCGTCGTAGTCGAACCGCTGCCGGGGCTGGTTGGGGTTCGGGAGAATGCTTTCCTGCGGGATTAAAAAAATCTGCCCCGCGCTTTTGATTTTCTGCGTTTTCATGCGCGCCGCCTTTCCGCCGGGCACCGGCTGTGTCGGGGCCTGTCCGCCCCGGTCTGCTTTCACCATAGCACAGGCCGGGGGCGGTGTAAAGAAAAAGCGTTCGCCCAAAATCGGGGCGAACGCCGTGTCTTCGCGAGGTTCAAAGCGGTTTTTTTGCGATTTGCGCCGAAGCGCGGGGATATTTTGTCGGGGTCTGCGATATTTTCCGCACGACCGTCAGCCGCCGCGGGAGGTCGGGGGTCAGCCGGTAGACCGCGTCGCGCTCCACGCGCCCGCCCAAAAGCGACACCGCGCGCTGCGCGCGGCGCACCTCGTCCTCGGCCGCCTCGGATTTCATGGCAAGAAACGACCCGCCGACGCGCACAAACGGCAGCGCAAACTCCGCAAGCTTCGCCATGTCCGCCACGGCACGCGCCGTCACGAGATCAAAGGCTTCGCGGTATTTCGGCTGTTTTCCGGCCTCCTCGGCGCGCAGGTGGACCGTTTCCCCGGCAAGGCCTTCGCTTGCGAGCACCCCGGCGACAAAATCGAGCTTTTTGCGCGTCCCGTCAAGGAACGTAAGCTGCAGGTCGGGGCGAAAAAGCTTCAAGGCAAGGCCGGGAAAGCCCGCGCCGGTGCCGACGTCGAGCACGCGCGCGCCGTGCGGGAAGTCGTAAAAGCCGAAAAGCACAAGCGAATCGGCAAAATGCTTGACCGTCACGCCCGCGGGGTCGGTGACGGCGGTCAGGTTGAACTGGCGGTTCGTTTCCAGAAGCCGCTCGGCAAAGCGGTCGAGCCGCCCGAACGCGTCGTCCGCAAGCGCAACGCCGTGCGCGGACAAAACGGTCTCCAAAAGCTGCCGGTCGAGCATCAACAGCCCTCCTTTGCAAGGTAAATCAGCAAAACGGACACGTCGGCGGGGGAGACGCCGCTGATGCGCGACGCCTGGCCGACGTTTTCCGGCCGGACGCGGGCAAGCTTTTCGCGCGCCTCCAGCCGCAGGCCGTCGATGCCCGCGTAGTCAAGCTCCCGGGGGATACGCCGCCCCTCAAGCCGCCGCATTTCGCGCACCTGCGCTTCCTGGCGGCGGATATAGCCCTCGTACTTCAGCTCGATTTCGACCTGCTCGAATACCGCGTCGGGCAGCTTCGGCCGCGTCGGGTCGAAGGGGGCGAGCGCGTCGTAGTCGAGCTGCGGGCGGCGCAGAAGCTCGGCGAGCTTCATGCCGGTTTTCATCGGCGATGTTTCACGTGAAACAAGCAGCGCCTGCAGCCCCTCGGACGGCGGGATGGTCGTCGTCTCGGCGCGGCGGCGTTCGGCCTCGATTTGGCCGCGCTTTTCCAGAAATTTCGCGTACCGTTCCTCGGAAATAAGCCCCAGCGCATGGCCCATCGGCGTCAGGCGCAGGTCTGCGTTGTCCTGGCGCAGCAGCAGGCGGTACTCCGAGCGGGAGGTCATCATGCGGTAGGGGTCCGAGCAGCCCTTCGTGACCAGGTCGTCGATGAGCGTCCCGATGTAGGAAGTCGCGCGGTCGAGCACGAACGGCGGCTTGCCCTGCACCCGCCGCGCGGCGTTGATGCCGGCGATAAGCCCCTGGGCGGCGGCCTCCTCGTACCCGGAGGAGCCGTTGAACTGCCCCGCGCCGAAAAGACCCGGCAGGTCGCGGAATTCCAGCGACGCGGAAAGGGCGAGCGGGTCGACGCAGTCGTATTCAATCGCGTAAGCGGTGCGCATCAGCTCGACGTGCCGAAGTCCCGGTATGGTGCGCAGAAACTGCACCTGCACCGCCTCCGGCAGGGAGGAGGACATGCCCTGCAAATACATTTCCTCGGTATCCAGCCCGCACGGCTCGACGAACAGCTGGTGGCGCTCCTTGTCGGGGAAGCGCATAACCTTGTCCTCAAAGCTCGGGCAGTACCGCGGGCCGACGCCGTGAATCTTGCCGCCGTACAGGGGAGAGGACGCGATGTTGTCCAGAATGACCTGCTTCGTCGCCTCGTTCGTATAGGTAATATAGCAGTCCGCCTTGTTTTCCGGCGGAGAAGCCGTAGAAAAGGAGAAGGGGACGGTCGCCTCGTCGCCGCGCTGGACCTCCATCGCCGAAAAATCGACGCTGCGGCGGTTGACGCGCGCCGGGGTGCCGGTCTTGAAGCGGCGCAGCGGGATTTGCAGCCGGTACAGCGCCTCGGACAGCGCCGTCGCCGGGAACATGCCGTCCGGCCCGCTTTCATAGGAAACGTCGCCGATGTACACGCGCCCGCCAAGGAACGTCCCCGTCGCGAGCACGACGCATTTCGCCGTGTACACCGCCTCCAGCCGGGTCGTAAGCGTCCAAAGCCCGTCCGGCGCGCGGGTCAAATTCACGACCTCGGCCTGCCGGACATCCAGCCTATCCTGGCGCTCGAGCGCGTGCTTCATGTGTTTCGCATAGTCGCGCCGGTCAATCTGCGCGCGCAGGGAGTGGACCGCCGGCCCCTTGCCGCGGTTGAGCATCCGCGACTGAATGGCGGTCGCGTCGGCCGCCTTGCCCATTTCGCCGCCGAGCGCGTCAATCTCCCGCACCAAATGCCCCTTCGACGTGCCGCCGATGGACGGGTTGCAGGGCATGTTGCCAATCCAGTCGAGGTTGATGGTGAACACGCCGACCGAAACGCCCAGCCGCGCCGCCGCAAGGCCCGCCTCAATGCCGGCGTGGCCCGCGCCGATGACGGCGACGTCGTAAGCCTTTGCAAAATAGTCCATGGCTGCTCCTTTCCGGACGCAAAGGTCCGTTGTCAATGGTAGAGGGCCGCTGCCCCGCGCAGCGCGGGAAAGCCCAAATGGATGTTCCACGTGAAACATGCCGCCGTGCGGTGCGTGCATAAGCGCCCCCGTTCCGCATGCAGAATACAGAGGGTAGGGGGCGGAACAGCAGGGCGGGGTACAAGCTCCCGCCGCAGACCCGGGCGCGGCAAAAAAAGACATCCCGGCGGCAATGAAAATGAAAAATCAGCACCCGTAGGGGCGGGGCTTAAGTGCCCGCCCGAGGGGGTGGGTTTACCAAGCAATTCACGGCTGCACGAAAACGGGAAATACGCACGCACTGTAGGGCGGGGGCTTGCTCCCGCCGCGAAAAATGGCGGCTGGGTTGCCAAATGGTTTCCGGCGGTACAGATATTATAAAATCAGAAGAAACCTTTTGCCCCCTCTGACGAGGGAGGTGGCAAAACGGAACGTAGTGACGTTTTGACGGAGGGAGAGAACCTTCTCGCCGTTCTTGAGAACGGCGTGGAATTCTGCATTGTTCTGTCTTGCCTTTTCTGTATCTCTCCCTCCGAGTCGTCGGCAAAGCCGCCGACCCACCTCAGGCCCTCTCGCGGTGCCCAAAATTTGCCACGCTTTGGAGCGCGGGCAAATTTTGACCGCTTCGCCGCCCTCGCCTCGCTGCATCCGCCACCGGCGGCGCTTCGGCGACGGCGCCCGTCAGAGGGAGGAAAGGTTATATCTGACTTTTGGTTTTATTATCGCCGGGGCGGTGTTCTTGCCGAGCTTTGCACGGGCAGGCATGGAAATCCTCCGGATTCGGGCACCCTTTTGTCCGCTGCGCGGACATTTCCCCTGACAGGGGAATAACCTGCCACTACGCGGCTGAAAAATAAATTTTCATCGTGACCGGGAGGTGTGTCCGCGTCGAACTTTGCGCGGGCGGGCACGTAAGCCCCACCCTGCGCGTTTCAGCATTCCAGCATCAACATCTATTTCCCCACGCAGAACTGCGAAAACACGGCGTCGACGACGGAATCGGTTGCGCGGCGGCCGGTGAGGGTGTCGAGCGACTCAATCGCCGCGTCCAAAAGCACCTGCACCGCGTCGCGGGTCACGCCGCTCTGCAGCGCCGCTGTCGCCTCCGCAAGTCGTTCGGCCGCGTCCTTGCAGCAGGCGAACTGCCGTTCGTTGGCAAGCTGCGGGGCGGCGGCGTCATACTGCGCCGTGCCGAGCGCTGCGGCGACCGCTTTTTCCAGCGCGGGCAGCCCGTCTTGCGTTTTGGCGCTGATTTGCACCACGTTTTTGAACACACTGTTGATTTTATCAAGGTCAAGCCGCACGGGCAGGTCGGTCTTGTTGACCACGGCAACCGCATTTCTGTCTTTGCACAGCGCCAGCACGCGTTCGTCCTGCGCGTCCAGCGGCGCGCCGGCGTCGAATACCGCCAAAATCAGGTCGGCGCGCGCCAGCGCCTTTTCGGCGCGTTCCACGCCGATGCGCTCCACCGCGTCGTCGGTCTCCCGCAGCCCCGCGGTATCCGAAAGCCGCAGCACAAGCCCGCCAAAGGCGACGGTCTGCTCCACGACGTCGCGCGTCGTGCCCGCAATGTCGGTGACGATGGACCGTTCCTCGCCGGAAAGCAGGTTCATCAGCGTCGACTTGCCCACATTCGGCCGGCCGGCAATGGCGACGTTCGCGCCCTCGCGCACCGCGCGTCCCGAATCAAACCGCGCCAGCAGCGCGCCGAGCGCCCCGTGCGCGTCCTCCAAAGCCGCCAGCAGCGCCTCGTCCGACAAATCGTCAATGTCCTCGTCCGGAAAATCGACCCAGGCCGCCAGCGCCGCCGAAACCCGCTTGAGGCCGGCGGCAACGCGGTCAATCTCGCCGGAAAGCCTGCCCTCGAGCGCCCCGTAGGCGGCCCGCTGCGCCTGCGCCCCGGAGGCGGCGATGACCTGCATCACACCCTCGGCACGCGTCAAATCCATTTTGCCGTTGAGAAACGCCCGGCGCGTAAATTCCCCCGGCCCCGCGGCGGCGGCGCCGCTTTGCAGCACGGCGCGCAGCACCCGCTGCGTCCCGTACAGCCCGCCGTGGCAGGACAGCTCGACTGTGTCCTCGCCGGTATAGCTTTTCGGCGCGCGGAACACCAACGCGACCGCCTCGTCCAGCGGCTCGCCGTCAAGCGTCACCGTCCCGAACGCCGCGTGGTAGCCGGGCAGGGCGGACAGCGGTTTCCCGCTCGCCGCACGAAACACGCGGTCGGCGACGGACAGCGCGTCCGGGCCCGAAATGCGCACGACGCCTATCCCGCCGGCCGCGGGGCCGGTCGAAATCGCCGCAATGGTGGACATGGCGCACAGCTCCTTTCAGACGCCGGCTTTCGGCCTTAGGCGTCCATCTCTGCTAAAACGGGAATTGAACCCAACATGGTTTTGGACGGTTAAAAAGCGGCGGAAAACCCGCCGCTTTTCGTTCATTCGGTCTCCGTGCTTTCCGGCGCGGATTTTACCTCAATTTTTCCGTACAGCGAAACGCTGGCGGCGTCCGAGTGCTTCTCGCGCCCCGCGGCGATGTCCGGCACATAGGGTTCCCGGCGCGGACGGTCGCGGCGGTCGCGGCGCTCCGGACGATCCCGGCGGTCGCGGCGGTCCGAACGGTCGCGGCGCGTATCCGCGGTGCGGTCGGGCTTCACGGTGCCGTCGCACGCGATGATGACGCGGCGCTCCAAATCGACGCCCGTCGAATACGAGGTCACGCCCGCAATCTCCTGCACGGTGGTGTGGATGACGCGGCGCTCATAGGGGTTCATCGGCTCGAGCGTCAGACTGCGCCCGGTGCGCAGCACCTTGGCCGCGTCGCGGCGCGCAAGCTCCGAAAGGGCGGCTTCGCGCTTTTCGCGGTAATCGCCGATGTTAAGCGTCACGCGCTTGTAGCCCTGGCGGCCGCGGTTCTCGACCATGCGCACCAGGTACTGCAGCGCGTCGAGCGTTTCGCCGCGGCGGCCGATGACAATGCCGTAATCGTCCCCGCAGGAGAGCTCGAACAAAATCTCCTCGTCGTTTTCAAACGCCTGCACGCTGCATTCCGGCACGCCCAGGCCCTCCACAAGCTTCGTCAAATACGCGACGGCCTTTTCGTGGCCCTCGGCGGGCGAAAGGCTTGCGCGGCGCTCCGAAAAGGAAAGCGCTTTTTCGGCCGGCTGCTTTGCGGCAGCGGGCGCGGCGGGACGCTTCTCCTGCTTCGACGCGTCCTTTTTGGCCGCCGTCTTTTTGGGGGCGTCCTTTCTCTTTTCGGGACGCTTCTCCTGCTTTTCCGCTTTCGGCGCGTCCGGCGCCTCACAGGTGACCTTCACCTCGGCGGGCGAACCGCCGAACAGGCCCAACAGCTTTTTCGCCGGCAGCTTTACGACCTCCACATGGTAGTCGTCCTCTTCAGTAAGCCCCAGCGCCGCCAGCGCGGCGGCGGTCGCTTCCTCAATGGTCGCGCCGGTCTTTATAATTTCTTTGGTCATGGTGGGATACTCCTTATGGATCAGTCGTCCTGCGACTGCATTTCGCGAATCTTCTTCACATTCGCCTCGCGCGAACGGCGGTAAATGGTCTCTTTCACCATTTCGTGCGCGATAACCTTTTTCGGCCTGTAGATGTGGTTGAGCGCGACCATTTGCGCAAACGACAGCAGCGACGAGAAAATCGTGTACACGCCGACGTTGCACGGCAGAATAAACGCGAACCAGACCTGCATGAGAGGCGTAAACAGCATCATGCAGCCCATGCTGGCGTTGGACGCCATTTCGGGATTGTTCTTTTTCTGGCGCAAAAACGAATACAGGCTCATGCCCAGCGCGAGAAGCCCCGAAATGATGGGGATCGCCCAGTATTTGTCCGGCGAAGAGAAGCTCGGCGTATGGGAAAGGTCGAGCCCGAACAGCGTGTACCCCTCGACGAACGAGCGAATCCGCTCGACCATGTCGGCGGTCAGGCCGGAAATGGCGCTGTGGTCAATCTCGTTGAAGTGCTCGAGCGCATAAAGCTCCATGCGGTAGTCGGCTTTCGCCGCCGAGCCCTCCAAAAACGGCTTCGCCGCCGCCTCCAGCGCGGTGACGACCGCGTCGGGCAGGCGCAGAACCATGGAAAACGGATGGTAGTTGACCTGGAAAAGCCCGAGCATAATCGGCAGCTGAATAACCATCGGCAGGCACCCGGCGGTCATGCCGGTCGTGCCCTCGCGCTGGTAAAGCGCCTGGGTTTCCTCCTGGATTTTGCGCTGGTTGCCCTCGTACTTTTTGCGGATGCGCCGCAGCTTCGGCTGCAGGCGCGCCTGCATCGCCACGCCCTTTTGCTGCTTAATGGCAGCGGGCAACAGGCACAGGCGAATCACCAGCGTCAGGCAGAAAAGCGACAGCAGGTAGTTGCCCGTGAAGCCATAGAAAATGGCGATAACAAAGCCGAACGGGATGCCCAGCCATTCATAAAGTCGTTGCATTGCATGTCCTCCGAACCTGGGAGATGGGAAAACGCAAACCGGCGCGCGCAAAAAGCGCCCAGGGGCGCGGCGCGGTTACCGCAGCCGTCCGGGCCGGTTCGGTTTTTCGGGAACCGGGTCGTAGCCGCCGGGAAACAGCGGGTTGCACCGCAGAAGCCGCCAAAGCCCCATAAGCCCGCCGCGCAAAAGGCCGAACCGCTCTATGGCGGTCGCCATGTACGCCGAGCACGTCGGCGTAAAGCGGCAGCGCGCCGGAAAATGCGTCGAAATGCGCCGCTGGTAAAAGCGGATGAGCCGCAGCGCGGCGTCCTTTACCTGCATAACAGCCCCGCTTTCGTGAGCATCGCGCGCATGGCCGCGGCAACCTGCGTGCTTTTCAGGCGCTTGGTGCGCGCGCGGGCGACGAACACAAAGTCGTACCCGGCGGGCAGCTGCGCCTCGAGCCCGCGGTACGCCGCGCGGATAATCCGCTTGCAGCGGTTGCGCTCGACGGCGTTGCCGATTTTGGTGCTTACGGTGATGCCGATACGGCAAATGCCCGCACGGTTTTTAGCGAAATAAACAACCAGTGCAGGATCGGCAATGGACTTTCCGCGCCGGTACAGGCGGCGAAAGTCCGCGTTTTGTTTCAGCGTGACCGCGGCGCCCATGGGCTTAGTAGGTCAGCTGTTTTCTGCCCTTGGCTCTGCGGCGGGCAAGGACCTTGCGGCCGTTGCGCGTCGACATTCTCTTGCGGAAGCCGTGTTCCATCATGCGATGGCGCTTTTTGGGCTGGTACGTTCTTTTCATCGATTCATCCTCCGTTCCGAAAACCGCCTGTTTGGTGCTGCGCGCCGGGTTCGGCGCCGATCGGGCACAACGGATTGCAGCAGACGCGGGGCGTCTTTCCGCTTGAAGTAGAGCAGCGCAGAGCGGTTCAAAATAATCTGCGAGACAACATTATATACTACGGCGCGTTGATTTGTCAACGATTTTGTCCGTTTTCCCCGGATTTTTTCGGCGGGGCACAAGGGGTTGGGGCGCGCAGATTTTTGGGTACAAGGCATAGGTTTTGCACGGTTTCGGCTGCGTGAAAAATAAAAAATCCGCACCCGCCACTACGCGGTCTAGCATCTACCGGCCGGGGCTTCTTTCCTATACCATATATACTAGCCCCGAATTCGGCTTTCCCGGCAGGAAAAGGTTGCTTTTCCGCAAAGAATATGCTATTATAGATTATGTAAATGTGAAAATATGCCCTGAAAACGCGTTCCCGGCAATTTTCCCTGTTTCTTTACGGGGATACGCCGGGCAAGAAAATGGAAATATCCGCTTTTCCGGGCGATTTTGAACGACGGCAGGTTCTGCCAAAAAGAAACGGGGCGCTTTATGAACTCCATGGAAGAGCTTTGGTCGGCGGTATGCGCCTATGTGCGCACGACCGGCGGCATTACCGACTCGGTGTTCACGCTTTGGATCGAGCCGCTGTTTATCGACAGCTTCGACGGCGAAAACGTCATTCTGGGCATCGAAAGCGAATTCAAATTCGGCATCATCGAAAAAAAATTCAACGCGCTTTTGGAGGACGCCTTCTTCAGCGCGCTGGGCTTTCCCGTGCATGTGGAAATCCGCCTGATTCAAAAGGAGGCCCCGCAGCCCGAAGCCCCCGCCGCGCCCGCGGCCTCTGCGCTTGCGGCGGACCTTGTCATCAACAATCCGCACAACAGCTTTGAAAACTTCGTGGTCGGCAAGTCGAACAACTACGCCTACGCCGCGGCCAAAAAGGTCGCCGAAAACCCCGGCACGGCGTACAACCCGCTTTTCATTTACGGCAAAAGCGGCCTTGGCAAGACGCACCTTTTGAAGGCGATTGAAAATTACATGCGCCGCAAAAACCCGGACGCGGCGATTCTGTATGTGACGAGCGAATATTTTACCAACGACATCATTGAGCACATCCGCAACGGCAACACCGTCGCCATGCGCGACAAGTACCGCCGCGCGGACGCTCTGCTGATTGACGACATCCAGTTCATCGCCGGCAAAAACTCCATCGAAGAGGAATTTTTCCACACCTTCAACACCCTCACCGAGGACGGCAAGCAGGTCGTCATTTCGTCCGACAACCCGCCCAACGAAATTCCGAAGCTTACCGAGCGCTTAAAGAACCGGTTTGAATGGGGCCTGATGGCCGACATTCAGCCGCCCGACTTTGAAATGCGCGTCGCCATCATCAAAAGCAAGGCGGACGCGCTGCACTTCGCCATTCCCAACGACGTGGCGGAATTTATCGCCGAGCAGGTCAGCCACAACGTCCGCCAGCTCGAGGGCGCGGTCAAAAAGCTGCAGGCGATTTGCTCGCTGCTCAAGTCCGCCCCGACGGTGGACATCACGCGCGACGCGATAAAGGAGCTGATGAACACCGCGCAGCCGGTCTCGGTCGTGCGCAGCCGCATTTTGGACGCGGTTTCGGCGGCGACGGGCGTGAGCGTGGAAAACATCGTTTCGGACAAGCGCGACAAGGCGATTAAGGACGCGCGGCAGCTTGCCATGTACATCCTGCGCGAGCAGACGGGCCTTTCCTTGGAGGAAATCGGCAAGTCCTTCGGCGGCAAGACCCATTCGACGGTGAAGCACTCCATCGAAACCGTCGCCGACCGCATGGAAAAGGAAAAGGATTTCAAAACGCTCACCGAAAACCTCATCAAAAACCTGCAGGAATTTTAACGCGCCAAACCCCGGACGGCAGAAACGACGTTCGGCGGCGATGAAAATAAAAAATCAGCACTCTCTTTTCCTCCCTCTGACGGGCGCCGTCGCCGAAGCGCCGCCGGTGGCGGAAAAAGCGAGGCGACAGCGGCGAAGCGGTCAAAATTTGCCCGCGCTCCAAAGCGTGGCAAATTTTGGGCACCGCGAGAGGGCCTGAGGTGGCACGCGCTTTGC
>CASGAS010000053.1 GCA_949299505.1 uncultured Eubacteriales bacterium
CAAGCAGCTCGGTGATTTTCTCGTACACTTTGTTTCCCTCCCGTTGGGTTCAATGTTAAAGCAGGGAACAAAGCGAAACCCTTACGGGGAAACGGCGGCACGAAAAGCCGCCGCGTCCCGCCGTCTTCGCGGAGGGTTCGGCTCTGTTTTGGCGCTTCCCGTGTCCATTCGTTTCACCTCACAAGTTAAGAACACAATATGGTTTTAGGCGGTCTGTTTCCGGCAGCTTAAAAAAGCAAAAAAACGCATACCGCCGAACGAAAAGACGGTATGCGCTTTGTCACACTATGATTTCGTTCAAGCTTTAGCTTCAGAGGGCGATGAAACTGCGTTAAAGCACACCTTCGTATTTCGATGTGCCCTGTTGACCTGCTGACGGTGTCTCCACCGTTTCGCGGCAGCAGCCCGTATCCCTGTGGGAGCCTTACCTACCGATATTGTTTTTTGCAATGGATATTATGGACCAAAAACACGGCGTTGTCAATAGCAGCCGAAAGATTCGGTCACGTTCTGTACTTTTCCACGCAGGCTTCAATGGTTTCCAAAAACGACTCCTCGCCGATGGTGTTCAGCTTAAAGAACATCCCCGTACTGCCGCCGGAGGTGATGACACACACCCTGGACGCCGTGTCGTCCCCAAACAGCGTCACGGTCATGCTCACACGGTTGCCGCCCGTGTAGCTGAACCGCTCAAAAACCCCGGTATAGCACCGCACGCCGTTTTGTTCAAAAATCGCGGAAGCCTCTTTCGAGGCGGAAACGCTGCCGTGCAGAATTTCGTTCTCCAAGTCCGCCGCAATGGTCTGAAAATCCCCGTGCAGGGTCGCTTCGAGCTTTGCCATCGTCTCCCCCGCTTTCTTCAGCCCTTTAAGCCGCGCTCCTGGCGGTCCATATCCTCCACGACGATGTCGTAGATTTCGCCGAGCGACGCGCAGTATTCGAGCACCTTCCACGGCTCGTTCGTATGGAAATGAATCTTAATGAGGTCCTCGTCGCCCACGGCAAGCAGGCAGTCGCCCTGAAAGTGCTCGGTAAAATAGTCGTGGATGGCGTCCTCGTCGAGTTCCTCGCCCGCAATTAAAAGCTGGGTGTCGTAACGGTATTCGAGCATCAAATCTCTCCTTTTTTAAGCTGGCGGGAGTCGGCCACGATATGCCGAAAACGCACCGGTGCGGCGCCTTTTCCCTTTTTCGCCCTTATCGTGCGGGAAGGCCTGTGGGCTCAAAAGCAAAAATGCATCCCCGCCGCCTGTGTTTTCGGCGCGAAGCCGTTTTGGGTTCGATTCCCGGCTGCTAAAGACAGCATACCACAGCGCGTCCGGTTTTACAACCCGCCGCCGGCAAGTTTTTCGACGGAAACGACCGTGAGGCTTTCGCCGTCCACGCAAAAGCGCACCGTAAAGCCCGCGTACGCCATGCCGTAGATGCGCGCGCCGTCGTCCTCCCGGTAGCCGGGACGCGGGTCGCCTTCGAGCACGGAAAGCAGCGTCTGCCGCTTTTCCGCGGGCAGCCGCGCCAACAGCTCCTCGGGGCAGTGTACCGAAAGCCGCTTCTGTTCGGGCGGCACGGCGTAGCCGGACAAAGCCTCCGGGTGCGCGTCGGTATAGGGCACATACGGCTTAATATCCAAAATCGGCGTGCCGTCCGTCATATCCGCACCGCGGACATGCAGCACCGGCCCCTTGGACGTTTGCCATTCGATTTTTTCAAGCTGCACAGAGGTCAGCCCCAACGGATTCGGGCGAAACGGCGAACGGGAGGCGAACACGCCCACGCGCCGGTTCCCGCCGAGCTTCGGCGGGCGGACCGTCGGGCTCCACGGCTTTTCCGGGTTTTCGGAAAACAGCCACAAAAGCCACAAATGCGAAAAGCCGGAAAGCCCGCGCAGCGCATCCGCATTGCGAAATTCCGGCTCAAATACCACGCGTCCGGGAAGCGACGACACCACGCCGCTCTGCCGCGGCACACCGAATTTTTCGGGGAAATCCGTATAAATACGCGCTATGACGCGCATACGGACGGGTTTTGGCGCGGTCATTTCGTGTCCTTTCCGCCGCGCTTGCTTTCGCGCTCGCGCACAATATACTGCGTCGGCGTGCCCTCCAGCCCGAACACCTCGCGGATGCGGTTGTCGAGATACCGCTGGTAGCTGTAATGGAACAGCTCCTTGCGGTTGACAAAGCAGACAAAGGTCGGCGGGCGGGTGGACGCCTGGGTAATATAGTAGATTTTCAGCCGCCTGCCCTTGTCCGTCGGCGGCTGGACGCGCTGGGTCGCGTCGGCAAGCACCTCGTTGAGCTTGCCGGTGGAAATGCGCATCGCGTTTTGGGTGTCAACGAACTTGATAAGCTCGAGAAGCCTGTCCAGGCGCTGGCCGTTTTTCGCGGAAATAAAGATGATGGGCGCATAGCTCATAAACGCAAAATCCTGCATCAGCTTTTTGCGCTCGCGGTCCATGGTCGCGCCGTCCTTTTCGACCGCGTCCCATTTGTTGACCGCGATAATGCACGCCTTGCCCTGCTCGTGCGCAATGCCCGCGACCTTGGAGTCCTGCTCGGTAAACCCTTCGGTTGCATCAATCAATATGACGCACACGTCGGCGCGTTCCACCGCCATCTGGGCGCGCAGGACCGAATATTTTTCGATTTTGTCGTCGACCCGGCTTTTGCGCCGAAGCCCCGCGGTATCGATAAGCACGAATTTGCCGTGCTCGTTTTCCAAGCGCGTGTCCGTCGCGTCGCGCGTGGTGCCGGCAATGTCCGAAACAATCGCGCGGTTCTCGCCGGTCAGGGCGTTGACAAGGGACGACTTGCCGACGTTGGGTTTGCCGATGATGGCGACGCGCACGGCGTCGTCCTCCTCCCCCTCCCCGCTTTCCTCCGGCAGTTCGGCAAGCACCGCGTCAAGCAAGTCGCCCGTGCCGTGGCCGTGGACGGAGGAAACGGCGACGGGGTCGCCAAGTCCGAGATTGTAAAATTCATAAAATTCGGCGGGAGTTTCGCCCACTGTGTCGCACTTGTTGACGCACAGCACCACCGGCTTGCCGCTTTTTTGCAGCATGGCGGCGACCTCTTCGTCCGTGGCGGTCACGCCGGAGCGCAGGTCCGTCACCAACACAAGCACGTCCGCGCTTTCCACCGCAAGCTGCGCCTGCATGCGCATCTGCGACAAAATCACGTCGTCGGAATACGGCTCAATGCCGCCCGTATCCACAAGCAGCATATGACGTCCAAGCCACTCGCAGTCGCCGAAAATACGGTCGCGCGTGACGCCGGGCGTGTCGTCCACAATGGACAGCCGTTTGCCGATAAGCTTATTAAACAGGGTGCTTTTGCCGACATTCGGTCTGCCGACGATTGCCACAACAGGTCGCGCCATAGGTTCACCCTCCCAAAAGATTTGCAAGAAGCTCCCGCCCGTTGTTCCCCGTAGGCAGAATCGGCACGCCGAGACGCGCCTGGGCTTCTTTCACGGTAATATCGTCTAAAAATTTATTGTTTTCTGTAGAATGGGACGTATAGTCAATCGTCATCACCAGCGGAATGAGCAGTGCGTCGCCCAAATCCTCGCCTTGCAGCTGCTCCAAAAGGTCCTGCCCGGTCAAAAGCCCGGCAACGGTGATTTGCTCGCCGAAAAAGCGGTTTTCAATGGGGATGACGCGCGCTTCCACGCCGCATTGCGCCGACGCGGCGCTGCATAACTCCCGCATCAGCGGAAAGGCGGCCCTACCGGTCGCAAGCGTCACGCGCCGGCGGCCCCGGACAGGGGCGCTTTCGCGCAGCGCTTCGTAAAACTCGTCGCGCAGAGAGGTCCAAAGCCCCACGCCGTTGTCGAGCTGCGGATAGCCGTCGTAATAAGCGGCGTCGGGCAGGGCGCGGCCCGCCTTTAAGAAAAATTCATCCGACGGATAGCAAAAGCCCACGCCGTGCGCCTTGCGAAAGGCCTCGGAAAACCGCGCAATCCGGTCAAGCGTCTCCCCGGCCGTTTCCGCCGTGTAGGGCTCTATGGGGAAAAGCCCCTCGCGGTAGCGCGTCAGGCCGACGGGCACGGCGGCGACGCTTTGCATGGCCGGGTAGAGCTTGGCAAGCTCTTGCAGGCTGAAGTCAAGCGCCTCGCCGTCGTTGATACCGGGACACAGCACGAGCTGGGCGTTCATGGCAATGCCGGCCTTTGCAAACCGCTCCAGCACTTCGAGCGCCTCCCCCGCGCGGGGATTGCCCATCATGCGGACGCGAAGCGCCGGGTCCATGGTGTGCACCGAAACGTTGATGGGCGAAATGTGCATCTCGATAATACGCGCAATCTCATGCTCGGAGAGATTCGTCAGCGTGATGTAGTTGCCGAAAAGAAAAGACAGGCGCGAATCGTCGTCTTTGAAATACAGGCTGTCGCGCATCCCCTTCGGCAGCTGGTCGATAAAGCAGAAAATGCACTTGTTTTTGCAGTGCTGCTGCTTGTCCATCAGATAGGTCTCAAAGGAAAGACCCGTATCCGCCGAATCGACGCGGACGCGGCGCGCCTTGCCGCCGCGGCAGGAAAATTCCAGCGTTACGGGAGCAAAGCTCAGATAAAAATCATAATCGAGCACGTCCTCGACCGTTTTGCCGTCGATGGAAAGCAGACGGTCGCCCGCGCGCACGCCGGCGAGCCAGCAGCGCGAAAACCGCCGCACGCCGTTTATCCGGACTGCCATAGGCCCCTCCTTTCAAGCACGAGAAAAAGGCGGGGAAGACTGCACTTCTCCGCCCTTGGTTCCGGCAATGATGCGAATGACTTTAGGCCTCGTCCTTGACCACAACGCGGCGGCCGTTGTAATAACCGCAGGCTGCGCAGACTCTGTGGGCTCTTTTGTATTCGCCGCAATGCGGGCACTTCTGCAGCTCCGGCGCAGTCATTCTCCAGACGTTGGAACGTCTCTTGTCGCGTCTCGCTTTGGAAACTCTTCTCTTCGGTACTGCCATATCAAGCTCTCCTTATCTTTATTACGAGGGTTCCTCTGTCAACAGCTGCTGCAAGACCGCAAGCCGTGGGTCGACCGCTTTTTTGCAGCCGCAGTCCGTTTCGTTCAGGTCGGCGCCGCATTGCGCGCATAAGCCCTTGCAATCCGGCCGGCAAAGGGTCTTGGTCGGAAGCTGCAGGAGGATGTCCTCCCGCAAAAGCGCGTCCGCGTCGAGCCGCAGCGTGGGAACTTCGACAAACGCGTCGTCCGCCGCATCCGCAAGCTGCTGCACAAGCACATGGGACACCTGCTTTTCCACCGGAAGCGTAAGCGCCTTTAAGCAGCGGTCACAGGCCGTGTGCCGTACAAAAGAGACCGTTGCAGAAAACGTCACGATCCCGGCGCGATTCTCCACCGTGCCCTCGGCTGTGACGGGGCCGGCTTCCGGCACATCCTCCATCACGAATGAAAACGCAAAAGGAAGACGCATCCCGATGTTGTTGAAGACCGGTTCCAAATCCAAAACCATAACATACCTCGTCTTAACGCAACAAATATTATATAGGCATACCGCGCTTTTGTCAACAAAAAGTTTGCGAAATTTTGCAGACGCAAAAAAGCAAAAAAGCGCGCGAAGGCCCGTAGCCCTCGCGCGCAAGCTAAAAACAAGTCAGTTGATTTTTTCGCAATACGCGAACATACGCTCGGGGAGGTTCTCAAGGTCCGTGGAAATGGTAAAGCAGAAGCGCGTGTCCGTCATTTTGGAGAGGTCGTCCACCTTCTTCAAAAAGTCGGCAAGCTGCTCATAGTCACGCCCGCCGATGCGGAACGTCGCGTCCACAAAAATGTCGGTCACGTCGTGGTCGCCCGCGCAAAGGCCGCTTAAGAAGCCGTAAAACGCGTCAAAGCCCGAAACGAAATAACTGTCGGTTGCAACCAGGCGCGCGCGGTAGTTGACGTCGTATGTAAGCTTCGTCTCCTTTTCCACGCAAATCACGTGCCCGTCGGAATGCTCGATGGCTTCGTTGACCTTGTCCACCAGCAGTTTGGTTTTGCCCGAGCCCTTGTGCCCGATGATGAGAGATACCATGTGAATCTCCTCCTGTATGATTTTATGTGATTTCCGCAGCTGCGGAAAAACGGAACCGAAATCAGGTGCGCAGCCGTGCTTCCAGCTCGCGGGTCTGCGCTTCGTAGCCGGGCTTGCCCAGCAGCGCGAACATGTTGCGCTTGTAGCTCTCCACGCCCGGCTGGTCAAACGGGTTCACACCCAGCATATAGCCGGAAACCGCGCACGCCGTCTCCAGGAAATAGACCAGATACCCGAAGGTGTAGGCGCTCATTTCGGGCAGCTCAAGCACCAGGTTCGGCACGCCGCCGTCAACGTGCGCAAGCACCGTGCCCTCGAACGCCTTGCGGTTGACGAAGCTCACCGTCTTGCCGGAAAGGAAGTTGAGACCGTCCAGGTTCTCCGCCTCCGGCTCGATAACGCGGTCGGTTTTCGGCTTGTCGAAAACAACGGCCGTTTCAAACAGGAGCCGTTCGCCCTGCTGAATATACTGGCCCATGGAGTGCAGGTCGGTGGAAAAAACGGCGGACGCCGGGAACAAACCCTTGTTCTCCTTGCCCTCCGACTCGCCGAACAGCTGCTTGAACCACTCGTTCATCATCGTGTAGTCCGGCTCGTAGGCGACCATCATCTCCACGCGCTTGCCCTTGCGATAAAGCAGGTTGCGCGCCGCCGCGTATTTGCAGCAGTCGTTTTCAAAAAGATCGTCGCTTTGATAGGCCTCCCGCGCGTTGCGCGCGCCCGCCATCATGCGGTCAATGTCAATGCCCGCCGCCGCTATGGGCAAAAGCCCCACGGCCGTCAAAACGGAATAGCGCCCGCCGACGTCGTCCGGCACCACAAAGGTTTCGTACCCCTCGCGGTCGGCAAGGCCTTTCAGCGTGCCCTTTTCCCTGTCGGTCGTCACATAAATGCGGCGCGCCGCCTCCTCCTTGCCGTATTTGGTCTCCAGCAATTCGCGGAACACCCGGAACGCCACGGCCGGTTCGGTCGTCGTGCCGGATTTTGAAATAACGTTGACGGAAAAGTCGCAGTCGCTGACAAGCGAAACCACTTCCTGCAAAGCGGAAGAGCTGATGGAATTGCCCGTAAAATAGATTTTCGGCGTGTCCTTGCAGACCAGGTTGTAATTCTGCGACGTGCAGTATTCGATGGCCGCGCGCGCGCCGAGATAGCTGCCGCCGATGCCGATGACGACAAGCGCCTTGGAGTCCCGGCGGATTTTTTCCGCCGCTTTTTGGATGCGGGCAAATTCGTCGCGGTCATAGTTCACCGGCAAATCGACCCAGCCGAGAAAATCGCTGCCCGCGCCGGTCTTTTCGCGAAGCGCCCGGTGCGCCGCCGCCGCCTCTTCTGCGACTGCGGAAAAATCATCTTCCGAAAGGAAGCCGTTGAGATACTTGGTGTTCAAACGAATGGACATGTGCGTGTGTTTACCCCTTTTTGCCGCTTTCTAAACGGACCTGTTATCTTTGATGGTTTTATTCTATCCTAAAACCCGCTTGTTTTCAATACGAAATTATGAATTTTCGGAAAATTCTTGCGTAACGCCGCCCAAAAGACGCACAACGCGGCGCAGGGCTTCCAAAAACGTCAACCGGCCGACGGCGTCCGGGGAAGTCAGGTCGCAGGCGGCTATCGTCTCGCCGTCCAGCAAAAAGGCGACCTGCCCGAGCTTTTGCCCTTTCTCGACCGGCGCGGCGACGGACGCGGCAAAGTCCGGCTTTTGCGTCACGGACTGCGCTTTGCCTTTTTCGAGCACGACGCAAAGCTGTTCGGGGAAAACCGGCTGCACCTGTGTTTGCGTGCCGCCGAGCACGGCGACGGGCGGCAAAAGCGATGCGTCTACAGAAAGCGATACGGCCTCGAAGTTGGCAAAGCCCCAGTCGAGCATGGCGCGCGCGGCGTTAAAGCGGTCGTCGCTGGTTTCGCTGCCGAGTACCACGGCGATAAGCTCAAGGCCGTCGCGCGCGGCGGTGGCGCTCACGCAGCAGCCCGCTTTTTCGGTTGTGCCGGTCTTAAGTCCCGTAATCCCGTCGTAATACCGCACCAAGCGGTTCGTATTGACAAGCTCCGTCTCCCCGTTTCGCAGGGTATCCATCCAAATCGTCGAATACTGCCGCACAAGCTCGTGGCGCAGCAGCTCGCGCGACATCAGCGCGACGTCATAGGCGCTTGTCAGCTGTTCGGTGGTCGTGTCGTCGAGTCCCGTGCAGTTGACGAAATGCGTATCCTCCATCCCGAGCGCCTGCGCGCGCGCATTCATCATCGCGACAAACGCCGTGCTGCTGCCCGCGACAAACTCCCCGAGCGCTTCGCACGCATCGTTGGCGCTGGCGACCGCCGCGGCTTTCAGGAGTTCGTCCACGGTCATCTGCTCGCCCTCCTCCAGCCAAATCTGCGAGCCGCCCTTGCTGACCGCTTCGGCGCTTGCGGTCACGGTATCCGTCAGCGCAATTTTTCCGCTTTCGACCGCCTCCATCACCAAAAGCAGCGTCATGATTTTGGTGACGGACGCGGGATACAGCCTGCCGTGGGCGTTCTGCGCCATCAGCACCCGGCCGGTGTTCGCCTCCATGAGCACGGCAGCCTTGGCGTTGACCTCGACCTGCATTTCCGGAAAGGCCTGCGCCTGTGTGTTTTCCGCCGAAGCCGGCATCCAAAGCCCGCACAAAATCACGACGCTTAAAAGCGCGCTCAGCATCCGTTTCATACCCTTACCCCTTTTCACACGCAAGTGCTGGATTTACCACTCTATATGCACGGGGAGGTTGTAAAAATGATTTTTTATGTTACAATAAATAGAAAGACAAGACCCGCTTTGGAGGCAGCCTATGACCGACTTTGAAAAAGCCGCGGCACGCGTACAAGAGCTTACAAAACAGCTCAACCACTATATTTACCGGTACTATGTCGAAAACGAAAACGACGTGGACGACTACACCTACGATATGCTCATGCGGGAGCTGAAGGGGCTTGAGGAGCAGTACCCGCAGCTTTTGGCGCCGGACTCCCCCACACACCGCGTGGGCGGCAGCGCGGACAACTCGTTTTCCCCCGTCCGGCACACGGTGCGCATGGAAAGCCTGCAGGACGCTTTTTCCGAAGCGGAAATCCGGGACTTTGACGCGCGGGTGCGCGCCGTTTGCCCGCAGGCGCAGTATGTCGTCGAGCCGAAAATAGACGGGCTTTCCGTTTCGCTCGAGTACCGCGACGGCGTGCTGGTACGCGGGAGCACCCGCGGCGACGGCGACGTCGGCGAAGAAATCACCGCCAATCTGCGCACCATTGCCGCCGTCCCGCTGCGCCTGCCCCGGGCGCTGCCGTTTTTGGAAGTGCGCGGAGAGGTCTATATGCCCCGCAAAACCTTTGAAGCCATTGTCAAAGAGCAGGAGCTGCGCGGAGAAAAGCCGTTTAAGAATCCGCGCAACGCGGCGGCGGGCTCGCTGCGGCAAAAAGACCCGAAAATCACGGCGCAGCGGCGGCTTTCCATTTTCGTATTCAACGTGCAGCAGCTTACGGGCGAAACGCTTGCCGGGCACAAGGCGTCGCTCGACTTTTTGCGCACGCTCGGATTTTCGGTTATCCCCTCTTACAAGCGGGTCGACACGATAGACGAGGCGCTCGAGGAAATCCGGCGCATCGGCGACGCGCGGGCAAGCCTGCCCTTTGACATTGACGGTGCGGTCATCAAAACCGACGATTTTGCGCAGCGCGAGAGGCTTGGCAGCACGGCAAAATTCCCGAAATGGGCGGTTGCCTTCAAATATCCGCCCGAGGAACGCGAAACAAAGCTTTTGGATATTGAAATCGGCGTCGGCCGCACCGGGGTGCTCACGCCTACGGCGGTGCTTTCGCCCGTCTTTTTGGCCGGGACCACGGTGAGCCGCGCGACGCTGCACAACGAAGATTTCATCCGGGAAAAGGGCATTTCCATAGGCGACACGGTGCTTGTGCGAAAAGCCGGCGACATCATTCCCGAGGTCCTTACCGTCGTGCAGCACGACCCGGACGCCGCGCCGTACGCCATGCCGCGCATCTGCCCGGCCTGCGGGGCGACCGCCGTGCGGGAGGCGGACGAGGCGGCCGTGCGGTGCACGAACCCCGACTGCCCGGCGCAGCTGCTTAGAATGCTCATCCACTTCTGCTCGCGCGACGCCATGGATATTGAGGGCCTGGGCGGAGCAGTGCTCGAAGCGCTGGTGCAAAACGGGATGCTGCAAAACGCCGCGGACATCTACAGCCTTGATTACGAAAAAATCGCCAAAATGCCCGGCATGGGCGCAAAAAGCGCGGACAACCTGTGCGACGCCGTGGCGCGTTCCAAGAAAAACGACCTTGCAAAGCTCATTTTCGCGCTCGGCATCCGGCACATCGGGCAAAAGGCCGCCGCGCTTCTGGCTTCACACTTTGGGACGATGGATGCGCTCTGCGCCGCTTCGCGCGAAGAGCTGCTTTCCATAGACGGATTCGGTGAAATCATGGCGGACGCGGTCCTGCAGTTTTTATCGCTGCCGCAGACAAAGGCGCTGCTGGCCGCGCTGCGGGAAGCCGGCGTCAACATGGCGTCGCAAAAGCAGGTGGTCGACACGCGCTTTGCGGGGCTTACGTTTGTTTTAACCGGCACGCTGCCGACCCTGACGCGCAAGGAGGCGTCCGACCTCATTGAACAGTTCGGCGGCAAAACGGCCTCCTCCGTTTCCAAAAAAACAAGCTATGTGCTGGCCGGGGAAGACGCGGGCAGCAAGTTGCGCAAGGCGGCGGAGCTTGGCATTCCGGTGCTCAGCGAGGCGGAGTTCCGAAAAATG
>CASGAS010000054.1 GCA_949299505.1 uncultured Eubacteriales bacterium
TTTCTAAAGCTAATTTTTGATGCTCAAGGCGCATTCTAAGTAAAAATTGTAAGGCCTCGGATAATTCACGATACGTTTCTTGATCCATAAGACCTGCCTTTAATGCCGCCTGTAACCTTTCAGAGGTTTTGGGACTTAAACATCCTGCAGCTAAGCCATAAAGTCTTGCAAGCTCAGTTACGATATTAATTGCTTGAGATTTAATATTAAAGACTAAGGTGTCTTGACCATCGCGGCTTAACACAAATTGCCTGAAGACCCCTAAAGGTGGGGTGGTGCTTTGACAGGTGGCACAAAGTAAGGCTAAAAAGCGTTTGCTCTCTTTGCAGGTCTCAACGATTAACTTTTGCAGGCGCTTTACTAAAAATTCATCGCCATACACCGGTCTTATTTCTAAAAATACCGATAAATCAAGCATGGATTTAGCATCAATGGTGCTTACCCACTTTTTAATCTGCTCTTCCCAAAGCGTGATACTCTTGCAGAATTTAGGGTTAGTGGCCATGTAATTGCCATCACAAAGCTTATAACCACAATCGTTTAAGCCTAAGCAGACAAAAGAGGCGAAGTTTGTAAAGTAGGTGCTCTCCTCATCATTTAAACCCCGCTCTAAAATGATGGCATTGTCTTGATCTGAGAGGATTTGTGTCTCTTCTCTTGCCTGTGATCCTGCAACCATAAAAGCAAAGTTACAGGGGGCAGGTCCTAGGCGCTCCTCTGCAAGCTCACACAAACGTCTTAAAGTTGCATCGGCAATTGAGCTTAAAACCTCAAGGATGATCTTAGGGGGCAGGTTAAAGCGAGCAAGGGTTAAAAAGACATCTTGTTTCTTTTGACAAAGCTTGCTTAAATTTTTAAGCGAAGTTTCTTTTTTGATTTGCTTGATTAAATACACAGCCTGCAAAATTGAGTTTTGCAAGAGCATCTTGGCATCAACTAAACCAAAAAGCTCGCCATTTTCTAAAACCGGGAGGTTTTTAATATTATGACTTATCATAAGCTCTAAAGCCTCAAAGATAGTATGCGTACTTTCGATACTTATGATATTAGTGCTCATAATCTTGTTAATTGGAGTTTTATAATCAAGGCCTTGGGCTAGAGCGCGATAGGTAAGATCTGATTTGGTAACTAAGCCTAAAAGCTTGTTTTGCTCCATCACAAAGGCGATGTCAGATTTTTTAAGATAAAGGCTTTGTGCGGTTTCTTGTAGGGTATTTTGGGCATAAACCCGAGCTAAATCCGTATTGCATATGGTAGAGATGGGCTTTGAAAAGAGGGAGGTGTTCTCGTTTTTCTCAACTAACAAACGGGTGGCCTCAAGACGAATTTCATCGCGAGAATCAAAACATTGTTTTAAAGAGGGATTGCGGCTTATAATAAAGTTTAAAACTTGCTTATCAATAAGATACAAAAGGGTGTTTTCAATAAAGCGAGTCAGCCCGCCGGAGGTCACCGAGTCGGTCACGACGGTCCCGCCCGGCGCGTCGCGCAGCGCCATGCAGGCGGCCAGCGCGACCAAGCGGTTGCGGTTTATCTCCTCGCCGTCGGCGGTCACGACCGCCCCGCGGTCGACGTCGGTGTCGAAAATCACGCCGAGATCCGCGCCCGCTTCGAGCGTCGCGCGGCGGACGCTGTCCATCGCTTCGGCGTTTTCGGGGTTCGGGATGTGGTTCGGGAACCGCCCGTCGGGGTCAAGATAGCAGCTGCCCGACGTGTCCGCGCCCAAAGGCGCCAAAACCTGCGTTGCGTAAAAGCCGCCCACGCCGTTGCCCGCGTCCACCACAATATGCAGGCCCGAAAGCGGGTGGTCGTAGTCCTCGGCGCGCACCCCGCCGCAAATCAGCGCGCGCAGGTGCGCGGCGTACTTCGGCATATAGTCAAGGGGCTCCGCCGCGCCGGACGGCGCCGCGGAGACGGGCCCGGCGGCTTCGGCGGCCGTCAGAATTTCGAGCAGCTCGCCGCCGGAAATGCCGCCCTGCTTCGTAAAGAATTTCAGCCCGTTGCGGTCCCAGGGGTGGTGGCTTGCGGTAATCTGCACCGCGCCGTCCAGGTCCTCGGTCTGCGTCGTCATGAACATGGCGGGCGTCGAGCAAAGCCCGCAGGCAAACGTCCGCACGCCCTTTGCGCAAAGCGCCGCGCACACCGCCGCCTCGAGCCGTTCGGCCGACACGCGCGAATCGTGCCCCACCGAAACGGCAAGCGCGCAAACGGGCTTGCCGCAGCGTTTCGCCAGAAAATCGGCAAAGGCCGCGGCAATGCGCCGCACGGCCTCGTCGGTCAATTCAATCTGTTCCGGCGCGGCTTCGTTTACCGCCACGCCGCGCACGTCCGTGCCGCTTTTCAAATGCCGTAACTCCATGTGCTCCATCCTTTTTTCTTATAAAAGCCCGCGGCGGTGCAGCTCCTCGGCGGCAAGCAGCACGCCGACCTTGCCGGTATGGTAATTGAGACCGCCCTGCATCCACACCGCGAACGGCTCGCGCAGCGGCGCGTCGGCGGAAAGCTCAATGGACGACCCGCCGGTAAACGCCCCCGCCGCCATAATGACCTGGTTGTCGTAGCCGGGCATGTCCCACGGCTCGGGGGTGACGTACGCGTCGACGGGCGCGCCCTTTTGCAGCCCCTGGCAAAAGGCAACCAGCCGCTCGGCGTTTTCAAGGCAGATGGCCTCTATGATGTCGTGCCGCGCTTCGTCCGCGCGCGGCGTAACCGAAAAGCCCAGGTCCTCAAACAGCGCCGCGGCAAACACCGCGGTTTTGAGCGCTTCGCCGACGACGTGGGGCGCGTGGAAAAGCCCCATGAACAGCGCGCGGTTCTGCCCGAGCGTCGCGCCGACCTCAAGCCCCAGGCCCGGCGTCGTCAGCCGGCACGCGCAAAGCTCGACCAAGTCCGCGCGGCCCGCCACATACCCGCCGGAGGGCGCGACGCCGCCGCCCGCGTTTTTGATAAGCGACCCGGCCATTAAGTCCGCGCCGGCCTCGGTCGGCTCCCGTTTTTCGGCAAATTCACCGTAGCAGTTGTCCACCATCACGACGGCGCGGGGGTTGACGCGGTGGACGACCGCCGCGGCCGCCTCGATTTCCGCTATGGACAGACTGTGGCGCAGGGAATACCCGCGCGAACGCTGCAAATAGACCATGCGCACGTCGGGACGCGCGGCCTCGCGCTCTATGGCGGCAAGGTCGAGCGCGTCGCCGGAGGTCAAATCGACCTGCCGGTACCGCACGCCGAAATCCGCAAGCGTGCCCTTGCCCTTCGACTTCCCGCCGTCGGTGCCGATCGTCGACAGCAGCGTGTCATACGGCGTGCCCGTGACGCACAGCAGCACGTCGCCCGGGCGCAGCACGCCGAACAGGCAGACCGAAAGCGTATGCGTCCCGCAGGCAAGCGCCCCGGCGCGGATAAAGGCGCGTTCGGCGCCGAAAATGTCCGCCGTGAGCCGGTCGAGCGTTTCGCGGCCGCGGTCGGAATAGCCGTAGCCTGTGGTCGTGCCGAAATCGGCCTCGTCCACGCGGCAGCGCCCAAAGGCGGCAAGCACCTTTTGCTGGTTGTACTCAGTCAACGCGTCGATTTGCGCAAACTGCGCCTTGGCGCGCGCCTCGGCACGGCGGCCGGCCGCTTCTATTGTGTCCGAAATTTCAAAAAATTTCCCCATTGCTCAACTTCCCTGTATATATGGTTTCCTGCGTGGCAAACCCGCAGGCCGTCCAGAAGCCGGCGGCCGTCTCGCGGCACAAAAGCGCCGGCACGCATCCGGCTTCTTGCGCATGGCGGCAAGCCGCTTCGACGCAGGCGCGCGCAAGCCCCTGCCCGCGGTACGCAGGCAGCGCGGCGACGTCCTCGAGCACGGCGAACCGCCCGACCGTGCGCACCGTCGCCGTGGCGGCAAGCGCGCCTGTCTCGCCCCTTGCGGCATAGGCGCACGCCCGTCCGGCAAAAAAGGACCGGGCGGCCCGCGCGACCCAGGCGTTTGCCTGCATGCTGTCGGCGGACAGCCCCGCCGCGCGGCACAGCAGCCTATAAAGCGCGGAAAAATCGTCGCACACCGCCGCTGCGGGTCCTGCGGTTCTCTTCGCAGGCGGCGTGCGGCGCGTCATCAAAACAATACGCTCCGCCCCGGGGACGTCTGCAAACGCGGGTCCCCCGGCGCGCACCGTGCGGACGCCGCCGGCCTGCAAAAACGCGCGCAGCTCCGAACGGTCCGCGCCCGCCTGCGCATAGACCGCCGCCGCGCCGCTCTTTTGCAAAATACAGAACGCCGCCGCACACGCCGGTTCGCCGCACGTCTGCACCCAGACGCTTTCGGTCTCGTACGCGTCAACGCCCGCCGCAAGCACAGCCGCCGCAGCCGCCGGAAAGCGCGCGCAAAGCGCGTTTCCGGTGTCGTCGGTCAAAGGCTCAAACCGCCGCAGCATGGCAAAGCTGTTCCGCCAAGTCCCAAAGGAGCGTCTGCGTGTGGACGACGTCGCTTTCTTTTATCACGCACGCGGGCGAATGGAGATAGCGGCAGGGGACGGAAACGGCAAGCGTCCGCACCCCGCGCCCCGCCCGATGCACCGCGGCGGCGTCGTTGCCGCCCGCGACGCGGGTCTTGGTCTGGCAGGGAATCCCCAGCGCCTCGGCGCGCGCAAAGGCGAATTTATAAAGCCCGCGGTCGTAGACCGTGCCGCGGTCCATAAAGGTGACGACCGGCCCTTTTCCGAGCGCGCAGACCTGCCGGTCCGCCGGGACGTCGGCAAGGTCCGCGGCCGTGGTGCATTCGAGCACCAGCGCAAAATCGGGCTGCACGGCAAACGCCGCGGCCGCCGCGCCGCGCGTGCCGATTTCCTCCTGCACGGTAAAGCAGGCGGTCAAGTCAAAGGGCAACTCCGTTTGCAAAAGGGAAAGCAGCAGCCAAACCCCGACGCGGTCGTCGAGCGCCTTGGCCTTCAAAAAGCCGTCGCCAAAGGCGGTAAATTCCGAATCAAAATAGGCGTTGTCGCCAAGGCGCGCCGCCGTTTCGGCCTCGGCGCTCGTAAGCGCGCCGACGTCAATGCAAAGCGTATCCGTTTTGGGCAGCGTTTCGCGTTCCGTCTTCGCAAGATGGTGGACGGCCTTGCCGCCGATAACGCCCGCTTTGCCGGATTCGAGCCGCACCGTTTTGCCGAACAGCGCGGCGGGCTCTATGCCGCCGACCGGCGCAAAGCGCAAAAAGCCGTCGTCGGTGATGTGCGTAACGAGAAGCGCGACCTCGTCCATATGCGCGAACAGCGCGACCTTTTTTGCGGCGCGCGCACGGCCCCGCTTTTCGACGATGAGGTTGCCCAGCGCGTCCACGGTGACCGCGGCGTCCGCCGGGAGACGTTCGCGCACGAAATCGCGCACCGCGTCCTCGCGCCCCGAAGCGCCGTCGAGCATGCACAGCGCCCGCAGCGTTTCCATGTCCTTCAGCATACCGTCTGCACCTCCCGCAGCAAAAATTCCGCAAGCAGCCGCGCGGTATTTTCCACGTCGCGGGTGTCAACGACCTCGACGCCGGTGTGCATGTACCGCAGCGGGACGGACAGAAGCCCGGTTTTTGCCCCCGCGCCCGCAACGCCCATGACGTCGGCGTTCGTGCCGCTCGACCCGCCCATGACCTCCGGTCTTGCCGGCACGCCGCAGCGTTCGGCGGTTTTCTGAAGCGCCAGGCTCACCGCGCGCGTCAAAGACGGGGCGAAGCCGATCATCGGCCCGCCGCCGAGCGGCCCGGTCTCCTCGGCCTTTTCGTCCGGGGTTTTGGCAAAGGTCACGTCGACCGCCAGGCAGAGGTCCGCGTTTGCGCGGTACGCCGCGGTGCGCGCGCCGCCCTCAGTCGTCTCCTCCAGACTTGAGAATACGACGGTCAGGGCGTCGGAAAAGCCGGTGTTTTGCAAGGCTTCGAGCGTCAGCAGCAGGACGCACAGCCCCGCCCGGTCGTCGAGCGCGGGCGCCGAGACGCGCGTCCCCAAAAGCGTGCGGAATTGCGGGCGCAGGGTCACGCGGTCGCCGGGGGAAACCAGCGCCGCCGCCCGTTCTTTGGAAAGGCCGACGTCCAGAAGCACCGTTTCGGGAACCTTGCCGGCGTCGTCGTCCGAAAGGTGCGGGGGCGTGCCGGTCACAACGGCGAACAGCGCCTCGCGGCCGTGGACGGTCATGTCGCAGTGGCACAGGGTCCGCCGGTCAATGCCGCCGCAGGGCGCGGCGCGCAGAAAGCCCGCTTCGGTGACCTCCAAAACAATAAGCCCGACCTGGTCGAGATGCGCGTCCAAAAGGATGTGCCGCTTCCCGCCGGGGTTCACCGTGCACACCACGCTGCCCAGCGCGTCCGTATACACCTCGCCGTAGGGCGCCAGCAGCGCCTGCACCGCCTGTTCGGCGGCGCGCTCATCGCCGGAGACGCCGGAAAGCTCCGTCAGCGTGCGCAAAAGCGCGGTCGTCTGCATACGTTTCCCGTCCTTTCTTTCCGGGTTAAATCTCTACGCCGCCCACCGGCCGGATGGACAGCACATAGCAGGTTCCTTCGCCGAACACGCGCTCCATGGCGGCGCGGTACTCGTCCAGGGCATCCAGCGGCACGAACGCCTGTATGGTGCCCGCGAAGCCGCCGCCGTGGACGCGCCACGCCCCGCGGCCCGCCAGAATCTGCTGCGAAAGCGCAAGTGCGAGCGCGACGGGCTGGTTTTGCGGCTGTTTGACGGAAAAGACGTTCTGGTTGTACATAAAGGAGGATTCGCCGCTTTCCAGAACCTGCCGCTTGAACGCCTCGAAGTCCCCGGCGCGCAGCGCGGCGACCTCCTTTTCGACACGGGCGTTGTCGTTGTAGAAATGGATGGCGCGCAAAAGCGCACGGTCGCCGACCGTTTTGCGAAGCTCGGGCAGGGCGGCGTAAAAGTCCGCCTCGGGCACCTCGCGCAGCACGGATTTCCCAAAGTACGCGGCGACGCTTTCCATTTCCGCGCGGATAAAGCCGTATTCGTCGGTCAAATCGGAATGGCTGCCCTTTGTGTCCACAATGCACAGCGCGTGCTTGCAGGCGGCGAAGTCGAACTTGATCTCCTCCATCACGGGGTTTTTCGGGTCGGCAAAGTCAATCGTCACAAACGAGCCCACCGCGCAGGCGGTCTGGTCCATCAGGCCGCAGGGCTTGCCGAAGTATTCGTTTTCGGCGTACTGGGCGATTTTCGCAATGGTCACCGCGTCCGCCGCGCCGTCGTTGTAAAGCTCGTTGAGCATCACGCCCACGAGCACCTCGTAAGCCGCCGAAGACGACAGCCCCGAGCCGGAAAGCACCTGGGAGGCGGTCGCCGCGTCGAAGCCGCCGACGCGGTAGCCGTAGTTGAGAAAGCCCTGGCACATGCCGCGCACCAGCGCGGGGGAATGGCCGGTCTCCTCCGGGCGGACAGAGAGGTCCGAAAGGTCGACGACGTCCATATCGTAGCCCGCAGACTTGACGCGGACGATGTTTTCGTCGTTTTTCGCCGCCGCGGCCGCCGCGTCCAGATTGATGCCCGCCGCCAGCACGCGCCCGTGGTTATGGTCGGTATGGTTGCCGCCAACCTCGGTGCGCCCCGGCGCGGAAAAGAGGCGCACGTCGCGCGAGCCGTCGTAAAGCGCCGCAAAGGTTTCGGCAAGCGCGGCGTAGCGCGCGCGCTGGTCCCGCACGGCCTCGTCGGTCACATAGACGCGGCGAAGACGCTCGTCATAGCCGCCGGAAAGCAGCGCGGTTTTGAGTTCCTGTACGTTCGGCATGGGGAAACTTCCTTTCTTCGGACAGCCTTATTTTGCGCCGTCCGGCTGGTTTTTTTCTTCTTTGGCCGTGCTTTTTTTGTTGTAAAATATGAGCACCCGGTTGAGCGCCAGAACGGCGACGCCCGAGATGAACAGCAGCAAAACAATCGGCAGCAGAAACGCCATGGAAAACGGGTCGTAGACATTGCGGCCGATAAAGCTCAGCGGCAAAAGCTTCGGCAAAAAGCCGCAAAAGGAAAGCAGCAGGTACACGCGGAAGTCGAAGCCCATCGCGCCGTAGATTTGGCTGACGGTGTTCATCGGCGCGCTTACGAGCCGAAAGCAGAACAGCAGCGCGCCCTTGACGCGGTTGTCGCCGCTTTTTAAGACGCGTTCGACGTTTTCATAGCGCAAAAGCAGCTTGTGAAAAAGCCCGCCGCCGACGTGCCGCCCCCACGAATATTTGATGGCGGCAAGCAGCATATAGCCCGCGATGTTGATGGCGACGGCAAGCGGCGTTTGAAACGCCATACCGGAAATGACGCACACCGCCCCTACGGGCACGGGCAGGACCGCTTTCAAAAGAAACAAAAGCAGAATCACCGCGACGACAAGCCCGCGGTACGGCAGCGTTGCCACCGCGTATTCAAACTCCGACATTTTGCGCATCAAATCGTCGTACCGCGCCAGAAAATCCGGGTCCTGGAACAGCAGCGCCGCGCAGAACAGCGCAAGGCTCAGCGCCAGCGCCGCGCCGCCGAAAAAATCAAAAAGACGCCGCCGGTTCAGCTTCCTGTGCGCCATCGCCTTGCCCCCTTTGCCGCAGAAATGACCAGTATAGTGTATCTATTGTATAACAATTCCCTTTTTCGGTCAACATTTCCCCGGCCAAAAAAATTTTGCCCCCGGCGGGGGATTTGTGGTACAATATAGACGGTAGTTTTTAGATTCTAGAGGCCAGCCCGCGCGGCGGACAAAAGGGCGCCCGAATCCGGCGGATTTCCACGCCCGCCCGAGGGGTTGGGCAACCAGACTGCTTCCGGCGGTGCGAAAACGCTGAAAAACTGTAGAAACCCACCGTAGGGCGGGGGACAAGCTCGCGCCGTGGAAAATGGCGGTTGGGTTGCCAAGCGGTTTGCGGCTGTGCAGATGCTGAAAATTCGCACCCGTAGGGGCGGTGTTTTTGCCGCCGCTACGCGGTCTAATGTCTACCATTTCATATCTAATATCCGGCATCTAACATCTGAGAAGGGAGCTTTGCCCGTGAACATTGTGATTTTGGACGGCTACACCACGAATCCCGGGGACTTAAGCTGGGACTGGCTTTCGGCCTACGGCGACGTCACGGTGTACGACCGCACCCCGCGCGGCAAAATTGCGGAACGCACAAGGGACGCGGACGTGGTGGTGACGAACAAGACCCCGCTGACGAAAGCGGAAATCGACGCAATGCCGCGTCTGCGCTTTGTGGCGCTGCTGTCGACCGGCTACAACGTCGTCGACGGCGCGTATCTGCGGGAAAAGGGCGTGCCCGTCTCCAACATTCCGGCCTATTCGACCACGGCGGTCGCGCAGCTGGTGTTCGCCTTTCTGACGGCCTTTGCGAACCGCGTGGCCCTGCACGCCGAGGCGGTGCGCGCGGGCGAATGGTGCCGCTGTCCGGATTTCTGCTTCTGGAAAGCTCCGCTTTCGGAGCTTTCGGGCAAGACGCTCGGGATTATCGGGTTCGGCAAAATCGGGCAAAAGGTTGCGGACATTGCCGAAGCGTTTGATATGCGGATTTTGGCAAGCTCCGGGCACGAAACCGACCAAAGCCACCGCAAAAACTTTTCTTGGGCGACAACAAAAGAAATTGCCGCACAGGCGGACTTTATTACCCTGCACTGCCCGTTAACCGATAAAACGCAAGGGCTTGTGAACGCGGAATTTTTGGCGCGCTGCAAGAAAACCGCCTATCTTATCAACACGTCCCGCGGGCCGGTTGTGGACGACCGGGCACTTGCTGATGCGCTAAACGCGGGCCGCATAGCCGGCGCGGGACTCGACGTGCTTTCGGTCGAGCCGCCGAAACCCGACAACCCGCTTTTAACGGCGAAAAACTGCCTGATTACCCCGCACATTGCCTGGGCGGCTTATGAAACCCGCGCACGGTTGTTGGGCATTTTCAAAGAAAACATTGAAGCATTTTGCAGCGGTCACCCTATTCACGTTGTAAACTGAAGCAGAACATGCTTCCGAATCTTTTGCTCTATAAAAAATAAAGCGAACAAAAAGCCCTCCCAAAAATGGGAGGGCTTTTTTTATGGGATTCAAAACAGGTTTTATCCGAATGTATACGTATTCACTGTCTGCGTGGTTGCCGCGCCGATAATCTGAACCGTGTTGGTTCTGACGGTGAATTTGCTATATGCCTGATACTGATAGCTCAAAGTCTTCAGCGCGCCGGTCGGGTCGACCTGGAACGAAACGGCAATGTTGCTGTATTTCATTTCAAGGTCGGTCAGTTTCAATAACTCGAAGCTTTCTTGATTAAGCGGTAACTCGTTCTTGAGCAGGTCTGCAACCTCGTTCTGTACCAAATAGTCATTGGTAAAACGGGTCAAACCGCAATCCGCACGTCTGTTCGGATTGTCCACATTTTTAAGAAGAACGGTATATGTACCGGCTTCGGGATCCTGGCTGACAATCCGAATGTCATCCGCAGTAAGCTGGGTAGTCATCAGCGCATAATCCTTAGTAATTGCATTGAGCGTGCCAGCAGTAACCAAATCATCCGCCGTCTGGCCGGCCGGAACGCTAACCGTTACAGGAGCGTTCGCACCGTTGAACATACCGACAACGGTATCTAAAGTTGTGCCTTCGCTAAGCGAACCGAGAAGTTGGTTGATGGTATCGGTCTGTGCGCCGATGCTGGCGTGACCGTCTTCCGTATACTGTGCAGTTCTGTTAAAGG
>CASGAS010000055.1 GCA_949299505.1 uncultured Eubacteriales bacterium
CCTGAGAAGGCTGGGGCTTGGAAAAGATGTAAAAGCCGCAACCGATGAGAAAATCTACAAGACTTTTCGGCTTATCCGACAACTGAAAAAGGATTTTGAATCACTCGAAAGAAGCGAAATCCTCCATCGGATAAGCACGATAGAGGATTTCCTAAAGTAGATAATACAAGACAGCGGTTTTAGGCTGCGTTATCTTAGCGAGCAGACCGTTTATACTCCCAAAAGTCGTAAAACGGTGAATCTCGTTAGGGCGCACCCTAATACCTCGTAAAGAAAGGATGAAAAAGATGAAACGAAGAGTTAAAAGCAATTCTGGCTTTCCCCACAGGACGCCAGAGAATTAAAACGCAAGGCAAAGCTTTGCGGAATTACAGAGACAGCAGTGATCCGCATCCTGTTACACGGCTACGAGCCGAAGGAAAAGCCGGACGCAAGATTTTATGAAGCAATGCGCCAGCTTTCCGCCATCGGCAACAACATCAACCAGCTTGCAGTGAAAGCAAATACACTCGGCTTTATTGACACGCCGATGCTGAAAGCGGAAGCCCTGCGCTGGCACAAGTTTCAGGCGGACATCGAAGCGGTGTTTCTCCGCCCCGGTGAAAGCAATCTGAAATGGCAATAGAGGAGGCAAACACAATGACAAAACGAAAATCTGATTTTACTTTACAAATGAATTCATTAGATGAGCTGTTTTCCTCACAGGAGGAACGGGACGATGCAAAGCTGGAACGGGTGAAAGAGATTCCGCTTACTGAGCTGCACCCGTTTAAGGATCATCCGTTCAAAATCCAAAATGATGACGAGATGAAACGCCTGATGGAGAGTATCCAGAAATTCGGGACACTTACACCGGCGCTCGCTCGTCCTTTGCCGGAGGGCGGCTATGAACTGATCTCCGGGCATAGAAGGCTGGCGGCGTGTCAGGTGCTTGGCATTGAAACAATGCCCGTAATCATTCGGGAGATGAGCGACGATGAAGCAGTTATTGCAATGGTGGACGCCAACCTGCAACGAGAACATATTTTGCCCAGTGAAAAAGCGTTTGCCTATAAGATGAAGCTGGAAGCAATCAAGCATCAAGGTATAACTTCTCGCCAAGTTGGCGAGAAGTTATTGAGCGTAACACAAGTGAGCAAAGAAAGCGATGATAGCGAGCGGCAAGTCCAACGCTATATCCGCTTAACTTACTTGATTCCCGAGCTTCTGGAAATGGTGGACGACGGAAAAATTGCTTTTAACCCTGCGGTAGAAATTTCGTACTTAGAGCAGTCGGAACAACGGGTATTGTTAAACGCAATGGAGCTAAACGACTGTACTCCCTCTCACGCACAAAGCATACGGCTTAAAAAACTCTCGCAGGAGGGAGTGCTGCAAGACCGGACAATCTACGACATCCTCGCCGAGCAAAAGCCCAATCAACAGGAGCAGTACAGATTCAAGCGGGAGGACATTCGCAAATATTTCCCGAAGAGTTACACGGACAAGCAGGTCTGCGATACGGTCATCAAGCTGTTGGAACAATGGCAGCGCAGACGGGAGCGGGACAGAGACAGCCGTTGATTCGAACCGAAAATGTGTGCGGAGCACGACCTTCGCACAATGGAAAGAACGGCACCGGCAGGGTACAATGGCCTTGTCGGTGCTGGACTGTCCGTGAATGCCAAATCAAAGAACGGAGGTAAAACAAATATGGTATCAGGACATTTACAGGTTAAAAAGGGGTATTACTACGCTGTGCTGAGCTTCTACGACAGCAAAAACAAGCGGCATGTCAAGTACATATCCACCGGACTTCCCGAAAAGGGAAACAAACGAAAAGCCGAAGCGGAGCTTGTGAAAATCCGCAACGCCTTTGAGCCACCCGCAGAGATCGGTGAGCTTTGTTCCAATATGCTGTTCGCAGACTATCTGCTCGGCTGGCTGGAAATCGTCAAGGTCAGGGTGAAGCCCACCACCTTCGGCTCCTATGAGAGCATGGTGAAGCAGACCATTGAGCCGTATTTCCGAAATAAGCCGATCACGCTGAAAGACTTGGAAGCAAGGCACATCCAGCAGTTTTATTCCGAAAAGCTGCGGACGGTCAAGCCTAATTCCGTCATCCACTATCACGCTGTGATTCATCAGGCGCTGAAATACGCCATGAAAACCGATCTGGTAACGCAGAACGTAGCGATGAAGGTAGACCGCCCAAAGAAGAACGATTTCCATCCGGTATTTCTGGATGCGGCAGAGCTTCAACACTTATTTGAAGTGGTCAAGGGGACAAAGCTGGAGCTTCCCGTTTTAGTCGCCGCCTTTTACGGTCTGCGCCGTGGCGAGGTGCTGGGGCTAAAGTGGGATGCCATCGACTTTGAGCGGGGAACGCTGACCATCAAACGGACGGTTACCTCCGTCAATGTGGGCGGGAAAACGCAGATCATCGAGCAGGAATCGGCAAAAACAAAATCCAGTATGCGCACCCTGCCGCTGGTGGGAAGATTCAAGGAATATTTTGCAGAGGTCAAGACGGCACAGGAGCTGAACAAGCAGGTCTGCGGCAACTGCTACAACTATGGATACGACGGCTTTGTATTCGTAGATGAGCTGGGCGAGCGGATGAAGCCCGATTACCTGACCTCGCAATTTCCCGCATTCATCCAGCGGCACGGCGTGAAGAAAATGCGCTTCCACGACCTCAGGCATAGCTGCGCATCCCTCTTGCTTGCCAACGGTGTGCCGCTTAAGCAGATTCAGGACTGGCTGGGGCACTCAGATTTTTCCACCACGGCGAATATCTACGCCCATCTGGATTACAGTTCGAAACTCTCCTCGGCGCAGGCGATGGTGAGCGGAATGCCGCTTCCCGAAGCAGGCGATTTCGGCAGCAGATGGGAGCAAAACGCAGAAAAAAGCGGGGAATAAAGCAAAAAGCTGTTCTTTCCAAAATGTTGGAAAGAACAGCCCAAAACCGGGTGATTTTCGGAGCGAACGCAAAAAAAGAAAAATCCAGAAACCCGCATGGTTACTGGATTTTTCGATGGCGGAGAGTGTGGGATTCGAACCCACGTGCCCTTGCGGACAACCGCATTTCGAGTGCGGCTCGTTATGACCACTTCGATAACTCTCCCTCTATGTTCAGCCGCCGTTTTTCCTCGCTTTTTTTCGATAGAAAAAGGCTTTGGAAAGAACTGACGGAAAGAACAGCAAATTATTCAGTTTTTCGAACCGGGTAAAACCCGCATGGTTACAAGGTTCCGGCTGGACGAAACGGACAACTCCCCGCAAAATTTCGAGTCAGGCCCGTTATGACCACTTCGATACGCTTCCCTATGCGGTTACAGCCGCGGGGCGTTGCCGCCTTTGTCCGCTGCCCAAACATTTTAGCAAAAACCGCGGGGGATGTCAAGACAAAAGATTGACAAAGCGGGAAGTCGGTGCTAAGATTTTGACGGTTTTTGCCGTGCAAAGCGGCGGGAAGGGGAGAGGCCGTCCATGCGCGAGGATATGCACATCCACCTGGAGCGCGGCGCGTATACGCTCGAATGGGTGCGTGCCGTTGCCGCCGACTGCCCGCAAAAGCGCGGCGCATACCTGCTGCAATTTACGGTGTACAACGTCATATTTTTGACCGTTCTGCTGGCGCTCGGGCTTCTGCTTTCCAAGACGACGGACTTTTGGGCGGGGACGTTGTAATTGTAATGTTGAAAAGAAAAACGGACGCGCAAGCCTGTCTTGCACGTCCGTTTGTTATGCTTTCGTTCGGCGCTTACGCTTCGCCGAACAGCGTGCCGAGGTCCTCCTGGCACAGGGGGCGCGCCCCGGCCGCTTCGGACAAAAGCTTCGCCGCCTTTTCCGGGTCGTTGACACGCAGCGCCATATACGCCGCGTCCTTTTTGCGCGCGGTAAAGGCGTAGGTGTATTCCAGATTGACGCCGCCCTCGCCGAGCTTTGCGAGCATCCCGACAAGGCTGCCGGGCTTGTCGGGAATTTCCACGGCGAGCACCGGGGTCACGGCGCAGATGTAGCCGGCCTCCTTTACGACGCTGACGGTCTTATACGGGTCGTCGACCACCAGGCGCAGGATGCCGAAATCCTGGCTTTCCGCGATGGTCATCGCGCGCATGTCAATCTGGTTTTCTTCCAGCAGCTTCGTAAATTCCGCAAGCTGCCCGGGGCGGTTCTCCAGAAAAACGGAAATCTGATTGATGGTCATGGCGGGGCTCCTTTCTCAATACAGGTTGCGCTTGTCAATCACGCGCACGGCCTTGCCCTCGCTGCGGGCGATGGTCTTGGGCGCGACAAGCTTGACAATGGCGTGGATGCCGAGCATAGATTTGAGCGCGTCCACCAGCTCCTTTTCACGCGACGCGACCTGCGAGAGGTTGTCGGAGAACATCTCCGGCGTCATTTCGACCTGCACCTCGAGCTTGTCGCTGTTGTTTTCACGCGAAACAAGAATCTGGTAGTTCGCCGGGTAGCCCTTGTTGAGCAGGACCGTTTCAATCTGCGACGGGAACACGTTGACGCCGCGGATGATGAGCATATCGTCGCTGCGGCCCATCGGCTTGGACATACGCACGTGCGTACGCCCGCAGGGGCATTTTTCATAGTTGAGCACGCAGATGTCGCGCGTGCGGTACCGCAGCAGCGGGAACGCCTCTTTGGTAATGCAGGTGAAGACGAGCTCGCCGACGCTGCCCTCGGGCAGGACCTCGCCGGTCTTGGGGTCGATGATTTCGGGGATGAAGTGGTCCTCGTTGATGTGCAGCATTCAAACGAAACGCCGGGGCCGGAAATTTCGGTCAGGCCGTAGATGTCGTACGCCTTAATCCCGAGCTTGTTCTGGATGTCCTGGCGCATTTCCTCGGTCCAGGCCTCCGCGCCGAAAATACCGGCTTTGAGTTTAATCTGGTCGCGCAGCCCGCGCTCGCAGATGCTTTCGGCAAGATACGCGGCATAGGAGGGCGTGCAGCAGAGAATGGTCGAGCCCAAATCGCACATGAACTGGATTTGCCGGTCGGTGTTGCCCGAGGACATGGGCAGCGTCAGGCAGCCGACCTTGTGCGAGCCGCCGTTGAGCCCGGGACCGCCGGTGAACAGGCCGTAGCCGTAGCAGACGTGGCAGACGTCGTCCCTGGTGCCGCCCGCCGCGACAATGGCGCGCGCGCAGCAATCCTCCCAGAGGTCCAGGTCGTGCTGCGTGTAAAAGGCGACCACACGCCGGCCCGTTGTGCCGCTTGTGGACTGGATGCGCACGCAGTCGGACAGCGGCCGGCCCATGAGCCCGTAAGGGTAGGCGATGCGCAAATCCTCCTTCGTCAAAAACGGCAGCTTGTAAAGGTCGTCAATAGAGCGTACGTCGTCGGGCGTGACGCCTTTTTCCTCCATCAAATGCCGGTAGTACGGGACGTTTTCATAGACATGGCGGACCTGCGGCACCAGGCGTTCGTTTTGCCAGGCGCGAATCTGTTCCCGGCTCGCACATTCAATCTCCGGGTGAAAATAACGCTCCATGGGGGTCAGTCCTTTCGGATAAAGTCTTGCACAAAACGGCGAATCACACCATTTTACGCTTCTATTTTAGCATGTTCCGACCGGAATGTAAATCCGCTTTTTTGTATAAAACGGCCATTTTTTTGCAAGTTTGCCGAGGAAATCTGAAATATCCAGGAAAATATGCAAAAAGACGGGACACGCTTCTGTCCCGTCTTTTTCGTCCTTCGGCGCTGCGTGCGCCTTTTTCCAGGCCTTGATTTGCTCGAACCGGTCGTAAAACCGGCTCTCGAGCCCCTCGCGCGTCGGGCGGTAGTAGCTTTTGCCAAGCAGACTGTCCGGCAGGCACTGCATATCGGTCAGCTTGTCGGCCGTGTCGTGCGCATATTGGTAGTCGCGGCCGTAGTCGAGTTCTTTCATGAGCTTCGTCGGCGCGTTGCGCAGCTGCAACGGCACGGGCTCGGAAAGCTGGGAGAGCGCGTCTTTGCTTGCGCGGCCGTAGGCAAGATACAGCGCGTTGGATTTCGGCGCAAGCGACAGGTAGACGACCGCTTCGGTCAGGTGCACCGTACATTCGGGCATGCCGATAAGGTGGCACGCCTGGTACGCGGCGACGCAGATTTCGAGCGCGCGTGGGTCGGCAAGGCCGACGTCCTCGCTTGCAAACCGCGTGATGCGCCGCGCGACGTACAGCGGGTCCTCGCCCGCCTCCAGCATCCGCGCAAGCCAGTAAACCGCCGCGTCGGGGTCGGAATTGCGCATGGACTTGTGCAGCGCGGAGATGAGGTTGTAGTGCTCCTCGCCGTTTTTGTCGTAGAGCAGGGATTTGCGCGCGGTGCATTGCTCAAGCGTCTGGCGCGTCACCGTGACGCCGGTTTCGTCCGTTTCGCCGTTGAGCACGAGCATTTCGAGCGTGGAAAGCGCGGCGCGCGCGTCGCCGTTGGCAAAGTTCGCGACGGTTTCGAGCATATCGGGCTCGATGCGTACGTTTTGCCCGCCGAAGCCGCGCGGGTCGAAAAGCGCGCGCGACAAAAGCGACACGAGGTCCTCGGTGCTTAAGGCCTGCAGCACGAACACCCGGCAGCGCGACAAAAGCGCCCCGTTGACCTCAAACGACGGGTTCTCCGTCGTCGCGCCGATTAAAATGATGCTGCCCTTTTCGACAAAGGGGAGAAACGCGTCCTGCTGCGCCTTATTAAAGCGATGGATTTCATCGACGAACACAATGGTGCGCTCGCCGAAGCGGCGGTTGTCCTCCGCCTGCTGCATGACGGCGCGGATTTCCTTAATGCCGCTTGTGACCGCCGAAAAATTGATGAACGTCGCCTTGGTACGGTTTGCAATGACGCGCGCAAGCGTCGTTTTGCCGACGCCCGGCGGCCCCCAGAAAATCATCGAGGAAATGCGGTCGCTTTCGATAAGCCGCCGCAGCACCTTGCCCTCGCCAAGGAGGTGCTGCTGCCCGACAATTTCGTCTAAGGTCTGCGGACGAAGCCGCGCCGCAAGCGGGGTGTCCTGCGGGTTTTCAAACAGGGAATGTTGTTCTGCGTCCATGAAAACGCCTCCCGATTTGCAAAAAAGCCGCCGAAATTCCGGCGGCCGTTCTCTTTATATTGCCGCTAACATTTTACGCCGAAATCAACGCCGCAGCGCGGGCAGCGGACCGTGTGCTTCCCCTTCTTTCGGGGCAGGCGCAGCGTCGCGCCGCAGTTCGGACATTCGCGGTAGATGTGTTCCTTGTCGCGGCGGCGTTCTTTTTGTACGGCGCGCTTTTGCCGGCGTTCCTCGGCGCGCGCGCCGCGAAAACGCCAGGCGTCGCGCAGCTTTATGTATGCGGCGTAAACCTTTTGCGCTTCCCGTTCGCGGGCGGGAATGTTGCGCGACAGCACGCGGAAAAGCGTTAGGCCGATGAGCACGAGCTCAAATAAGCTGATGATGCGCAGCCGCGTAAAAAACTGCACGAGCACCAAAACGAGATAGACCGCATAAATGAGGAACTGCATGGGGTCCCCCAGCGCGCGCATCCCATAGCGCCCCGCCATGAACCGATAAAACTTGTCACGAAACCCGTTCAAAAAACCGACTCCTTAATCCGTCTGTCTGCCAGTATACGCGCCGCCTGTGAACAAAAGAGAACGGCGGTGTGAACACGGCGTAAACTTGCGGTTACGCGCGGCGCCGCACCTCTTCGGGCGCACGGTTCTGCAGAATTTTAGCGGGCGCGGTCAGCGTCGCGTGCGTGACCAGCGCGGCGGGCAGGGTCGCCGGGAACAGGGGAATCATATCGTCCAGGGTGTTCGGGCGCCGGACCGGGTGGTGCGCGTCGGTCGCAAGGACGTCCGCCGTGCCGTCGAGCAGCATTTGCAGGGCAAAATCCCGAATCGGTTCGCCGAGCCGCCCGGTCAGCGAGTCCGCCGTGATTTGAAACAGCGCGCCCATGTCCGCAAGCTCCGACACGAGCTGCGGGTGGCGGTGAAAGGTGGGGTAACGCTCCGGGTGCGCAATGACGGGCACAAAGCCGCGGTCGAAAATCTCCTCGGCCAGCGGCAGGACGACGCCCGGGTCAAACGGCCGCAGCGCATATTCGCACAGCAGATAGCGCGAGCGGTTGAGCGTAAGCGGCGAAAGGTCGCCGGCGTCGTAAAGGCCCTCGTGCAAAAATACCTCGGCGCCGCCGCAGATTTCGACGGGCAGGTTTTGGCGGCGTACCGCCTTGCGAAGCGCCTCCATACGGTCGTGGCGGCGGTACAGGAACGTATCCAGTTCGGCATAGTCGATGAAATGCGGGGTGGCGGCGATGACGCGGATGTCGTTTGCCGCCGCGCTTTCACACAGCGACAGCGACTCTTCCGGTGTGGCGGCGCCGTCGTCCATCTCCCAAAGCAGATGGCAGTGCAGGTCGATTTTCATGGGCTGTTTTTCTGCTCCTTTGTCTCTGCGGCCCCCTGCGCCGACGCAGCCTGGACGGCTGCTTTATCCGAATCCCGCTTTTTGAAAATATGGATAATGCCCTCGTCGTTGAGGACCTTTAAGAGCATGATGGTAACCGGCAGCAAAAACAGCCCGATAAAGCCGAACAGCTGCGTGCCAACGTACATCGCCATAATCGTCAGGAACGCCGGCAGGCCGAACTGCGACGCGACGAGCTTCGGCTCAATGACCTGGCGAATCACGGTGATGATGGCGTAAATGACCAAAAGGCCGATGCCGAAGCCGATATCGCCGGTGAACAGCGACCACAGGCTCCAGGGAATCAAAATGGTGCCCGTCCCGAGCACGGGCAGAATGTCCACAATGGCGGTAATCAGCGCGATGGCGAAAATATACCCGCCGTCATAGAAGCCCGCCAGCTTGAGCACGACAAGGCCGATGGCGATTTCCGCACAGGTGATGCAGATAATCGCGGAATACGCCTTGGCCATTTTGCCGAGCGTTGAAAAGATAATCTGCTTTGTACGCACCAGCTCCTGCGCGCGTTTCTCCGGAAACTGCGAGAGAATCATGGTGCGCAGCGTGTGGTAATCCGAGGTCATGAAGCAGCACGACACGATGCACACAAGCAGCCCCACGAGCACCATGGGAATCTGCTTGGCCGTGCCCCAGACCACGCCCAGCGGCGCGGAAAGGAGGGAGAAGTCGAACCCGCCCGCGGCGGCTTCGCGCTGCGCCTCCGCTGCGGCGACGGCGTGCACCTCCGCGCCCAACAGGTCGTTGAGGAAATTCTGCACATAGCCGACGACCGACTCCGAAAGCGATTCCGGCAAAAAGGAAAGCGAGTTTTGCAGCCAGGTGACAATCTGCGTCGCAAAGGCGTCTGCATCCTCAAGCTTCATCAGCAGAAAGTCAAAGAACCCGCGCAGCTCGACGACGATGCGGTACACGACAAAGGCGAGCACGGAGCCGACGATGCAGAGCATGAACAAAACGAGAATCACCGAAGCAATGCCGCGGCGAAGCGGCGTTTTGCGCACCAGAAACGCCACGGGGCGCTGCAGGAGCATGGCTAAGAAAATGGCGACCACAAACGGCCAGACCACGCCGAGCGCATATTTGACCGCCAGGTAAAACAGCGCAATGATGATTACGGTGTAGACGGTATTGATAATAAAGTTTCGTCGTTTTTCGACTTTGTCCAAAGCCAAAGCGTACCTCCAGAAGCGGCGGACGGCTTCGCCCGCGGTTGATATATACATTTTATACTATTTTTCGGAAAGATACAATGCGGATTCGAAAAATTCATAGAATTTTAGAAAATGGCATAGCCCGCCCAAAATTTTTCTTTGAATCCGGGGGGATTTGTGTTAAAATGCTATCTGTATCAATAGAATTGGGATGTGAGATTATGTACGTCGCAGTCATGGGCTACGGGACTGTCGGCTCAGGCGTGGTGGAAGTGTTCAACAAAAACCACGAGAGCATCGTCAAACGCAGTACGCAGCCGTCGCTGGAATTGAAATACATTTTGGATTTGCGCGACTTCCCCGGCGACCCGAACGAGGGGAAATTTATTAAGGATTTCAACATCATTCTGCACGACGAAGACGTCAAAATCGTCGTAGAGACAATGGGCGGGCTGCACCCGGCGTTTGAGTTTGTGTCGCAGCTGCTGTGCGCGGGCAAAAGCGTCGTGACCTCCAACAAGGAGCTGGTCGCCGCAAAGGGCTACGAGCTTTTGAAAATGGCGGAGGAGCACAACGTCAATTTCCTGTTTGAAGCGTCCGTCGGCGGCGGCATCCCGATTATCCGCCCCATTACGCAGTGCCTTGCCGCCAACGAGATTGACGAGGTCGCGGGCATTTTGAACGGCACGACCAACTTCATTTTGACCATGATGATCGAAAAGAACATGTCCTTTGCCGACGCGCTGAAATTGGCGCAGGACAACGGCTACGCCGAAAAGGACCCGACCGCGGACGTGGAGGGACACGACGCGTGCCGCAAAATCTGCATTTTGGCGTCGCTGTGCTTCGGCAAGCATGTGTATCCGGAATCCGTCCACACCGAGGGCATTTCGGGCATTGCGCTTGCGGACGTCGCCTATGTCCAGAGCGGCGGCGGGGTGATTAAGCTGCTCGGCTGCGCAAAGCGCCTGCCCGGCGGGAAAATCTCCGCCATGGTTTCGCCCGCCGTTGTGAAGGAGGGCAGCCAGCTTGCCTCTGTGCGCGACGTATTCAACGCGATTCTTGTGCGCGGCGACGCAATCGGCGACGTGGTGTTTTACGGCCGCGGCGCGGGCAAGCTGCCTACGGCAAGCGCCGTCGTGGCGGACGTCATTGACTGCGCCAAGCACGTCGCCCGCAAAAAAGCGTTCGGCTGGGGGCCCGGAGAGGCGGACTATGTGGTCGATTACCGCACGCAGCCCGTCGCGCTGTATGTGCGCGCCGAGGTGACGGACCGCGAAAAGACCTTAGCCGGTGTGCGCGCGGCGCTGGGCGACGTCCGCCTGCTTTCGCGCGAGGGCGCGCCGGAAAACGAGCTTGCGTTCTTTACCGGCACCGACACCGAGCAGGTCCTTTGCGACAAGCTTGCCGGGATTCAGGGGCTTACGGTGCGTTCGCAGATTCGCATCACGGATTATTAAGATAAAAGCGCCGCGCTTACGGCACGGCGGGTACGGAGGGTATTATGGCACTGATTGTACAGAAGTTCGGCGGCAGCTCCGTCGCGAACGCCGAACGCGTGAACAACGTCGCGGGTATTGTGACAGACGCCTACCGCGCGGGCAACGACGTGGTGGTCGTCGTCTCGGCGCAGGGCGACACGACCGACGACCTTATCGAAAAGGCAAACGAAATCAACCCCAAGGCGTCCAAACGGGAAATGGACATGCTGCTGACGTCCGGCGAGCAGATTTCCATCGCGCTGCTGGCGATGGCGATTGAAAGACTGGGCTGCCCGGTCGTTTCGCGTTTGGGCTGGCAGGCGGGCTTTTCGACCAGCTCCGCTTACGGCATGGCGCGGATTAAGTCCGTCAAGACCGACCGCCTGCGTGCGGAGATTGACCGGCACAACATCGTGGTGGTCGCGGGCTTCCAGGGGCTCAACAAATACGACGACTTAACCACGCTCGGCCGCGGTGGGTCGGATACGAGCGCCGTGGCGCTTGCGGCGGCGCTGCACGCGGACCGCTGCCAGATTTTCACCGACGTCGAGGGCGTGTTCACCGCCGACCCGCGCAAGGTTGAAAACGCGAAAAAGCTTAAAGAAATCACCTACGACGAAATGCTGGAGCTTGCCACGCTCGGCGCGCAGGTGCTCAACAACCGCTCGGTGGAAATGGCGAAAAAATACAATGTGGAGATTGAAGTGCTCTCCAGCTTAAAAAGAGTCCCCGGCACCATTGTCAAGGAGGTCGCAAAAATGGAAAAAATGTTGGTCAGAGGCGTTACGAAAGATACCGACGTGGCGCGCATATCCGTCAAAAGCATCCCCAACAACCCCGGCGTCGCGTTCCGTCTTTTCTCGAAGCTGGCGCAGAAGAAAATCAACGTGGACATCATTTTGCAGTCCGTCGGCCGCGACGACACCAAGGACATTTCCTTTACCGTTTCCAAGGCGAACGCCGAGGAGGCCGCTGCCGCCGTGCGTGATACGTTCGACATCGACGACAAAAACATTGTCTGCGACACCGCGGTTGCGAAAATTTCCGTGGTCGGCGCCGGCATGGAATCCCACCCGGGCACTGCGTCCAAAATGTTTGAGGCGCTCTATGAGCACGATATCAACATCGATATGATTGCCACAAGCGAAATCAAAATTTCGGTGCTTATCGATGCGAAGGACGCCGACCGCGCCGTTGCCGCCGTGCACCGCGCGTTCTTCCCGGCGGAATAAGCCGATACCTCCCGTAAAAACAGCAAAGCGCCCTGTGGTTCTTCCACAGGGCGCTTCTTTTGTATAGGATTAGCAGATCGTTTCCAAAACCAGCGGCCGGGTGTTTTGCGGGGCGTCCTGGCAGAAGGTAAGAGCCGCTAAAAACCGCGCCTCGCCCGCGTCCAGCTTTGCTTCGTCGGCCGCGTACAGCGTGGCGAGCGGTTCGCCGTACTTGCAGGGGTCGCCGGGCTTTTTGCGGAGAATCAGGCCGGCGGCGGGGTCTATGGCGTCGCCCTTTTTCGCCCGGCCCGCGCCCAAAATCTGCGCGCATTCCCCGACAGTGCGCGTCTGCATGGCGGCAAGGTACCCGTCCTGCTTTGCGAAAACGTCCCGGCTGCATTTGGCTTTTGGCAGCGCTGTACCGCGCTCTAAGTCCTGCGCGCTGCCGCCCTGCGACGCGACAAGCTCCAAAAACTTCTCAAAGGCCGCGCCGCACGCAAGCTTCTGTGCCGCCGTCTTCTGCGCGTTTTCTTCGGAAACGCCGAACCCCAGCTGCAAAAGCTGCGCGGTCAGCGCAAGGCTTAAGTCCCGCAGCGCCCGGTCGCCGCGCCCCTGTAAAATCTCCATGGCCTCGCGGACCTCTAAGGCGTTGCCGATATGCGTGCCCAGCGGCGCGTCCATATCGGTCACGAGCGCCGCCATTTTCCGCCCGCAGCGTTTGCCGATTTCGACCATCAGCTGCGCAAGCCTTCGCGCGTCCGTCTGCGTTTCCATAAACGCGCCGCTGCCGCATTTAACGTCCAGCACGATGTGCGCCGCGCCCGCCGCGAGCTTTTTGCTTATGACGCTTGCGGCAATCAGCGCGACGCTGTCTACGGTTTCGGTCGCGTCGCGCAGGGCGTAAAGCGCCTTGTCCGCCGGGGCCAGGTTTCCCGTCTGCCCGGTCACGGCGACGCCGATGCGCTCGACCTGCCGCAGGAACGCGTCGGTCGAAAGCGACGTCTTAAACCCGGGGATGCTTTCGAGCTTGTCGATGGTGCCGCCCGTGTGCCCAAGACCGCGCCCGCTCATTTTGGCAACCTGCAGGCCGCACGCGGCGGCAAGCGGCGCGACAATCAGCGTTGTTTTGTCGCCCACGCCGCCGGTGGAATGCTTATCGACGGTCGGCCCTTTCAGCGAAGAAAGGTTCAGCAAATCGCCCGACGCCGCCATGCAGTCCGTCAGCACCGCGGTCTCCCGGTCGGTCATTCCGCAAAGGCAAATCGCCATCAGCAGCGCCGAAGCCTGATAATCGGGGATGTCACCCGCGGTAAAGCCCGACACGAAATAGGCGATTTCCGCGTCGGTAAGCGCCTTTCCCGCTTTTTTCCGGTTCAGCAAATCCGCCATGCGCATACGCGCGCCTCCCTTAGCTCTGTATCTGTTTACAGCATAGCCGCTTTTTGCGGCCGCGTCAAGAAAAAACGATTTCCCCGTTGAATTCCTACCGGTTTTGTATTATTATAGACAAAATGGATACTTTTATCAGAAAGGGGTGCGGACGATGAAAATTTCCACAAAGGGCCGGTATGCGCTGCGGCTGATGCTGGACCTTGCCGAGCAGCCGCCGGAAAGCTATGTGTCCTTAAAGTCGGTCGCCACGCGGCAGGGCATTTCGGAAAAATATCTCGAGCAGATTATCAAGCTTCTGGGCAAAGGCGGCCTTGTTGAAAGCACGCGCGGCAAGTCCGGCGGCTACCGCCTGACGCGCCCGGCGAGCGCCTACACCGTCGGCGAAATTTTGCGCGTGACGGAGGGGAGTCTTGCGCCCGTTTCGTGCCTGGAGGACGAGCACCATTGCGAAAACTGCGAGGACTGCGTGACCTACGAGATTTGGCAGAACGTGCTCGATGCGATTAACGAGGTCGTAGACTCCATTACGCTGTCGTATCTTGTCGAAAAACAGCGGGCGAAAAAAGGCTGCCCGTGCAAAAAGGGGTAAGCGTATGCAGATAGACCGCGCAGAAGCGCTGCGCTATATGGGTGCCTGCGGCGCGCCGGACGCGCAGACGACCGCGCTGCTGGACAGCGTCGAAGCGGAACTCCTGCCCGCGCTCACGCCCAAATGCCTGTTTTCGGAAGCAGACTTTCAAAGAACCGGCGAGACGCAGCTGACGGTTTCCGGCCTGCGGTTCCAAAGCCGCGATTTGTGCCGCTGCCTGCAAAACGCCGACCGGCTGCTTTTGTTCGCCGCGACCCTCGGTCCCGGTGCGGACCGGCTGCAGCGGCGGTATGCGGCGGCCGGCGAGACTGCGAAAGCCGCGGCGGTGCAGGCGCTCGGCGCGGCGGCCATAGAAAGCTACTGCGACGCAGTCTGCGCCGAATACGAAGAGAAGCTGAAAGGCGAGGGGCTGTTTTTGACGCCGCGGTTCTCCCCGGGCTACGGGGACCTGCCGCTGGAAGCGCAGCGGGATTTTTTTCTGCTGTTCGACATTTCCAAGCGCATCGGGCTGACGCTCACGGACGCGTGCCTGATGCTGCCGACCAAATCCGTGACGGCGTTCCTCGGTATCGTGCGTGCGCCGACATGTGAAAAAAGCGGCTGCGCATCCTGCCAAAACGCGGGCTGCGCGTACAGGAAAGGGGAAGAATAACATGGGATTTCGGGAAATGCTCGGCAATCTGATGCTGCTGTTTGACGGCGCCATGGGCACGCAGCTGCAATCCCGCGGCCTTGCGGCGGGGGAACTGCCCGAGACCTGGAACCGCAGCCGCCCGCAGGACGTGTACGAGATTCACAAGGCGTATGTGCAGGCGGGCTGCGACGTGCTCAAAACCAACACCTTCGGCGCGAACGCGCTCAAATTGGGCGGGGAGGTGCGCGCGCTTGTGCAAAGCGGCGTACAGCTTGCCCGCCGCGCCGCCGGCGAAGCGGGCCGCGAGGTGTTTGTCGCGCTCGACTTAGGGCCCACGGGCAAGCTTCTCGCACCGTACGGCGAGCTGGAATTTGAGGCGGCGTACGCGCTTTACCGCGAACAGATAGAAGCCGGGCGCGACGGCGCGGACCTTATCCTCATTGAAACGATGGGGGACCTTTACGAAATCAAAGCGGCGGTGCTTGCCGCAAAAGAGGCGAGCGACCTG
>CASGAS010000056.1 GCA_949299505.1 uncultured Eubacteriales bacterium
CGAAATAGATGGGATATGTGATTTTATATTTCTTCGCCATATTGACGCACGCGCCCGCCTCTTCGAGCGCTTCTTCACGGTTGATGGCCTGGCTGTAAAAATAAAGGCCGACGTCTAAGCCCGCCGCAAGCGCGCCGCGGATGTTCTGCTCCACATTTTTGTCCTGCATCACGGGCTTTATAGGGTCGGACGTGCCGTAGCCGCGGAAACCGACGCGGACAATGGCGTAATCGACGCCCGACGCTTTGACGCGCGACCAGTCGATCGTCCCGTTCCACTGGGAGACGTCAATGCCGACCTTCGACGCCAACGCGCCGCGGCTGTTAAAGCGGACGTTGCGGCCGTCGAGCTTCACAATGCCGGAATACGGCGTGTGGTTCTCATTGAGATAAAACGGCGTGCCGGAAATATCGATAAGGCCGGAAACCGCGGAAACGTCGGCATACACATAGTCGGAATACTGCGACGCGAGCACGTCCAGCGTACCGGGCGCGGGTTTTTCGCTGCTGCCCTGCTCAATCTGCGCGCCGCCGCCGCTGTTGCCGCCGGAAAGCGAGCTGTCCTCGACCTTTTCGCCGCCCTTGTCCTCGTCCTTTTCCCGGTCGCCGGTCGCGACCTGGACAACGACATTTGTGTCGGCCTTATACTGAGAGGTGTCCGCCGCCGTGGTCGGCGGCTGTGTGGTTGTTTCGGCCGGCAGCGTCGTTTCGGGGACGGTTGTTATTTCCGCCTGCTGCGAAGCCGTCGGCGCGTCCGCCGGCTCCGCTTCCGCCTCGCGGAACATTTGCGGGGCAAAGGAGGTGGAGAAAAACGCGACCGCCAAAGACAGGATAAACATCCCGGCAAAACGAAGCGCATACAGGACCTTCGTTCGTTTTATTTTCCAGGGCTTAACGTGCACTCGAAACATACCTTTCTTTTGGAATCGCATTTATCGTATCACAAATCGCCGCGCGCGGCAAACCACAAATTTTGCCTGCCGCGCCGGCTTCTTACAGCGCGTACCGGCGAATCGCCTCGCCCACGCCGTTTTCCGCATTGGAAAGCGTGCAGGCGTCCGCCGCCGCCTTGGCGGGCGGCTGGGCGTTGGCCATGGCGACGCCAAGTCCCACGAGCCGCAGCATGGAAACGTCGTTGAAGCCGTCGCCGCACGCCATTGTGTCCGCGCGCGAAAGGCCGAGGGACGCCGCCAGCGATAAAATGGCCGCGCCCTTGTCGCTGCCGTGCGCGGTGATTTCCAAAAAGCACGGCTCCGAACGATAGACGTCGACGGGCGCCCCCGCAAGCGCGGCGCGCAGCTTCGGCTCGGCCCCGGCCAGAAATTCCGGTTCGCCGGTAATCATGAATTTCGGCGTATCGAAATGAAGCGCCTCCCGCAAAGAGGGCACGCGGTCGATTTCCAAACCGTTGATGGAGGTTTCCAGGCGGAAATACCGGTCGTTTGCCTTTTCGGTGACGGCAACGTCGTTTCGATAGGCGATAAGCGGCAACCCGAGCGCGTCCGCCGCCTTTAAGATCGCTGCGTACGCCTCGCGCGGGACGCGGGTCTCGGCAATCACACGGTCCTCTTTCGGGCAAAAGGTGCGCGCGCCGTTATAGGACACAACGTACCCGCCGCGGCTTTCCAGCTCCAGCTCGCGGATATACCGCCCCACGCCGGGCGTCGGCCGGCCCGTTGCCAGCACAAAAATGCCGCCCCGGCGGATATAGTCCCAAATATCCCGTTTCGTCTCGGGCAGGATTTCTTTTTGGTCGTTGACCAGCGTACCGTCAATATCGACGGCGAGCAGGCGTTTTTGCAAAGGTATCGCCTCCGTATACAGGTAATATTGTACCCCGAAATACGGGAAATGGTCAATGGACGAACCTCCGACTTTTCCAACACGCCTCTATACTTTTTGGGCAAAACGCAACAAACCCGCCGCACAAAGCGTGCGGCGGGTTTGCACTATACGGGGAAATGCGGCTTACAGGTCTTCCGCCTCGCGGCGTTTGCGCTTGGCCGCCGTACCGGCAAAGGCGACGGTTGCCGCCGCCGGGATCAGGAACAGCAGCATAGCGCTCGTCTGCCGGCCTGCGGTCGCAGGCACATTGGCGTCGGTCACAGGGGTCTCCCCGCCGCCCTGCGAGCCGCCGGGAGCGTCGGCCTGCATGCTCTTGGAAATGGCGAAGCTGTCAATCTTCTTTGCGCTGCCGTTTTCTACGGTATAGGCGTCAAAGAACAGGTTGTCGCCCTCGATTTGCAGCGCGGCGAACACCGGCGCGTTTGCGTCGACAATCGCCTCGGCGCGCGGGAACAGCTCGTCTGTCAGCGCCGCGTCCTTGGTCTGGTAATACTTCACGCCGGCGCAGCCGTCAATGGCATAAACCGTGCCCTCGGGGGAAGCGTATGCGGAATATTCGACGCCGTCATGCGTCATCGTACGGCGGGTGACGGTCACGACCTCGTTGTCCTTCATGACGCCTGTGCGCAGGTACACATGGTCGTGGCCCTGCAGCACCACGTCGATGTCGAGCTGCGGCATCAGGGTGGACAGCTGCGTGCGCAGGGCGTTGATGTCGTCGTCATCGTAGTGCGAGCCGTTGGAGTAGACCGCCTTGTGCAGCGCAACAATCTTCCAGGCCTTGTCGGACGAGGCGGCGCTGGTCTTGAGCCAGTCGAGCTGCTTGGCGCCGAGCGTGCCGTCCGCGTTGAGGTCGTTGGTGTTGAGCACCATAAAGTGGGCGTTGTTGTAATCGAAGTCGTAATAGACGCCGCTGGTCGTATCCTGGTTCGGATAGCCGTCCAGAAGGAAGTTTTCAACCGTCGCGTTCGGCATATCCTCCTCGTGGTTGCCCGTGGCGGGCATCATCACGGTATCCAGAAGCGTGTCGGACGCGGCGTTGAAGAGCCAGTTCCACTGCTCAAAGTTCTTGCCGCTGTCGACCACGTCGCCGGTGTGCAGGATGAATTTCGCGTCCGGGTACATCTCATACGCCGTCTTCGCAACGTCGGCGAAGGTTTCGTACTGCTTCTGGGTGCCGGACTGCGAATCGCTCATGTGGAAGAACGTGAAGCTGTCGGACCCGTCCGCCATTTCAAACGTACCGACGCCGCTCCACCAGCCGCGTTCGGCGTCGCCGACGCGGAAGCAGTATTTTTCGCCGGGCTCAAGGCCGGACACGCGCACCATGTGGCGGTTGACCGTAAAGGGATACGACAAAATCGCAATCACGCCGAGGTCCACGCCGGGCACTTCGCGCGTGACGGCCTCCATAGAGGTTTCCACCTGCGCGCCGCGCGTCGGTTTGCCGGTAAACTTCGGATTTTCGGAATACGGAACAATCTCAATGTCCGTACCCGTGACGCTGTACTTTGTGTACCAGCTGATGTTGCGCGTCGTTTCGGTATCCTCGCCGAAGGTGACTGCAATGCCGGAGGGCAGGCGCAAATCCTCGACCGTCGGGGTGACCGGCACGGGGCCGGCATAGGTGATGGTCGCGTTGTTGTCCATCGCAACCCCCGGGTTCGTGTCCGTCGTGAAGTCGGTCAGGAACACCAGGAATTCGTTGGCGATGGTGTCCATCTGGCTTTTCGTCAGATACTCGTCCATGAGCGATTGCAGCACGTCGTCGAGCGAATTGTATTCGACAAGGCCCATGGCAAAGAAAATATTGATAATCTGCGCAAGGCTCGGTGCGGGCACCAGAGCGCCAAGGCCGGTGCTGTCAAACGCCGCCAGAATCTGCTCAATCACGTCGGCGAGCATCGCTTCCGCTTCCACGTCGCTTAACGAGCCCAAAATCCCGACCAGATCAAGGTGAATCGTCTCTAGCAGTTCGTCCTCCAGCACATCGTGCAATACGATGTCAACCAGGACGTCGACCAGCTCGTCAACCAGCTCCCCGCGCGAGAAACGGTCCATAACGTCGTTCATAAACGGGTCGTCGCTGCGGTCCTCATCACCAAGATAGATATAGGCAAGGCACGAAGAGACCAAATCGCCGAAATTGCCGGCGCGCGACGTGCTGCCGACGCCGAGATCTAAAAACTTCGTGCATTTTTCGTCGGACACGGGAATGCTCGTCAGCTTGTCGACCGCCGCCTCTACAACGGAAAGCAGGCGTTCGGTGCCCGAAGCGCCGTCCAGATATTCGCGCTCGAGCTGGTCGCAGACATTCTTAATAACCATTTTGAGCGTGACCTTCGGGACGTCCTGCAAGGCGCCGAGACCGGAGGCGCTCGCAAGCAGGGAGTCAAGCGCGCCGTCCAGGTCAAGCGCGCCGTTTAAGTACTGGTACAGGCTGCCGGCGTCTTCCACCTCCGGCATCAGCGTGTACTCCAACAGATAGCGGATGTAATTCGTGGCAAACGTCGTCATATCGCCGCCGCCGAAATTCAGGGCGAACGCCGTCTGCTTGAACGGCTGCGGATACGTTGTGCCGAACGCTTCAATCGGCCGCGTGCGGTCGATGTCATAGCTTTGGAAATCAAGCGTGACCCGCTCGGGACCCGCCGTATTGTCCATCGTCACCACGCGGAAATAGCACGGGAAATTCAGAAGCGACGCCGACGAACAGTCGGTCAGCGTTTCGCCGTTGTCGGAGGTGTGCGACGCAATGTCGGTCATATGAACATGGCCGGTAAAGGCGAAGTGCATCCCGGCGTCGGCAAAGGCTTCTGCAACCTCCATCCAGTTGTCGATGGTAAAGGCGGTGAACAGGTTGTCTTCGTTTTCAAAATGCTCGACCAGGTTGAAGTGCGTAATGCCAATCGGCGTTAAGCCCTGCGCCTTGGCGTCGCGAATCTGCCCAAGCGCCCAGTTCATCAGCGCGTCGGAATACGCGCCGCGGGTCTCGGCGACATTGAGGCCCTCGGAATGAATGTCGCTTGAATAGCACGCGCCGTCAAGCACAATCACACGGTAGCCGCCCTCAAGCGTAGCGGCATAGGAAAGCATGCCGGCCGTCTCCCCCTCGGGCGGGGTGAAAAACGCGTCGGCCAGGTCATAGCCGAGGTTTGCATACAGCTCGCGGAACTCCTCGGGCTCGGTCGTGCGCGCCGGCACGAACCGCCCGTTCTGAAACGCGGCCGAATTGTCCCGGCGAATATCGTGGTTGCCGTTGATGACCAGCACCTGTACGCCGGTCTCCTCTTCAAACTGCTCCAGCCGCGCCGCAAGCGCCTTATGCCCCTCGTACTCGCCGTTTTTCGTCAGGTCGCCGGGGATAAAGACGTACTTGAGCCCCTGCGTTTTCGCCATCTCCCCGTATTCATACAGGACGTTATCCAAAACGGCGTCCGCAAGATAGGAGGTCGTGGAATTGAGCTTGGACGCCTCAATAAAGGCGTCAATATCCGACCCCATGAGCGACTGCGGATAATAATGCAGGTCGTTGATAACGCCGACGGTCAGCTTCCCTTCGGCAGCGGCCGTTTGCAGCGGCATAGCGGGCAGAACGCCCAAAAGCAGCGCCAGCGACAAAGCCAGCGCGGCAACGCGTGCAAGCGGTTTTCGGTGATGTTTCATCTCAATATCCCCCGTTTCAAAAAAGTTTTTGAATACAGAGGTCATTATAACACAGTTTTTTTACAATCTCAATAAATTTTTGTAATTTTATAATATGATTTCATGTTTTTTCAACGTTTTCATGCAGCCGCGCATATTCTTCCGGGTCAACAAGCCGCAGAATGTGGTCCAGCTTCTTGTGTAAGTCGCGTAAAATCAATTCGCTTTTCAGGTTGACGCGGTAATCGTTTTTGCTGCGCCGCCGGTCCTTTTGTTCCCGGCGCTGCTGGCTCATCATGATAAGCGGTGCCTGCACCGAAGCGACGCACGACAGCACAAGGTTCAGCAAAATGAACGGATACGGGTCGTAAGCGCGCGGCCCGAAATACAGGTTGACGCCAATCCACAAAAGCAGAATCAGCACAAAGCCCAAAATAAAGCCCCAGCTGCCCGCAAACGCGGCTAGGCGGTCGGCCGCGCGCTGGGCAAAGGTCTCGCGCGGTTCTTTGTCGTCCGCCACAGTGCTTTCCAACAGCAGATGCATAAGCTCCTCGTGCGACAGCCGTTCGTGCGGCGCATTCAGAATATAATCGAGCAGTTCCTGTTCCCGCATAAGCTCGCCTCCCCTTTCAGTATCCGGCAAGCGGCGGAAAATATACAAAAGCGCCGAAAGCAAAGCTTCCGGCGCCGGCTGCAAGATGAAGTTCAAGATTTGGCGGCCTTTTCCGTTTCCTTTTCCCGGTCCTTCTCTGCGAGCTTGTTGGTGTTGATGGAATTGCGGTACACCCAGAAGCGGCAGACCAGGAACTCGGTAATCAGGTTGCAGAGCATCGTCGTGATTTCAACGATATAGTCGTTGACGCCCGCCCCGGTCGCCAAATGGCCGAGATAGGTCGACAAGGGCGTAAACAGGCAGTAATAGAACGCGACTTTCAGCATGGCGATGGGCACGTTGGTGGCCGATTTGAACGTGTACCGCCGGTTCACCGTGAAATTGTACAGAACGGAAAGCACCAAAGAGGGCAGATAGCACGCCCAGTACGGGAATTCGGTCAATTCCGTCAGCAGGGTGAACGTGACGATTTGGATAATGCCCGCGCCTAAGGAGAACGCCACAAACTTTGCGATTTGGACAATCGTCTGCCGCGGTGTGAGCTTGGCTTTCTTTTCCGTGTTTTGTTTTTCTGCCATAAACAAACTTCCTTTCCGCAGATGCGCATTTTGCGGTTATGCCGCCGTACGCCGGCGCTTTTTTCGGACGACTGCAACGACTGCCGCAAGGAGAACCGCGGCGGCAACCACGCCGCCCGCGACGCCAAAGCCGATGTAGTACGGTTTATAGATAACGCCGCGGTCCGCCCGCAGGGTCTCCTGCAGGCCACCCGCGTTGAAATCCTCCAGGCTTTCGAGCTCGCCGACCATGGTAATGCCGTGTTTTTCGCACAGCGCATTGAGACGCGCAAGCGCCGTTTCCCGTACGGCCTTATCCGTTTTGGGCTGCAAAAGCTGCGCATACAAAACGGAAATTTCCACTTCCTCGACGCGGTCGGAAAGCACGCTGTCGCCGGCGACGGCCGCTTTCGCCTCTTCGACGCAGCGCAGGTACTGCGCGACGTTTTCTTCGGACAGATACCCGTCGTGGTGCTCGGTCATCCCGTCATAAAGCCCCAAAGGAACATCGGCCTCGGCAAGCGCCGCGGCGCAAAGGTTCATATATTCGGTCACAGCCGGCGCGGCGTCGCCGAAATACGCGCGCACATAGCGCGACACGCACGAAGCGACGTCCAGGTCGCTGCCCGCCCACATGAGCTTGGAGAGCACATAGGCACGCAGTGCGGCAAATTCGCCGCCCGCCTCACGCGAGGCCTGGTGGAAGACGCCGATGATGTGGTTGTCCTCGTAGAATTTCTGGTTGTTCGCCTGCACCGCAAAATTGGGGAACGGCAAAAGCAGGTTTTCAAAATCCACAACGTAGTCCCAGACGACGATTTTGTCCGTTATACTCGACCATTCCAAAATCTGCTGCTGGAACTCCCGGGCTTCGGGGTTTGCCCCGGCAAGGTAGGAGGACGCCTGATCGCCCGGCATGGAGCAGAGCTTGATGACGACGTTCGGCGCGGCCTTGATCCCGGTCGGCGCTTTGAGCGTATGCAGGTACGCAAGCGTCGAAATGTATTTGTCCGGGAACGCCTCCGCAAGTTTATTGAGGAAAGGCAGCAGCGTGCCCATGCCCGTACCGCCCGCCGCTTCGTCGGCGGCCGTACATGCCGCGCACATACAGCCGGGCAGCGCGGGGTTGTCGCTCCCGCTGAAATCCCAGTAAAGCTTATCCGGCTCGGCGGCTATTTTTTCGGCCAGCGCGTTTTTCACGATTTCAAAGACCTCGGGATTGCTCAGGCACAAATACGCGTCGCGGCCCATGTATTCGGTAACGCGTTCGCCGTCCACCTCGGAAAAATATTCGGGGTGGGTGTCAAAATAGTCCTCCGGGGGCAAAAATTCATAGCAGTTGTGGCACCAGGTGCCCCAGCCCTCGTACTGCAAAAGTTCAATGCCGACCGAGGTGTCGTCGGCTTCCACATCCACGCCGTTTAAGCGCAGCTTGGCCGCCCATTTGTTCTGGATGGTTTCGTAGGCATACACGTCGCGCCACTGCGTGGCTGGAACGGTCGTTTCGTCCGTCTTTTCAAGCCGCACCGTCGGCTGCTGCGGGACGAACGTGTCGTCCGGCGTTAAAAACATACAGCCGAGCTTGTCCTCCAGAAAGCCGTACACGCCGTTGCGCGTGCCCGCCGGCGTCGCACCGCAGATGGAAACGTAGTCGTCGCCGACAACCGTCCGGTAGCCGTCCGCCAGATTTTCGGCCGTAGGACGCGCGGTTCCAAGCGCCGTGTCGAGCCGAATGGTGTGCGCCGCAGAAGTCGCTTCTTTTTCGGAAATCAACGGCAGCGCAGCGCCGGTCAGCTCCTCAAACACCGCGCAAAACACCTTTGCCGCCTCGAGCAGCGTTTTGGGGCAGTCGTCGGGGACGACTAAGGAAAAGGTGGTCCGCCCGTTTTCGGCAAGCGTCAGCTTGTTTTCGCCGGGGACGGAAAGCTCGCGCATCGCCATATCCTCGGTGGAAACGTCCGGGAACACAATCCGCTCCGCGCCCGCGCCGGACGACTCTGCGGCGGCGGGAAGCACCGCGCCAAGCAGCAGGGCGGCCGTCAAAAGAACGCAAACACCCGTTTTCCAGTTTCGTGTGCGATTTTGCATCGGTTCCCTCCATGATTTTCTGCTTTTATTATAGCCGCCGCCGGCGCGCGCGTCAACTGCTTTTGTGCCGGGGCCCCGCATAGAAAACATCTCCCGCAAGCACGCTTACAGGAGATGTTTCCGCTTTATTTCCCCGTTCTTACGGCGTTTGCAAAAGCCCGTTGTGCCGCGCGGCGGGCGCCTGCACGGCGTTTTCGCCGCAGGCCTGCACGCCCACCGCGAAAAACACGGGGAACAAAAAGAATTCGTCGAAGAATAAGATATCCAAGGCCATCCACGGCAGGAACACACCGATCCCCATAAGCAGCATCGGCATTAAGCTGCGGCTGCACAAGACAGCTTCCGGCAGCAGCGCTTTGACATGCAGACCCTGCCAAAGCAGCAGCAGCAAAAAGCCCGGAAATCCAAATTGATAAACGCCCTGGAGAATCGTGTTGTGCGAAGCCCCGCCGCCCACTGTTACGTCCGTATACCCTTCTCCGAGCAAGAACAGCCGGGGGCTTTGGGCAAAGGCCTCGAAATACCGCTGCCACAGCTCCGTTCGGCCGGTTGTCAAATCGGAAAGATTGGTGACGGAGGAAAACCGGCTATACACAATTTCCAGCAGCTCGCCAAACGCCCGGGAGGACAGCGCGACCGCAACCAGGCACAACAGCACAAGAAGCAGGCCGAGTCTTCCGGCGGCGGGTTCGTTTTTCTCCGGCAAAATAAAGAACCAAACGCAAAACAGCAGAGCCGTTACAAGGATAAAGGACTTGGAGCCGGACAGCAGCCCGCAATACAAAAGCGCCACCAAAAGAACGAGCAGCAGAAGCTGCCGCCGCCTCATCCTGTAAAGTCCCGGCGGATTTCCCGTCGTCGTACTGAATCAGGTCCAGCTTTCCCTTGACAAAGCAAAGCGTACACAGCAAAGCCGCCGCAAGCACGACCGCAACGGCCGACAAGGCTGCCAGCGCTTTTTTCTTTCGTTTTTTCAAACCGCCCTACTTCCCCGCTCCAGGCCAAAACCGGATTCCTGGTCGGCCGTTTTGATTCTGGTATAAATTTCCTGTACAATTTTACATTTTGCCGTCAAGTTAATCAACACAATTTCAATAAAAGACAAGAGAATTAATCCGTCGTTCCCGGCGGGATATTGTCTAAAGCATCCGACTATCGTTTGATTTTTGACTATACCATGTGAAAACGAACCATCCGGAAAACGGCGGATTTTTAGAAAATGCGGCACAACGAAACAATTTTGCCGCAAAACAATAGAACGACAGCCGCCCGATTTCGTCGAACCGGACGGCTGTCTGCGAACGTCCCGCAGACGCTCTGTTTTCAGGAACATGCTGTAAAACGCCCCGCGAGAGGCCCTTGCGGGAAATCGGCACAAAAAAACGGCGCCCATTTTCGGGCGCCGTACAAAGAAAAACGTGCTTGCAGCTTTACTTATCCAAAGGTTTCATCGTTGGGAAAAGTTTTCCCAACAATTCGTACATCGTCATATTCATTCAAATCCTTTGTTTTGCTTACTTTCCCGAACTTCATACTCATTCATATTACATCAGGAAAAAAGCAAAATTGTTGTCAATCTGCTGTCCTCGCAGAATTTTTGTTGTCAGGACTCACACCGAGAACCCTTCTCAAAAGATGTCCAACTTCGATAAGTTGTTAAATGATTCCTGCTTCTTCTGATCTGTAGCTTCAGCATACCTTTCTTTTTCCTGTGTCAATTATGAGGTGGTTAAAAATCAATGTCGGTTCAACTACCATTTCAATCAGCTTCAAATCAGGATGACGCTCCAAAA
>CASGAS010000057.1 GCA_949299505.1 uncultured Eubacteriales bacterium
GTCAAGGCCGTACACAAAGGTGTTCTCCGCGCCGACTGCCTCAATAGCGGCAAGCGCCAGGCCGTTCGTTATGGTGCCCTCCGGATAATCGGCCGCCGATTCGGGGTACTGGTACATAAGCCCCACGTCGGTGTGCCGCACCGTGCCGTCCGGGTTGCAGGCGATGGGGTCGAACAGGCTGTTGACCGCCGGAATGACCGCGTCGCACAGCGCGTCATAGTCCTCCTGCGTCCGGCCGCTTGCCAGCAGCTGCAAAAGCGACGGCGCAACCGATACGACCAAATCGAGGATGGCGTCCGTTTCGGGCGGGAACGCGGACGCCCCGGTTTCGGTGTTCCCAAGCGGGTACTCCGCAAAGCCGGTGACGATTAAAATGGGAGTTTTGTCTGCCTTGTCCGAAGCCGCAAAAGCCGGTATGAGCATGGTGAGCCCCAGCACAACCGACAAAAGCAGGCAGACGAGCTTTTTCGCGCGTGACTTTTTCATAAACATCCTCCCTCGTTAAACCGTTGGGATTATACGAACTCATTTTATCACAGTCTACCAAAAAATGCAAACCAAAAACCGTAAATTTTCACGCGTTTGCCGTACCTTCGTCAAACACGGTCTCGATGCGCTTGCCGCAGCCCGGCGGCGAATAGACCCAGCGCGTCAGATGGCGGACGTCCGGGTAGCGGTAGGCCTGCGCCTCGGCTCGCGCGCGAAAGCGGTCCACGACGGCAAGCTTTACCTTCATGCGGTCGGGGCGGATGCTTTTGATATAGACGCTTACGCCGTCGCCGGGCTGCAGCCCCGGCGTCCATTCCGCAAGGCCCGCAAGGTTCGGCGTCAGCTCAATGAAAATGCCGTACGGCGCGCAGGAACGGACCACGCCGGACACCGTTTCGCCGGCGGAAAACCGCGCGGCGTTTTCAAGCCATGTCCCCAAAAGCTCTTTGTGCGTGAGCGTAATGCGGCCGCACGCGTCGCGGCTGCGCACGACGCAGCGGATGCGCTGCCCCGGAAAAAAGCGCGCGTTCGGGTGCGGAATGCGGGAAACGCAGATGCTGTCTATGGGCAGCAGCGCCGTCAGCCCGGCGCCGATGTCGCAAAACGCGCCGAACGGCTCGTTGTGGGTGACGACGGCGTCCAAAACGTCGCCCGCGCAAAGGCGGGAAACATAGTCGCGCAGGCAGTCCTCCTGTACGCACCTGCGGTCGAGCAGGGCGGTTTCGGAGCCGTCGGACTCCGTCTGGAAGCCGGCGACGCGAAAGCAGACGGGTCTGCCCACGCAGGAAAGCACCGCCACGTCGCGCACCGTCCCCTCCGCAAGCCCCGGCGCGCACGCGGCGCGGGGAATTACGCCCCGCACGCCGCCAAGCTGCACATACAGGTCGTGCGACGCCGAGCACCGCACGGCGCGCGCCTCCAGAACCCGGTTTTCCGCCCGCGCCCGTAAAAGCCCCTGCAAACTGGCGGTATATCTCTGATTTTCCTTGGTGTCCAGCAAAAAGCCCTCCGGTACAAATGCCTGCATGGTTTTCCTCCGTCGCCCAGCGGCGCGGCCGCGCCGAATTTTCCCTATATAGCGATATATGCGCGCGCCGCGCAAAATAGAAACAAAGGGCTACGCGGCTTGCTTTTTATAGGGGAACATGCTAAAATAACGAAAAGAATTTCTGGCTGCGCGCCTGGCCGCGCAGGGGAGAGAGGGTACGAAACCGTGCTGTTTACACAGGACGCCGCGCCGGGCGGCAAGGTAGGGACCTCGGCAAAAAAGAACGTGCTGACCATTCTCGTGGCGCTTCTTGCGGCCGCGGCGGTGTTCGCCGCCGTGTGGCTGCACCAGAATCCGCGCCAGCAGACCGACGTGCTCGGCGACCCCGAGCAGATGGAAACGGTCGAGCTTGCACGCACCATCACCGCCATCCCCTATATGCCCACCGACCTTTCCAACGTCTTTTACACGGCGGACGCGGCGGGCAACGTGCTGTTTTATGAATTCAACGGCGCGGATTTTGCGCAGATTTCGGAAACCGGGAGCATGGCGCTGACGGTGCCGCTCAGCGGCCAGCAGATTCCGGTTACCATCCATTATCTGGAGCGCGACGGCCATATCTGCGGGTGCGGCGTGTTTTCCACGGAAAGCACGGACGCGGACGTGTACATTTACAGCTATATGATGTTCAAGGTGACCGACCTGCCCGCCGCCTATGCGCAAAGCGGCCGCTGCCTTTTGCTTGCGAACGCCGACCGCACGCAGGCCTATTCGCTGGAGCCGATTTGGGAGGAGGCCTATGTGCTCAACCGCGCGGACAATTCGCTGACGCGGTTCTTAAGCGAAAACAACCGCACCGTCGGCATGTCGGGCGCGATGCGCGCGGACTTCTGCATGATTACCGACGAAGCGCTGACGGCTTCGGGCAAGACCATCCCGTTTTTCTCGAGCCGTAACCACGAGCCGGTCGAGGGCGGCGAAACGCCCATCGATATTTACACGAAAACCGACGGCAAGGAGCTTTCCGTGGCGCTGAACGCGGCGGAATGTTACGTTAAGCCCCTGGAGGGCGACGCGTTCGCCTTTGTGCGGGAAACGGACGGCGGCTTCCAGACCGTGCGCTATGAAAACGGCGCCGAAACGGTCATTTCCAGCTTTTACGCCACATACGGCGCGTCCTATATCCGCCGGGGCGACTACATTTTGTCCAAAGAGGACGGCCGCGTGTATACGACCTACGACAAAACGGTCATTGCGCCGGAGGACTATAAAATGAACCCGCTGGAATTTGCCGTCAGCCCCAACGGGAAATACATTGTGATGGCGGGCACCGTCGCAAACGCGCTCGACTACCGCGTCTATGTCTACAACACCGAGACCGGCCGCAGCATAACCTACAACGAAACCAACTACGCCGCGCACAGCAACATGCACTTTATTGACGACACGACCGTGATGTTCTATGTCGCCAACGTGGACGGCTATGAAAACGTCGTGCTCGACCTGAGGGCGGTGCGCTGATGGCGCGGGCACAGGCCCCCGCGGCGCCGCAGACCGGGAAAACGCCGCGGTACAGGGCCGTTTTGTTCGATTTCGACGGGACGCTTCTGGATACCTCCGCGGGCATTTTTGAAAGCCTGCGCTACGCGTTTGCGGCCGACGGCAAAACGCCGCCGGACGACGCGGCCCTGCGCAAATTCGTAGGGCCCCCCATTTACGACAGCTTTCGCACGCTGTTCGGCTACCCGGACGAAAAAATCGATTTCATGGTGTCAAAATACCGCGAGCACTACCGCGAGACCGGCTGGAAAAACGCGCGCGTCTACGACGGCGTTCCCGCGCTTCTTGCAGCGCTGTCGGCCGCCGGCGTAAAAATCGCGACCGCGTCGTCCAAGCCCGTGACGTATATCGAGCAGATTCTGCGCGCGCAGGGGCTGCTGCCCTTTTTCGATTACCTCGGCGGCACGCAGTTCGACGACCGGCACACGACCAAGGCCGACGTGATAAAAAGCGCCATGCGCGCGCTCGGCGAGCCGGCGCAGGCGTGCGTCATGGTCGGCGACCGGCTTTACGACATCTGCGGGGCAAAGGCTGCGCGCGTGCCGTGCATCGCCGTGCTTTACGGCTTCGGCAGCCGCGCGGAATTCGAGGCCTACGGCGCGGACTTTATCGCCGAAACGCCCGCCGACGTGCAAAAATTGATTTTTGAGGATTGACTATGACAGCACCGCTGGCGGACAGGCTCCGCCCCGAAACGATCAACGATATGGTCGGGCAGCGCCACCTCTTAGGCGAGGGGGCGCCGCTTCGCAATATCGCGCAGTCCGGTGTGCTCCCGAATATGGTCTTTTACGGCCCGCCCGGCACGGGCAAAACGACGCTTGCGCGCATCCTTGCCAAAACGACCGATCTGACGCTTCGAAAGCTCAACGGCACGAACGCTTCTACGGCGGACATCAAGGAGATCGTAGGGGAGATCGGCACGCTTGCCGCGCCGAACGGCGTGCTTTTGTACCTTGACGAAATCCAGTATTTCAACAAAAAGCAGCAGCAGTCGCTTTTGGAATACATGGAAAGCGGCAAGATCACGCTGATCGCTTCCACCACGGAGAATCCGTATTTTTATGTCTACAACGCCGTGCTCAGCCGCTCGACGGTTTTTGAGTTTAAGGCACTCACGGCAAAGGAGATCGAGCCTGCCGTGCGCCGCGGCTTTGCCTTTCTCGCAAACGAGCAGGACGTGCGCATCACCGCCCCGGACGAGGTAGCGGCGCACATTGCGCAGGCCTGCGGCGGCGACGTGCGCCGCGCGCTCAATTTTACGGAGCTCTCCGTCCTTGCCGCCCCGCGCGACGAGGACGGCGGCAAAACCGTTACGCTCGAAGCGGCTGCGAAGCTCACGGGCGGCAACACCTTCCGCTATGACAAGGACGGCGACGAGCACTACGACGTGATCTCCGCTTTTCAAAAGTCCATGCGCGGCTCCGACCCGGACGCGGCGCTGCATTATCTCGCAAGGCTTCTCACGGGCGGCGACCTGCCCTCCGCCGTGCGGCGACTGATGGTCTGCGCGTGCGAGGATGTGGGGCTTGCCTACCCACAGATCATCCCCATTGTTAAAGCGGCATGCGATATCGCGCTTTCCGTGGGGCTGCCCGAAGCAAAGATCCCGCTTGCGGATGCGGTCATTTTGGTGGCAACTTCACCGAAGTCCAATACGGGCGATATGGCGATCACCGCCGCGATGGAGGATGTGCAAAAGGGGAACTACGGGCGCATCCCGCGGTGCTTGCAGAATAAGCATTTCGACGGCGCGGACGCCGCGCGCCCGGGGCAGTTTTACAAATATCCACACGACTTCCCGCACCGCTGGGTCGAGCAGCAGTATATGCCCGACGCGCTTTTGGGAAAGCAGTATTATTTCTACGGCGACAACCGCAACGAGCAAGCCGCCAAAGCGTATTGGGACGCGATCAAATCAGAGGACAGAAGTTAGAAGTCAGATATCAGACGCGGCGCGGGAAACCACCCGCCTCTAACCCCGTAGGGACAGCCCTTGCGGCTGTCCGCATTCCATTCAACAAAAAATAGAGGACGGGTCTGTGTCTTTGCTGACACAGACCCGCCCTCTTTATCCGTTTCCGGTTTTATCCTTTCAGCTCCGCGCGGCGGATCAGTGCAAAAGCGCCGAGCCCGAAAACGAGGCCGATCACAAGAAACGTGATCACGGGGAAGAAAATATTTGTCGTTCCGTCGCCCGTAAAGCCCATCGCCCGTATCCAAAAATCCGCGACCGCGCGCACGGCTTTGTCAGAGAGTACGAATCGAAACAGTGCGATCACCAGCAGTACGCCGCCGCCGAGCCCAACGGCAAGCAAAAGCGACGCCGTTTTCCCGATCCTGTGGATCACCAAAATCGCTAAGTAGGACAGACTGCAAAACAATAGATATAAAACCGTGAGCCATAACCAATTCGCGAAAAGGCTGCTGTATCCGTACAGGCTGCCGAACAGGGTGAAATATTGCTTTGCAAAATGGTGGATGGTGTTGCCGATCACAGTGTCGATCAGAGCCATCGTCCCGCAAAGCAGCACAAACATGCAGACGGTCGAAAGAAAGATGGATTTGCGGGTGTATCCGTTTTGCAGCAGTGCCTTAAAGTCTTCCTTGTAGCCCAATACCCCGATCACGCTTACAAAAACGACCGAGCTGAATTCCAAAGCATTGGAACCGGTCTGGCTCCCGTCCGTGAAAATGAGGACGATCGCGAAAATCAACGCCGTGATCGCATACTGGATCAAATAAAAGACGCCCATAGCCTTGATTTTGGTTGCGTATTCGTATAGAACCGCCGCTTTTAATTTATTCATTTCCGTTGCCGCCTTTCTCCGTCAGCTTGACAAACAGCTTTTGCAGATTGATCGCCGCGATCTGCAAATTGCTGCCCTGCGGCAGCGCTGCTTTTTCCCCTAAAACATAAGCGATCTTCATACCGCCCAGCGTATCCTGCCCGATCACGTTTTTGCCTTCGCAATAGCTGTCTACTTCCTGCGCCGTGCCTGAAATGCTGTATCCGGTTTCCGATAAGGCTTCAACGCTTTCCTGCAGGAGCACCTTCCCTTTGTCAATTAAAACAACTTCCTCGATCAGGTTCGCGACCTCTTCGATCAGGTGCGTTGCAAGGATAAATGTTCGTTCGCCGGTTTCAAACTCTTCCAGAAGCAATTCGTAAAACAGTTCCCGGTGGTTTGCGTCAAGCCCTAAAACGGGCTCGTCGAAAATGACATAGGGAACACGAAGCGACAGTGCAACGATCAGCTTGAAAATAGACTGATAGCCTTTGGATAACGCCTTGAACCGCTTATGGATATCCAAATTAAATTTCTCGGAAAGCGCCAAGGCTTTATCGGAATCAAAAGCATCATAAAAGCGATCCGTCCATTTGAAAAGCTCTTTCACTTTCAGATCCCGATCATACAGATCCGCTTCGCTCATGCAAAAGAGCTTTTCATGAACGCCCATGTTCTCCTTTGCCGGGATCCCATCGATCCGGACCTCACCGCTGTCCGCAAAAATACGGTTCGCAATAATGTTGATAAGGGTGGATTTCCCGGCGCCGTTTCTGCCTAAAAGCCCATAGATTTTCCCGAATGCGAAAGAAAGGGAAACATCCTCCAGCGCCGTTACGTCCTTATATCGCTTTGTAACATTCTGAATTTCAATGGCGTTCATCGTCATACCCTCTTTCAATCAGTGCCATGATATCTTCCTTTGACATTTGCAGCTTTTCCGCTTCACGGATCAGCGCCGCGATATACTGTTCATAAAATTGCCCTTGCCTTTTTTGCCGTATTTTTTCAACAGCGCCTGTTTTTACGAACATCCCAAGTCCTCTTTTTTTGTAGATGATATCCTCGTCGACCAACAGATTCATGCCCTTGAGCACCGTGTGGGGATTGATGTTCAGCAGAGCGGCGATCTCATTGGTGGAAGGGATCTTCGTCTCCTCGGGGAAAACACCTGTGAATATCGAATCTTCCAGCTGCTCCGCGATTTGAAGGAATATGGGCTTATCTATGCTCGGATGCACTTGCAATAGGATCACCGCCTTAGCTTGCTGGTTTGTTAGTTGAGCAACTAACTGCCTTACAAGTGGAGTATACCCGAGAAAAGTTCGGTTGTCAACACCTTTTTTGAAAAAATGAATACAAAAACGAAGCTGCCTGCGTTTTTACAGGCAGCGTATAAAAAGGACGGCTCTGTATCGGTTTGAATACAGAGTCGTCCTTCATAAGTATCAGAAGAAGAATTATTCCTGGATGCCGGGGAGCTTCGGCAGCTTATCGAAGCCGACCTGCAAATCCGCATCGGTGGGGATGTAATCCGTCATTTTCCCTTCGTTATAGGCGGTGTAGGCGGTCATATCGAAATAGCCCGTGCCCGTCAGCCCGAAGAGGATGGTCTTGGCCTCGCCCGTTTCTTTGCATTTGAGCGCCTCGTCTACCGCAGCGCGGACGGCGTGCGCGCTTTCGGGGGCGGGGAGGATGGTTTCGATCTTTGCAAACATGGTCGCGGCTTCAAAGACCTTGGTCTGTTCTACGGCGACCGCCTCCATGTAGCCGTCGTGATAGAGCTTCGAAAGAATCGGCGACATCCCGTGGTAGCGCAGCCCGCCGGCGTGGTTGGGCGAGGGCTTGAATTCGCAGCCGAGCGTGTACATTTTCGCCAGCGGCGTCATTTTGCCGGTGTCGCAGTAGTCGTAGGCGTATTTCCCGCGCGTCAAGGACGGGCAGGAGGCGGGCTCGACCGCGACGATGCGCGGGCCGGCTTTTCCTAAGAGCTTGTCCTGCATAAAGGGCGCGATAAGCCCCGCAAGGTTCGAGCCGCCGCCGGCGCAGCCGATGACGACGTCGGGGTATTCGCCGAGCATCTCCATGGCGGTCTTGCTTTCAAGGCCGATGATGGACTGGTGCAGCACGACCTGGTTGAGCACGGAGCCCAAAACGTAGCGGCAGCCGTCGGTCGTCAGGGCCGTCTCGACCGCCTCCGAAATGGCGGTGCCCAGCGAGCCGCTGTTCTGCGGGTCGGCCTGCAGGATTCTGCGCCCGGCCTCGGTGGTGTTTGAAGGGCTTGGAACGACGTTCGCGCCGAAGGTGCGGATGATGGACTGACGAAACGGCTTCTGCTCGTAGGAGACCTTGACCATGTATACCGTCAGCGGCAAATGGAAGTACGCGCACGCCTCGGCAAGCGCCGTGCCCCACTGCCCCGCGCCGGTCTCGGTCGTCAGGGAGGTCAGCCCCTCCTCCTTCGCGTAGTAGGCCTGCGCAATCGCGGAGTTGAGCTTGTGGCTGCCGGAGGTGTTGTTGCCCTCAAATTTATAGTAGATTTTTGCGGGCGTGCCCAGCGCCTTTTCCAGGTTGTACGCGCGGCACAGCGGCGAGGGACGGTAGATTTTATACATCTCCCGCACTGCGTCGGGAATGTCGACGTAGCGCGTCGTGTTGTCCATTTCCTGGTGCGCGAGCGCCTTGCAGAAGACCGGGTACAGATCCTCCTCGGTTGCGGGCTTGCCCGTTTTGGGATTGAGCATCGGGTCGGGCAGCTCTTTCATGTCCGCGCGCAGATTGTACCATTGCTTCGGAATCTGGTCTTCGGTCAAATAGGTTCGGTAGGGAATTTTTGCCATAGCGGTTCACCTTATCCTCTCTTAAACAGTCGGTTGATTTTCTGGTAATAGGCTTTGTCGATTTGGTCTATCGTTTCCTGCGTCGTGCGGAACAGCCAGTTTCCCTGCGCTCTTCCGGGCACGTTCATGCGCGCGTCCGAGCCAAAGCCGCAAAGGTCCTGAAACGCAAGGACGGCGAGCTTCGCGCTCGAGCGCCAGACGGTCTCGATAATCCTGCGGCAGGCGGGGCTTTGAAAGCCGCCCTCGCCCCAGTTGCCGCCGGAAAAGCCGCAGTAGTCCAGCGCAAAGCGGCGGTCGCGCTCCGACGCCTCCCACAGCCACGCAAGCAGCGTGGTGTTGTCGTGCGTGCCGACGTAGGCGACGCAGTTCTGCGGGTAGTTGTGCGGCAGGTGGGTGGAGTCCGCGTCCGGCGAAAAGCCGAATTGAATCACGCGCATCCCCGGAAAGCCGGTGTCCTCCAAAAGCTCGACCACGTCCTCGCCGTAGGTCCCAAGGTCCTCGGCGACGATGGGCAGCTCCCCGAACGCCGCGTACAGCGTGTCAAAAAGCCGCATCCCCGGGCCCTTTTCCCAAACGCCCTCGCGCGCGCTGTCGGCCGCCGCGTCCACCGCCCAGTAGGAGGCAAAGGCGCGGAAATGGTCGATGCGAATCGTGTCGTAGAGCGTGCGGGCCTCCCGAAGCCGGTCGCACCACCATCGGTAGTTGTCCTTTTCCATGGCCGCCCAGTTATAAAGCGGGTTGCCCCAGAGCTGGCCGTCGGCGGAAAAATAATCGGGCGGCACGCCGGAAACGCGCCGGCGCAGATAGGTGCGCGTGTCCAGCTCGAAAAGCGCCCGGTTCGCCCAGACGTCCGCGCTGTCGGCGGACACATAAAACGGCATGTCGCCGAGCACCTTAACGCCCTGCTCGTTGGCATAGAGCTTCAAGGCATACCATTGGGTGCAGGCGAGGTACTGCCCGAATTCGTAAAACCGCGTTTCGCGCTCGAGCGCTTCGTCCATGGCGTCTGCCGCGCGCGCACAGTCGGCAAACGGCGCGGGCCATTCGTACCAGGGCTTGCCGCCGAACGCCTTGCTAAGCGCGCAGAACCGCGCGTAGTCCGTGCACCATCGGTGCTCGCCGCAAAAGGCGCGGACGCGCTCGAGCAGCGCCTGCGGCGCGTTTGCAAAGGCCCGGCGCAAGAGCGTTTCGTGCGCGCTTTCCGAAAAGGCGTAGTCGGCCGTGTAGGGCGAGCCGGAAAAGACCGTCGCCTCGACGTCCGCGGGGGAAACAAGGCCCTCGCGAGCGAGCGTGTCCGGGTCTATGTACAGCGTGGAAACGGCGAATGCCGACGCGCTTGCGTACGGCGAGCCGTGGCAGTCGGGCGGATTTAGGGGCAGAACCTGCCAGTAGGAAAAGCCCATCTCCTTAACGGCGTGCACAAACCGCCGCGCGCTTTCCCCGAACGTCCCGCAGCCGAAGCGCCCCGGCAGCGACGAAACCGGCATCAAAACGCCGGAAGCTCTGGTGTGCAGCATAGCTTTGCCTCCAAAATACAAAAAGAAAACGCCTGTCCTTATACAAGGACAGGCGAAAGACCTGCGGTACCACCTTGCTTGACGGCGAAGACGCCGCCCGCTCAAACAGGATACGGACATATCCCTCTTTCTGTAACGGG
>CASGAS010000058.1 GCA_949299505.1 uncultured Eubacteriales bacterium
TCAAACTATTGTTGAAGCTTATTGAAGCAAAAAGCGGCAAAATCGTGATTGACGGCACGGATTTAGCCGTTATTTCCCGAAAAAAATGGCTGGATAATATCGGCTGGGTGGCGCAGGAGCCGTATGTTTTTCAGATGAGCCTGCGGGAAAATATTACTATGGGCAGACCGTGCAGTGAAGCTCGCCTGCGGGAAACGGCGCGGCTGGTAAATCTGGCGGATTTTATAAATATGCAGCCGTTCGGATACGACAGCATTGTCGGTGGCGGAGTGCAGCTGAGTTCGGGGCAGAAAAGACGGCTGGGACTGGCGCGGGCATTGCTTTATGAGCCGAAATTATTGCTGCTGGATGAGCCGCTGGAAAATCTGGATGCCCGCAATGAGGAAATAATTAAAGATGTGCTGGAAAAATTGAAAGGCAAAGTTACGGTGATGATAATTGCGCATCGCCGCCAGACGATTGAGGTGACGGATAAGGTCATCGAAAAGCAGATGCGCATCGTGCAGGAAATCGCTTCGCTTCTGGGCGAGACGACGGCGGAAACCAAAATTGCGCTGACCCACTTAAAGGAGTCGCTCAAAGATGAATGACCTTTGCACCGACATCGGCTATATGAGCGTCAACAAGTTTGGCGAGCAGCTTTGCGGCGACCATGTGGAGGTCATTGACCAAAGCGACAACGACCACGTCGTCGTGCTTGCGGACGGGCTTGGCAGCGGCGTTAAGGCGAGCATTCTCTCGACGCTTACGTCCACCATCATTTCCACGATGGTCGCCAACGGCATGAGCTTGGAGTCCTGCGTCGATACCATCGCCGCCACCCTGCCCATTTGCGAAGTGCGAAAAGTCGCATATTCTACATTTACCATCGTCCGAACTATTGACAACCATACGGCGGAAATTATACAATATGATAACCCGAAGCTGATTCTGCTGCGGGACGGCAAGAGCTACGACTACCCCCAGACCGAGACGAAAATCGACGGCAAAACGATTTTCAAAACGAAAATCGACCTGCAGGAAAACGATTTTCTTGTGTTCACCAGCGACGGTGCGATTTGGGCGGGCGTCGGTACAACCATGAACTTCGGCTGGCAGCGCGAGGAGATTGTGGAATTCCTTGAAAAAATGGTGCGGCCGGATTTCACGGCCAAAACCGTTTCTTCGCTGCTTTTGGACGAATGCTGCCGTCTTTACGGCGGAAAGCCCGGGGATGACACGACCGTCTGTACCGTGAAGATTCGGCGGCGCACGACCGTCAACCTGCTGTTCGGGCCGCCCAGCGACCCGAAAGACGTCCGGAAAATGCTGAGCCTGTTTTTTGCGAAATCCGGCAAGCATATTGTCAGCGGCGGAACGACCTCTACGCTGGCGGGGGAATATTTGGGCAAGCCCGTGGAAACACAGCTCGACTATATCGACCCGGATATCCCGCCCATTGCAAAGCTTGAGGGCGTCGACCTCTGCACCGAGGGCGTTATTACCATGAGCCGGGTGCTGGAGTACGCGAACAGCTATGGGGAAACGGACAACGTCTACGCCGACTGGAACGTCAAGGAGGACGGCGCGTCGCGCATTGCGCGGATGCTTTTGGAGGAGGCGACCGACATCAACTTCTTTGTCGGGCGCGCCATCAACCCCGCGCACCAGAACCCCGACCTGCCCATTACCTTCAACATCAAAATGCATTTGGTTGAGGAACTGTCCGAGCGGCTCAAGACGCTCGGGAAACGGGTAAAGGTCAGCTATTTTTAAGGAGTACCGGAATGGGAAAAGAAGGACGCAAATTTGATACCAAGGTGCAGCATTTGAAATATAAGGTGCTGCGGGAGGTCGCGCGCATCGCGTTTGACGGCGACGAGTTCCAGCTTGCCAACAGCTTCAACGACATCGCAAAGGTCGTTGCGCCCGGCCCGAAAGCGACAATGCGCTGCTGTATTTATAAAGAACGCGCCATCATCGCCGAACGCATCAAAATGGCCTGCGGCGGGGACAAGAGCAACCCCAATGTCATTGAGGTCATTGAGATTGCCTGCGACGAGTGCCCGGCGAGCGGCTATCAGGTCTCGCAGGACTGCCGCGGGTGTATTGCGCACCGCTGCGAGGACGTCTGCCCGCGCGACGCGATTACCTTTGACGAGAACCAGAAAGCGCATATCGACAAGACCAAGTGCGTCAACTGCGGCGCCTGCGCCAAGGTCTGCCCGTATTCGGCCATTTCCAACTATGTGCGTCCGTGCGAGCGCGCCTGCAAGGTCAAGGCGATTTCCATGAAGGACGACGAGATGCGCGCCGCGCATATTGATAATGACAAATGCATTTCCTGCGGCGCGTGCGAATATATGTGCCCGTTCGGCGCGATTGCCGACAAGTCGTATATCCTCGACGTCATCAATATGCTCAAAAAAAGCCAAAACAACACGGCGTACAAGACCTACGCCATTGTGGCGCCGTCGATTGCGAGCCAGTTTACCTACGCAAAGCTCGGCCAGGTTGTCGCCGCGATTAAGAAGTTAGGCTTTTACAGCGTCGTCGAAGCGGCGCTCGGCGCGGATATGGTCTCTTATGCGGAGGCCAAGGAGCTTGCGGAAAAGGGCTTTTTGACCAGCTCCTGCTGCCCGGCATTTGTCGAGTATATCCACAAGAGCTTCCCGCAGCTTGCCGAGCATATTTCGCACAACCTTTCGCCCATGGCGACCATCGCGAAATATATCCGCGACAACGAACCCGACTGCAAGATTGTTTTCATCGGCCCCTGCACGGCGAAAAAGCAGGAAATCGGCCTCGACCGCGTCAAGCCCATTGTGGATTCCGTGCTGACCTTTGAAGAGCTGCAGGCGCTGTTTGACAGCCGCGACATCGATTTTTCGTCGCTGCCCGAGGAGGCGCTTGACAACGCCTCCTACTACGGCCGCATCTTCGCGCGCAGCGGCGGTCTGCGCGACGCCGTGGAGCAGGCGCTTAAGGAGCAGGGGATTGACTTCGACTACAAGCCCATTGCCTGCGACGGGATTGAGGAGTGCCGCCTGGCGCTGCTCAAAGCGTCCAAAGGGGTGCTGCCGAACAACTTTATCGAGGGCATGGCGTGCGTCGGCGGGTGCATCGGCGGCGCGGGCTGCCTGACGCATGAGGCGCGCGATAAAAACGAGGTTGACAAATACGGCCGCGAGGCGATGGAAAAGACCATCTCCGACGCGATTCGCATGCTGCAATAACGCGATTTCCAAAAAAACAACCGGGTCCGTACCTTGTACGGGCCCGGTTTTTCAGTTTTCCGGAAACGTGTCCTTCCAAATCCGGTCGAGCAGCCGGCAGGAGGCCTGGAACCGTTCGCGTTCGTCGGGCTCGAGCTCCAGCGTCAAAATCCCGCGCACGCCCTCCCGGCCCAAAATGCACGGCACGCCCGCGAACACGTCCCGCACGCCGTATTCCCCGCAGAGCCTTGCGGAAACGGTCAGCACGCTGTTCTCCCCGCCGAAAATGGCCTTGACAATGCGCACAAGCGCAAGACCGATGCCGTAATACGTCGCGTTTTTCGCCCGGATGATTTGATAGGCGGCGTTCGTAACGTCCGCGGCAATGCGGTCGAGCGCGTCCAGCGAGAACCGCTCCGGCTGCCCGGCAACGATGTCGCGAATCGGCTTTGTGCCCACAAGCGCCTGCGACCACGGCGTCATTTCGCTGTCGCCGTGTTCCCCGATGACATAGGCGTGCACGTTTTTCGGGTCGACCGTGAAATACGCGCCGAGCAGGTAGCGCAGCCGCGCGGTGTCTAGCGTCGTGCCCGAGCCGATTACCCGGCCGCTCGGAAAGCCGGACAGCCGGTAGACGACGCGCGTCATAATGTCCACCGGATTGGTTGCGACCAAGAAAATGCCGTCGAAGCCGGACGCAAGCACGGGCTCGACAATGCTTTCAAACACCTTACGATTGCGCTGTAAAAGCGAGATGCGGTCCTCGCCGGGCTTTTGCGAGACGCCCGCGCAGATGACCACAATGTCCGCGTCGGCGCAGTCCTTATATTCCCCGGCGGTGATTTTCATATTCGTTTTGGCAAAGGCCAGCCCGTGGTTTAAGTCCATCGCTTCGCCGACCGCCTTTTCCCGGTCGATATCCAGCAGCACCAGCTCGTCGCACGCGCCGTCGCACAGCAGCGCATAGGCGAAGCTCATCCCGACAAAGCCCGTTCCCACCACGGCGACCTTTTTTGTAAACCCGTTGCTTTTCATGGTTTCCTCCGGCAAGTGTTCTGCCGGTAGTGTTGCCGGAAAACGCGCTCAAATGCGGATTTCCGGCCGGAATTTTTCGAGCCAGTAGTTGAGCTGTACAAAATACGCAATCGTCTGCGGCGTCGTCATCAGCTGTCCGTACCAGGGCTGCTGCACATCTGCGTCCAGCAGGCGCCGCAGCGCGTCGCGCTTTACAAAGCGGTAAATGGGCGCGCGGGAGTCGTCGAGCACCTTTTGCAGCTCCGTTTGTACGGCGATGAGGTATGCCGGGTTGTGCGTTTTCGGGTAGGGGCTTTTCTTGCGCCATAGAATATCTTCCGGCAAAAGGTCCTTGACCGCTTCGCGCAGCAGTCCTTTTTCGTAATTCCGGTAGTCCTTGTACGCCCAAGGCACGGTATACAGATATTCCGCAATGCGGTAATCGCAAAACGGCACGCGTACCTCCAGCGCGCTGTACATGCTCATCCGGTCTTTCCTGGTCAAAAGCGTTTGCATGAACCAGTCGAGGTTGAGCTTCATCATTTCCTTCATCCGTGCCTCCGTCGCAGAAAGGCCGGGCAGCTTGTCGGCCGCTGCCACGGTCTGCGCGTAGCGTTCATATACGAATTCCTCCGCCTGCAGCGCGCTGAAAAGCCCCTCCTGCAAAAAGCTTTGGCGGTAGGCGGTCGACTGCGCCCACGGGAAGCCCTCGCGCAGGCGAATCGTTTTGTCGCGGTACCAGGGGTAGCCGCCGAAAATCTCGTCCGCACATTCGCCGGAAAGCGCCACGGTGCCGTATTTCTTAATCTCTTTGCAAAACAGCAGCAGAGAGCTGTCCACGTCCGCCATGCCGGGCAGGTCGCGCGCGTCCACCGCCCAATACAGCGCCTTTGTCAGCGCGGGGGTGTCCAGCGTGACCAAATGGTTCTCCGCCTGTAAAAAGGCGTTCATTTGCCCGACGAACTGGGAGTCGCTGTTGGGCTGGAATTTGCTTTTTTGGAAATACAGGTCGTTGTCCTTGTAGGTGACCGTAAACGTATGCAGCCGTTCGCCGCGTGCACGGAGAACCCGGTCGGCGACGGCGGAGATGATGCTCGAATCCAGCCCGCCGGACAAAAAGGTGCAGACCGGCACGTCGGAAACAAGCTGGCGTTCAATGGCGTCAAGCACCAAAAAGCGGACGCGCTCCACCGTTTGCGCAAAGGAATCGGTAAACGGCCGGTCGCGCAGCGACCAGTACCGCCGCAGCCGCAGACCATCCCGGTCAAAACAGGCGCAGTGCGCCGGCGGCAGCTCGAAAACATCCTGGAATACGCCGCAGCCGGGCGTGTGGCCGGGACCTAAGAGCATGATTTCGGCAATGCCGTTTCGATGCAGCACCGGTTCGGCCTTTTTGCTTGCGAACAGCGCCTTGATTTCGGAGGCAAACAGGAAATACGCGCCCGCCTGCATATAATACAAGGGCTTTACGCCCATCCGGTCGCGCGCCAAAAACAGCCGCTTTTGGTTTTCATCCCATACGGCAAAGGCGAAAATGCCGTTGAAACGCTCGACGCACTGCTCGCCCCATTCGAGATATGCGTGCAGCACAACCTCGGTGTCCCCGTGCGAGGAAAAGCGGTGTCCCGCGCTTTGCAGTTCGCGGCGCAGCTCCGGCGTGTTGTACAGCTCTCCGTTATAAATAAGCGTATACGCGTTGTCCGCGTATACCGCGGTCATCGGCTGGCGTCCGTTTTCCCGGTCGAGCACCACAAGGCGCGTGTGCAAAAGCGCGCAGTTTTCCGTAAAATATACGCCGTTCTGGTCGGGACCGCGCGGGGTCAGGACCTTTTGCATCTTCAAAAACGAATCCTGTTCCTTTTCTACATTGCACATGTAAGAGACTGCGCCGGCAATGCCGCACATAAAACCACCCCTGTACGTTTTTTCCATTCTATGCGGCGGGCGGCCCGATTCGTTCCCGCGGCCTCTATTGACAAAATAGCAAAGAAAGCGTACAATAGGACAAAATTTCAACTGCTTTTTGCCGCTGTGGCGTACAGCCACAGGCTTCTTTCTTTCGGTCCTGCACCGCCGCGGCGCGGTGCCATTACATGCAGGGGGATCGCTTGCCAATATGAAAACACTGAAAAAGTTTCAAAAGACCATTGTTCTGATTCTTAAGCTTTTGCTGTTTGCCTGCCTGTTCGGCATCTTTTTCCTGATTTTTTCCGCCGAAAACGAATGGCTGCTGCACCCTTCGCGCACAACTGCCATTACCATGCTGACCTTCGTCGTTCTGGGTATTGCGCTGATGGCCGTGTACGGCGGGTACAAAATCGGCATTTATAAAAGCAAGCCCATCATCCATTCCATGACGCTGGCAACCTTTTTTACGGACATTATCACGCATTTGCAGCTGTGCATCATGAACACCAACCCCGCGAACAACCCGACGTTCCGGTACGAGGATGTGCACCTTCTGCTGCTGGTGATGCTGCTGCAGTTTGTTGTCATCGTCTTTTTTGCGTATTTCGGGAACTTTGTGTATTTTACAATCAATTCTCCCGAAAAGTGCTGCGTGGTCACTTCGTCGAAATACGCGCTCAACAACATCGTGCCCAAGATCCGCAAATACAAAAAGCAGTATCGCATTACGGACATGGTCTTATATACGGACGAGCGTCTGTTTGACATCATCAACCGCTGCGACACCGTGTTTTTGTACGACGTGCCCTTGACGACGCGCACCATGCTGGTGGAATATTGCTACGCAAAAAACAAGAACATCTACTACAACTTTGAAATGTGCGACGTGGTCTCCTTGCGCGGGCGCACGTCCATTTTGGACGACAAGCCGCTTGTGGAATCGCACGTTGGGGGGCTGAACGCCGAGCAGGCTATTGTCAAGCGCGCCATGGATCTGGTTATTTCCGCGGTCGGCCTGATTGTTTCCAGCCCCATTATGCTTCTGTGCGCCATTGCCATTAAAGCCGAGGACGGCGGCAAGGTGTTTTTCAAGCAGAAGCGCGCGACCAAGGGCGGCCGTGTGTTTGAGGTCTATAAATTCCGCACCATGCGCGAAGCGGGCTCTGTAAACCGCTCCGTTACCGAGGACGACGACCGCATCACGCGCGTCGGCCGCATTTTGCGTAAATTCCGGATTGACGAGCTGCCGCAGATTATCAACATCTTCAAGGGCGAGATGAGCGTGGTCGGTCCGCGTCCCGAAATGCTCGAGAACGTGGACGAGTATACGCAGGAGCTGCCGGAATTCAGCTACCGTCTCCGCGTGAAAGCGGGCCTTACGGGGTACGCGCAGATCATGGGAAAATACAACACGTCCCCCAAGGACAAGCTTGTGATGGACTTAATGTACATCGAGCACTACAGCATCTGGAACGATATCAAGCTGATTTTGCAGACGCTGACCGTGTTTTTGAAGGCTTCCGACAGCACCGAGGCGTTCAAGCACGGCGAGGAATTCGACTTCTTTACTTCGGAGGAGGTCTCCGCCCCGGAGGGGGAACCGCCGCAGGACGCGGACGAAACGAAACAGTAAAAAAACGACGCACCGCAGAACACGGTGCGTCGTTTTGCTTTGTTTTTCAGCCTGCCGTAAAGGTCATGAGGTCGCGCACAGCCGTGTCGAGCGTAATGTCGTTGCCGTCCACGGAAAGGTCGTGCCGGTATGTGCACGGCATGGAAAATACGGCGGAGCGAAGCTGGTCCGTTTCGGCGTCCACCACGCAGGTCAGCGTGCAGTCGCCGTAATCGCAGGAGATTCCGGTGATATACGGCGCGTATGCCGCGTAGTCGGAAGAGAGCATCTGCGAGCGGTACTGGGTCTTGGTCGTCAGCATCGGGAAAACCTTGCCGAGCTCTGTTTCCGACGCGTTTTGCGGCATGGCAAACGACGCGCCGGGGCAGGTGATGGTGATGGTATACGTTCCGTCGCCGGCCGTGACGGCGGCGCTCGAAACGTCCGAGGCGGTCAGCGTCCCGCGCGCTTCACCGTAGGACGGGTAGACGTCTGTTAAATCGTCGCCCGGCGCATAGGCGGCTATCGTGCTTGCATCCGTATATTCAGCCGTGTCGCCTTTGAGCGCGTTGATGTCGCTGTTTTTATTAAACTTAACATACCGGGAATTGGGCAGGAGACTCCAGTCAAACGGGTTTTCAGCCCCGCCGGCGAATTTTGTAAAGTACGCGCGCTCAAGCGTCAGCCCCGGGCGGCTTGCCTTGAGGTTGGCGCAGACGAAGTTGTAATAGTGGAGCGCCTGCTCTGTGCTTGCGGTCACGGTTGACTCGGAAAGGCCGAACGCCTCCGTCTTGATGTCGCCAAGACCCACGATGCCGCGCAGGATGATGCGCACCTCCTGCAGCGAAACCGCGTCGTCGCAGTTGAAATCCGCGGCGTACAGCTGGGTTGCCTCCAGCGTGCGCAGGCCGGCCGCGCTCAGAAGCGCGTAACGCGCGTCGGTCGCGTTGACAAGGCCGTCGCCGTTGACGTCGCCGAGCGTCAGCGAGGAGGCCGAGCGGCCCGCTGTGCCGGCGGACAGCTTTTGCGCCGTATAGGCTTCAGCGCGTTTGGTAAGCTGCCGGTTTTGCGCGGCGGTGATTCCGGCGGGCAGCGCAAGCAAAGCCGCAAGCCCCAGCGCCGCTGCCGATACGAGTATTTTGACCCTTTTTTTCAAGGCGATCGCCTCCAATCTTATCTTGGATATAGTATCATATTCTGCCGAAAAATACAAGTATGCGTATAATTTGGGTGCAATCGATTTGCACAAAACCATCTTGCAACGCATGGAAACATATGGTATATTGTAAACAGATTTTGTTCAAACCGGGGGAAGATGATGCTGAAAAACGAAATACGCGCATACCGCAAGAACATCCATCGCGCTACGGCCATCCTGTTTATCGTACAACTGTTTGGCGCGCTCGGCGCGGGCTTTTTCTTTGTTGTGCAGAATATTTTGGGCGTTGAGCACATTTTAGGCGCAACGGAGCCGCAGAATGAAAATATCCTGTGGTTCATCCTGTTCTGGGGCACGGACTTTTTCTTCGTCGCGCTGGCGGTCGTGCTGTCTTATCTGATCGCGGGGCTTCCCGCCGTCGCGCCCGCCATGGCGCTCGGTGTGTATTTCGCCCATTTTGCGGGCGACCCCGTGCCGGCGGTGGAAATGTATTCCGCATATTTTGCTACGCCGCGCAATTTCGGCGGCGGCGCCAACATCGGGTACATGGGGTATCTGATTCTCGCCGTCTTTTTGTCCTACTGCATCAAATACCTGTTTATTGCCTGGAACAACTGCAAGGAGTCTCTCGGCAAAAAGCTGGACCGCTCTTTCCAAAAGCACCGTGACAAAGGGAAAAAGCTTCCCGAAACGCTGACGGGCGTCGGCATTTTGGAGCAGGTGGACCTTATCGTGCTTGTGCTCATTATGCCCGTCGTCGCCGCGGCGCTGACCTTCTTGCTGATTCGCTATGGGGTGCAGCTGCCCTTTAACGCGCTCGGAGAGGCGCTGGTCGCGCCCTTGCAGGAGCTTTCCGGCGTTTCCGTGGTGCTCTGCGCGGTCGTCATGGGGCTGATGGTCGGCTTCGACCTGATAGGGCCGGTCTCCATGTCCGCCTTTGCCGTCGCCGTGGCGGCGTTCTTTGACGGCAACGCCCAGCTGATGACGATTTACGGCGCGTGCTTCATTACCATCGG
>CASGAS010000059.1 GCA_949299505.1 uncultured Eubacteriales bacterium
CCTTCTCAATAAACTCTAGGCCTGTCATCAGATTCAAAGGTCAGAAAACATATGTTTCAACCGGCGACAGTGATGACATGGATAACGCGGAATTGGTGACATATTCGAATCGTCCTTCTCGTGCCAATGTCCAGCCAAAAATAGGCGATGTAATTTTCGCCAAAATAACTTTGCAGCGTCGCCTCGGTGACCGGCTCGTCCCCGTCGGGCGCATAGTAATCCAGCAGCAGCGCCTCGCGGTACGCCTCGCTCGTCTCCACTTTCCAAAGCTCCTGCTTCGTGACGCCGAGCGACGTATAATAGCTGCCGAACAGCCGCCACAGGTCGTTGACCGACTGCGAAACCGCCGCCTTTTGCTGCGACGTCAGCCGCAGCCCGCGCGCGGAAAACGCGGAATTGACGGCGACGTATTCGGAAAGCAGCGCGTCCGTCGCCGCCTGCCGGTCTTCTTCGGAAGCGTCCGGGTTCTGCGTGCGCGCAAGGTCGTCAAAATACCGGCACACGCCCGCGCTTACCGGCGTACCCGCCACCTCGGCGCCGCTTTGCCGGCCGCAGCCGCACGCCGCCAGCAGCAGAACCGCCGCCAGCGCCAAAGCCAACCGTTTCATGCCGGACACCTCCCTTATAAACACATAAATTCAAACGTAAACGTGCGCTCCCCGCAGTGCGTGGTAATCGTACAGCCCACCGTGGTCACGAACACCTCGCGAAAGCCCGCCGCCTCCGCCTCGCGCCGCAGCGCGCCGAGCTGCTCGTCGGAAACGCCCGCCGTATGCGACAAAAAGCAGCGGGACAGGTCCATGCGCCCCGCATATTCCGCCAGCAGGTCGCGCACATACTGCATTTGGCAGCCCTCCAGCCGCCCGCGATATTTTTTGCCTACCGTAAGCGCGCCGTCGCGCATGACGATTTGCGGCTTAATGCCCAGCACGTTTGCGCCCAGGGCCGTCAGCGCCGAGCAGCGGCCGCCCTTGCGCAAAAACTCGAGCTTGTCCAAAAGAAAGGTCGTGACGACCTTTTCCCGCCGGGCTTCGAGCGCGCGGACGACGGTCTGCGCGTCCGCGCCCGCTTCGGCAAGCTCCGCGGCGCAAATGCACAGCAGCGCCATGCCCGTCGTCAGGCTTTTGGAGTCCACCACATGCACGCGCCCGACCTCCTCGGCGGCCAGGCATGCGTTTTGGTAGGTCGCGGAAAGCTTGGAGGAAAACGCCACATGGACGACCTCGCAGCCGTCGGCGGTCAGCGCGGCGAAAAAGTCCCGGTACTCCGCAATGGAGACCGCCGAAGTCTTCGGCAGCGCGCCGGTTTTTTTGTAATAGGCGTACAGGTCGTCGGGGGCGACGTCCACCCCGTCGGTAAAGCTCCTGTCGCCCAGCGTGACATGCAGGCCGATAACATGAATGCCGTACCGCGCGCAAAGCGTCTGCGGCACGTCGGCGGGGCTGTCAGTTGAGATGATGGTTCTGCTCACGGCAATATGTCTCCCAAAGCTGCTGTTTGATGCGCGCCTCCTGCTTTTCCCGCGCCAGGCGCGCGCGGACCTCCTTTTTGCGGCGGCCGAATTTGCCGTTGCGGTAAAAGGCGACGAAAAACATCCCCGCAAGCGCGCCGACGGCGGCGACGATGAAATCGCCCATCGTGTCGAGCAGCCCCGCTTCGCTCGTCGGCTCCGAGCACTGCAAATGCAGCCCGTAAAGGCGGTCCATGGTGAATTCGTAAATTTCCCAGCCGACGGAAATCCCCAAAGAGAAGCACAGCGCGAAAAGCGACGCGAGCGCCGGCGACAAAGCGCCGCGCTTCCCCTGGATGAGCACCGCGAAATCGTAGGCGAACCAGGCGGCGATAAAGCCCGCGCAGAAATGCGTCACAATATCAAAGCTGTGGAAATCGGTGCGGTTGTTGAGCGTGGTGCCGACGACCACCCCGATGAAAATAAACAAATTGAGCATCGTGCCCGAAATGTAATCGACCCGGGTGATAAACGACCGGCCGCCGAACACCTGGAAAAAGTCCCAGAGATGGGTAAAGAGGATGGCGAAAATCGCCTCCAGAAATTCCACGACCGAGCCGTGGAACAGCCCGTAGATCCCCCACAAAAGGATCCCGGCGCGTAAAACATACCAGAGAATCTGGTGGCGCCGGGGCAGGTAGCCCGGCTGCTGTGCGTCTGTCATTGTTCGTCTCCCGTCCGCTTGTTCCTTTGCTTAAAGTTTCACCGGCGCAAAGCGCGCAATCATGCCGACCGCATTCTGCCCGTCCGGGCGCGCCGGTACGCCGACCAGGTCGCCGTCCGCCGAAAGCGTCTCGCCGCAGAGCACCATTTCGCCGTTTTTCAGCGTGCAGACGGAAACAAAGCGGTCGTCGCGCGTGCCGCCGTAGGTTTGCAGGGTCGTTTCTATCCATTTGCCGTCCGTGGAAAGCTCGAGCGTAAACGCGTCCGTGCAGCCGCGGTTGCCGACCGAGCGGAAATCCTTGTTGGAGGAATTTGTATAGCCCGCAAGCGCGTAGCCCGTTTCGGTGCGGGCAACGCCCGTAAAGCAGTCGTCCAAAAGCCCGCTGACGCCCCGCTGCCAGGCGACCTCGCCCGATTCCGTAAAGCAGACCGCAAGCGCGTCAAAGCCGCCGTGGTTGCCGACGCGGCGCAAATCCCGGTCCGTCGACGACGACCGGCCCACCGCGACCACGCCGCCCTCGTGCGAAAGGGTCAGCGCCAGAAACTCGTCCGCCTTGCCGCCGCCGTACTGCTTGGCCCACGCCTGCTTGCCGTCCGCGGAAAATTTCACAACGCCCGCGTCCGTGCGGCCGTACGGCGTAAACAGGCTACCCTCGCCGCTCGATTTGAAGCTGCCCGCGGCATACACCGCGCCGCTTTCATCCGCCGCGACGCAGGTAAGGCTGTCGCCCGCCGCGCCCGCCGGCGTGCGCCACAAAATCGCGCCGTCCGCCGAAAGCTTGGCCGCAAACGGCGCGCCGGAATACCCGGCCACGGCAAAGCCGCCGCCCGGAACGGCCGCAATTTGCGTAAAGCCGTCCGCCACCGCCGTGCCGAACGGCGTTGTCCAGAGCGCTTCGCCCTTTTTATTATAGCAGAAAACGACCGCGTCTAAACCGCCCGCGTTCTGAAAGCCGAGATCCGTCGCGCGCGTCTGCCCGCAGACCGCCAGGTTCCCGTCCTCGTCTGCGGCAAACCCCGTGACCTGCACGCCCGCTTCGGAGCGAATCGCCTGCTGCCACTCGACGCGTCCCTTTTTGTCATACCGCAAAAGCACCGGCGTCGGGCTGCCGGCCGCGGCAAGCCCCGTCAGCTGCCCGTCCTTGGAGTTCGCCTCCACCAGCGCGGCAAAGCCGCCGTCGGGCATGGCTGCCACGGCAACAAACCGGTCGCCGCCGCTGCCGCCGAAGGTTGTCCCCCAGTTCGCGGTGTTCGCGCCGGGGACGGCGGGCGTGACGGTAAATTTCGCCGTATAGGTCAGCGGCGCACCGCCGGGCCGCGTGACGACGTTGCCCGCGCCGTCGGTGATGGGAACACCCGTAATGCCGCCCGTTCCGGCCTCGGTCGGAGCGTACTCGACCATCGTCGTCACAAGGTTCCCCGCTTCGTCATAAACGAAGTCGCCGTTTTCGTCGGTAACGGGCACGGCGATTTGCTGCGCGCCGTAGACAATCGTCGTGCGAACCTCGCCGTTTTCATCATAGATTTTTTCGCCGTAGATGTTGGTCAGCTCTACGACCTCGCCCTGCAGGACGGCGGTCAGCGTGTTGCCGTTTTCATCCGTCAAGGGCACGCCGTTTGCATCCGTTAAGGGGACCGCGCCGGTGGTTTCCCGGTTCCCGCCGCAGGCGGAAAGGCCGACTGCCGCCGCCAAAAGCAGCGCCGCGCAGCCGAGCGCCAGACGTTTTTTCTGTTGCATACGTTGCCTCCCCCGGGGGAATCGCCCCCTGCCGCAAAAATGAGCCCTGTTTCCCATAGTTTAGCATAATTTCGCCCGGTTTTCAATTCCCAATTTGGCCGCCGAAAGCCAGCTTAGCACTTGAAACGGCGCGGGTTTTCCTGTATAATAGATACAGTTAATCTAAGAGGAGTCGTTAGACAAATGCTGGGAAAAATCGTCAGAGTGCGGGTCACCAAGCCCCTCGGCCGGTTTGACAGCGAGACCGGCCTGAAGTTTCCGCTCAATTTCGGCGTTCTCGAGAGCGCCGTCCCCGCGCGGTTCCCCGTGGCGGGCGCGTACATTCTGGGCGTCAACCATCCGGTGCGGCGGTTTGACGGGCGCGTGGTCGCCGTCATCCGCGACCGGCGCGAAAACGCCGCCTTTCTTGTGGTCTCGCCGAAGTCCAAACGGTACATTATCCAGGATATCCGCCCCGCCGTCGCCTTTCGGCACAAGGGCAAGGGCGTCAAAATCGAATGCTTTTACGAGCGCTCCTGCGGCGCGGTCGTGTACCGCGACAGTGCGGACGGCCGCCGCTTCCTGCTCATCAAGAACAAGCGCAGCACCCACTGGGGCTTCCCGAAGGGCCATGTGGAGGCCGGCGAAACGGACATGGACACCGCCGTGCGCGAGGTGCTGGAGGAAACGGGCCTGCACATTCGGCTGCTGGACGGCTTTTGCGAAAAATCGACCTACACGATTCAGGGGCGCATCGACAAAACCGTGCTGATTTTCCTGGCGACGACGACGGACACGAGAACCGTGATTCAGGAAAGCGAGATTGAGGACTATTTGTGGCTCGACTACGACCGCTGCCTTTCCACGCTCAACTATGAAAACGACAAGGCGATTTTGAAAAAGGCGCAGGCGTACCTGGCCGCGCAGGACGGGGAGGCGCGCTGATGGACGTCCGTGTGGGCGACACGCTGGAAATGAAAAAGCCCCACCCCTGCGGCAGCAAAAGCTTTCTGGTGCTGCGCGCCGGGATGGATTTCCGTCTGCGCTGCACGGGCTGCGGGCGGGAATTTCTGGCGCCGCGCGTGAAAATCGAAAAGCACATTAAAAAAATTGTGCGGGAAGACGGAGACAAAGATGTTTGAATCGGTAGAGGGGGCTCTTACGCGCCTTTCGGAGCTTGAGCGCGCCCTGTGCGCGCCCGAAGCGGCGGCGGACCCCCGACAATTTGCCGCGCTGATGCGCGAGGTGAAGCGTTTGCGCCCGGTCGCAGACGCTTTTTGCGCGTTGCGGGCCGCCGAGGCCGACCGGGACGCGGCGCAGGCGCTCTTACAGGAATGCGGCGCGGACCGCGAAGCGCGGGAGATGGCCGAAGCGGAGCTTGCCGCCGCCGAGGAGGCGGTGCAGACGCAGGCGCAGCGCTTGCGCGTGCTGCTGCTGCCGCACGACGAAAACGACGACAAAAACGTGGTCATGGAGATTCGCGCCGGGGCGGGCGGGGACGAGGCCGCGCTGTTTGCCGCGCGGCTGTTCCGGATGTATTCGATGTTCGCCCAGGCGAAAAACTGGCGGCTCGACGTCGTCAGCGCGTCGGAAACGCAGCTCGGCGGGCTTAAGGAAATCAGCTTTCTGATAGAGGGCGAGGGCGCGTATTCGCGTCTGAAATTTGAAAGCGGCGTGCACCGCGTCCAGCGCGTTCCGGAGACGGAAAGCGGCGGGCGCATCCACACCTCCACCGCCACCGTGGCGGTGCTGCCCGAAGCCGAAGAGGTCGATTTTGAGCTGGACCCCGCCGATTTGCAAATCGACGTGTTCCGCTCCTCGGGCGCGGGCGGGCAAAAGGTCAACAAAACCTCCTCCGCCATTCGCGTGACGCACCTGCCCACGGGCATGGTGGTGGAATGTCAGGACGAGCGCAGCCAGTACCGCAACAAGGACAAGGCGCTTGCGGTCCTGCGCGCGCGCCTGTTTGAAATCGAGCGCAAAAAGCAGGAGGCCGAAATCGCCGGCGAACGCCGCGCGCAGGTCGGCACGGGCGACCGCAGCGAACGCATCCGCACCTACAACTTCCCGCAGGGCCGCGTGACCGACCACCGCATCGGGCTGACGCTTTACAAGCTGGAGGCCGTGCTTGACGGCGCCTTGGACGAGCTTATCGACGCGCTGCTGGCCGCCGAAGCCGCCGAAAAGCTGAAAGCGGCCGGCGAATCGGTGTAACGCGGGCAAAACCGCAAAAAAGTAAAAGCGCCGTGCGGCGCGGGCAAATTCCCATGGCAAACGGAGGACCCCATGACCGAACAGGAACGCATCGATTTGTACACAAGCATTGTGCCGAACCGCCGCCAGCTTCTTATCCAGGACCTGCGGTTCTACGCCTTTATCCACTACACGGTCAACACCTTTACGAACCGGGAATGGGGCAACGGCAGGGAAAAAGAGCGCGTGTTTGCCCCGACGGCGCAAAACACCGACCAGTGGTGCGAGGCGATTGCCGCGGCGGGGATGAAGGGCGTGATTTTGACCTGCAAGCACCACGACGGCTTCTGCCTCTGGCCGACCAAAACGACCGAGCATTCCGTGAAAAACAGCCCCTATAAGGGCGGGAGGGGCGACGTGGTGCGCGAGGTCGCCGACTCCTGCCGCAAATACGGGCTGAAATTCGGCGTCTACCTTTCGCCCTGGGACCGCAACTGCCCGCTGTACGGCACGCCCGCCTACAACGACTTCTACATCGAGCAGCTGACGGAGCTTTTGACAAGCTACGGCGAAATTTTCATGCTCTGGCTGGACGGCGCGTGCGGCGCGGACGCGGCCGGGCAGCCCAAGCAGAAATACGACTTCGAGCGCATCTGGCGCACGGCGGTCGAGCTGCAGCCGAACATCGTCATGTCGGGCTGCGCGCCGGACGTGCGGTGGATTGGCAACGAAAGCGGCAAAACGCGCGAAAGCGAATGGAACGTCGTGCCGCGCTTCGCCTATGACCAGCAGAACCTGGCCGCCAACTGCCAGCAGGACGACGACCTGCGCAAATTCCAGAAGCGCTGCCAGGATGCGATGCTCCCCGACCTCGGCTCGCGGGAATTTCTCGCAAAGTACGACGACTTCATGTGGTACCCGGCGGAGGTGGACGTGTCCATCCGGCTCGGGTGGTTCTATCACCCGCTGCAGCGGTACACGCTGAAATCCCTGCGGCATTTGATGAAAATCTACTACACCTCGGCGGGCAGCAACGCTCTGCTGCTTTTGAACGTCCCGCCGAACCGCAGGGGGCTTTTGCCAAAGGCTGACGTAAGACGGCTGCGGGAAATGGGCGCGTGGCTTGAAAAAGAGGACGATTTGGTGCTGAACGCCCGCCGCACGGACGCAGACGGCGGCTTTACCGTGACGCTCGACTTTCCCCGCCAGTCCGTCGACCGCGTCCGTCTTTCGGAGGACACGACCAAGTCCCAGCGCGTGGAGGCGTTTGAAATCTACGCAAACGGGCAGCGCGTGTTCCGTGGCACCGTCATCGGCTTTTCGCGCATCGCCATTTTCGACCGGCCCGTTACGACCGACCGGCTGGAGGTGCGCATTACGCGCTGCCGCAACGAGCCGTACATTGCCCGCGCGGAGGTCTGCGCGACCGGGGCGTACCGGTTTGACAAGTAAAAACGCCATTTACCTTTCGGCGGTCCCGTGCGCGGGGCCGTCTTTTTTTGCGTGCGGCGCCCTACTGCGCCTCGCGGTACTGCCGGCCGGCGCTGTCCACCCGGTAATTTTCCCAATAGAGCAGCTCCTCCGCCGGGACGAAGCTGTACCCCTCCGCCGACAAAACGCGCAGAATTTCGCGCAGGGCCGCGGGGGTGTTTTCGACGCCGTTGTGGAACAGCAGAATGGCGCCGGGCGCGGCGGCGGCCGTGACGCGCGAAACCATTTCTTCGGCCGTCAGCCCCTGCCAGTCCAGGCTGTCCACCGACCACTGCACCGCCTGCATGCCAAGCGTTTCGGCGGCGCGGACCGTATCCGCGTTCCAGTCGCCGGACGGCGCGCGCATGACCCGGGGCCGGACGCCGACGCACGCCTCGACCGCGGCCGAGCAGGCCTGCAGGTCGGCAAGCTGTTCGTCGTAGGACATCTCCCCGTACGCGCCGTGCGCGTCGGAATGGTTGCCGATGGTGTGCCCGGCCTCGTAAAAGGCGCGGACGCTTTCCGGGTTCTGCCGGACCCAGTCGCCGACCGCAAAAACGGTCGCCCGCGCGTCAAACTCCGCCAGAATTTCCAACAGCTCGCCGGTATCCTCCGCGCCCCAGGCGGCGTCGAAGGTCAAGGCGAGCTTTTTTTCGTCCGTTTCCACGCAATAGACGGGCGTTTTTGTCCCGCTTGCCGACGCCGGCTGCACGGAAAGCTGCCGGGAAGCGGCGGCAAGCGCAAACGCGAGCCCCAGCCCGGCAAGGAACACGGCCAGCGCCGTCCGGCGCGACACGACCAGATACCGCATCGTAACCCCTCCCCGTACACAGTATGCGCGCGCCCCGGCTTTCAGAAGCCCGGCCGCATGTCCCGGCAAAACAAAAAGCGGCGCGTACCAAAAGGTACGCGCCGCCAGGGTTCAGGGGTTCGGCCTTAGTTCGCCGCGGTGGCGTAGTTAAAGCCGGTGAAGGTGTTGGAGACCTCCGTCGTCGCATCGCCGATGATCTGCACGGTGTTCGTATGGACCGTAAATTTGCCGTACGCCGTGTAGCGATAGGTCAGGCTCTGGAGCTGGTTCTTAACCGCGTTGTAGGTCACGGTCACTTCAATGCCCGAATAGGACATCTCCAGGTCGCTGAGCTTCAGCACGCTGATGGAGGTGTCGGGCGGCAGCATCGTCGCGTTGGCAATCGCGTCCGCAACCTCGTTCTGCACCAGGAAGTCGTCCGTGAAGTTCGCAAGCGCCGTCACGTCCGTGCGGTTCGGGTCGTCCACGTTCTTCAGGCGGACCGTCCAGGTCTTCACCGTCGCGGTGTCGCTGGTCGGACGGGTGACAATCTGGATGTCGTCGGCCGTAAGCGCGGTCGCCTTCATCAGATATTTCTCGTGGCCCTCGCCCACAGCGCTCAGACGGCTGCTCTGTGAACCGACGCCCGCAAGCTCGCCGACGATGGAGTTCAGAGACAGTTCCACGCCCAGGTTGCTGGCAGCGCCGAGAATCTGGTTGAGCGTTTCGGTCTGCGCGCCAATGGAGGCGTCGCCGCCCTCCGCATACTTGGAGGTGCGCGAATAGCTGTAATCGGTCAGAAGCGGGTCGCTGGTCAGGTCGTTGATCAGCTTCGCCACTTCGGCGCGTTCTTCTTCGGAGCCGACTTCACCCGCGAAGCCGTATTCGACCGGGTCATGCGTAATCGCCGGCTTGCCGGTCATGGATTCCTGGATGCGGTCAAGCAGGCCGAGAATCGTGTTCTGCAGGCTGTCGATGCCGTCGGCAACCTTAACGCCGAGGCCGTCCAAATCCAGCATGCCCGCAATGGAGCTGAGGTCGATGCCTCCGAGCAGCCCCATGAGCATATCCAGAATCCCGCCGCCCGAAGAGCTGGAGGATCCGTCGGAGGTGGAGGAGTCGGTCGACGGCGCCGGTTCGGTCGTCTGGGTGTCTTGCTGCGCCTGCTGCTCACGGATAACAACCTGTTGAGAAGAAGGCATAGTCAGCGCCACCTTGCGCGGTTCGCCGCGCGACGCAACGCCATAGATGCCGGCGGTCAGCAGGACGGCAAGCAGGATCGCGCAAAACCGCACCCAGCCGCGCTGGCGGCTGCCCTTCTTGGCCTGCAATTCCTCGAGCGTAAGCTCGGGCTTGTTTTTCTTTGCCATGGCTTTTCTTCCTTTCGCAAATCAATAGCAGTCCGTAAACTGTACGGTTTAATACACGAAGTTCGAGTAGGTCGCTTCGGTGTGCATCGCGCCGGTGCCGGTGATCGGGATGATCGCGGCCTGAAGACCGAGCTCTGAAACCTCTGCGTAAACCTCTGCGTCATAGGAGTAGCTCATCTCCGTGAGCTTGCCCTCCGTAATCGTCACGGAAACCTTGATGTTCGAATACAAGCCCACCAGGCTCGTAACGGACAGCGCGGAACCGACCTGGTTCTGAATCTCCGCAGAAACCTCGTCCTGCACCACGATGTCTTCCGTCAAACGGTTGAGCGCCGACGAACCGTCGCGCTTCGGCGTGTTCGCATCCGGCAGCGTGAACGTGTATGTATCCCCGTTCACCTGCAGGCCCTGCAGGTCGCCCGCCTGCAGCGAGGTCGCCTTCAGCGCATAATAGGCGCCGTGGTAGTCAATTTCCGCCGCCGCGTCCGCGCCCTTCGGGATGTCGAGCGTTTTGCTGCCGATGCCGATGAAGCCGCCGACAACCGAGTCGATGCTCGCGTTCGAGTCGACCGCCTGAATGATGCTGTTCAGCGTGCTCGTCGCACCGCCGACGTCAACGGCCTTCGTAAATTCGCTCGTGCGCGACCAGGTGTACCCGGCCTTGCCGTCCACCGCCGCTTTCGTCGCCGCGTTGATTGCGTCCGCGGCCTCCTGCGCCACGTTCAGCTCCTCAGCGCTCGCCGCGCCGCCGCCG
>CASGAS010000060.1 GCA_949299505.1 uncultured Eubacteriales bacterium
CTTTTCGGACTTTACCTGGGACGACAGCTTACCGCAGCCGGTCTGCCAGATGGCGGTGCTCAAGCTGTCCGGGCAAAACAAGCCGACGGTCGTCTTTTTGAACCCGGCGGACAGAAAAGCGCGGGAAAACGGAACGGTCCGTCTGTCGGAGGACGACGGCGAGACCTTCCCGTACAGCCGGCTTTTGAAGCCGGGCGGGTTTGTGTACAGCTGCCTTACCGAGCTTCCCAACGGGAACATCGGCGCGCTGTTTGAACCGGATACAAAATGCCGGGAAATTTGGTTCGCAGCGTTCCCAACGACGTGGATTCAGCAGGGCGACGACTCTGCGCAAGCATAAATATTAAGAAGAAGAGGGCGAAAACACTTGGAAAAGACTTCCCAAAAGCGGTCGATTGGCGCCATGGTCTCGAACCTGGCGCGCATGGTCCGCGCACACTGGAACGAACCGCCTGCGGGGCGGTACATGCCGTATAAGGAGATTGTCTCCTATGCGGGCGGCGGCATCGGCGTAAAATTCCTTGCCGTTATGGCGATGAACATGATTCTTTCGGCGTCCAATACGCTGATCGGCAACACGCTCGGAGTCAAACCGCTGCACGTTTACATCCTGTATTTCATTTCGGTGCTTGTGAATATCCCGCTGTCGGGGATTCGGGCCAACATCATCGACAACACCCGAAGCAAGGAGGGCAAATACCGCCCGTATATCGTCAAAATGGGTATCCCCAGCGCCATTGTGACGATTCTGTTCGTCTGGTTCCCGTATAACCAGTTCGGCGCGCTGTTCGGCGAGGGGACGATTTTCGGCGAGGAAAAGGCGTACGTCGTGACCTGCACGCTCATCCTGCTGTTCAATTTTATTCAAAACTTCTTCTATTATTTCTTTACGGAAGCGTACGACAACCTGATTCATGTGCTTTCGCCCAATACGCAGGAGCGCGCGGACGTTTCCACCATCAAGGGCGTCGTGTATTCGCTTGCGCCGTCGATTCTGAATCTGGCCATGCCCATTTTCGCGGGGCTTCTGACCAACGACAACCTGTATGACATCCGGCTGTTCCGTTATATTTATCCGCCGGTTGCCATCGCGTCGGTCGTTTTGAGCATCGTGGTGTACGCCAACACCAAGGAAAAGATTGTCCAGGCGCGTACGCACGTCATCCAGATTCGCTTTATGGACTCCCTGCGCGAAGTCCTGCGCAACAAATATTTCTGGGTCATTGCCATGGCGACGTGGCTCGGGTTCTTGGAAACCTCCATGACCAATGTTTTGACCTGGCTTTACACCTATGGCGGCATCTGTAGCAGCGGGGTATATACCATCATCACGCTGTTCTGCCAGAATGCGGGGCTTGTGGGCATGCTGCTTGCGCCCGTCTTTATCCGCCTTTGGGGCAAGCGCGTGGTCCTTATCGGCACCAACGTGATGAATATCGTCTTCATCGGGCTGATGTTCCCGGTCGTGCGCGTCATCGACATGAGCGGTGCGGACACAAGCGCGATGACAACCTGGGTGCCGCTGCTGCTTTTGGTTGTCTGCTACTGGATGAACAACCTGATGAATGCGTTTATGCAGATTCTGACGCCCTCTATTAACGCCGATATCCGCGATTATCAGCAGTATGTCAGCGGCGAGCGCATCGACGGGATGTTCTCCACCATCACGGCCATCGGCGGCCTTGTGACGGTTGCGAGCAGCGGCATTGTCAACTTCCTGTACGACCGCTTCGGCATCAACGAAACGACCGCCGCCCAGGTGCTCAACGACCCGTCGGTTATGAACAAGGTCCTGCGCAACGGCAATCTGGTCAGCGATGTAATCGCCGATACGGACACGTCGAGCATCGCATATTTTTCGCTGTATGACGGCGATATTCTCCAGACCGTCTGCGGCGTTCTGATTATCGCCTCCATGGTGGGCGCGTTTATCAACGTGCTGCCGTACTTCTTCTATGACCTTACGGAGCTCAAGCAGCAGGGCATGGTCCGCGTTTTGAAGATTCGTGCGTTTTTTGAAGACTTCGGCAACGGCAATTTGACAGACGACGACCTGTGCGAGGTTGTCGAAATGGTCGACCGCGCCAAGAGCCTGGCGCAGGAAACCCCCGTAAAGGTCACGAAGGACGCGGTAAAAGCGGCGAAAAAGACCGGAGCGCGCGCCGAGGTTGCCGCCGCGAAGAGGGCCAGAAAAGAGCAGCTTGCGCGCAACCAGGAAATTCGGCTTGCGCCCTTTGTGCTCAACGAGCTTTCCCGCTTTGAAAGCGAGGCGGGCGCGCGGGAGCTGGCCGACGCCAAGGCGATTTATGCGGCGGGTCTTGCGGGGCTTCGCGACGCAAGCCTTGCGGAGCTTCGTGCGGCGCTGCGCGAGGCAAAGGCGCTGCCGAAAAAGACCGACGCGCAAAAAGAGCTGCGCAACTACCGCGTGCATTTCTGCCGCACCCGGCTGACGGCGCGCAAGTACATCGATAAGTATTATCCGAACGGACAAGCGGTGGAGGCGCCGGACGAGGCGCCGCTGAACGCCCTGCTTTCGACCGAAGAGGCCTACGACAAGGAAGAAGAGCTGCTTTACAAGCGCCTGTTTGAAGCGGGCGAGAAAAAGGATAAGGCGGCGCTCAAGGAGCTTCGGGCGCAGCTGAAGGCCCTGAAAGAAAAATACAAGACGCTCAACAAGCAGATTCGCGCCGAGCAGGACAAGCGCGTCAATTACACGCGCTCGGCAAAGCCCTATCTGGACGCGTCGCGCGTGCTGACGCAGGCGGAAAATTACACGCACTTTGGCGAGCTGGAGGCGCGGTATCGCGCGCTTAAGGAAAAGGAAGCCGCCGCACAGGTGTAAAATCTTTTCAAAACGGACCGCCCGGCGGAGGACGGTCCGTTTTCTTTTGCGCTGACAGATTTTCGCACTTGATTTTTTGCCGGCTTTTTCGTATGATGATAGGGAAGTTTGGAAAGGGGCGGTCGGTATGATCCGGGATATGCAGGCAGAAATTCTGCGCTTGAAAAAGGAAAACGACGTGTGCATTTTGGCGCACAGCTATACGGCGCATGAAATTTTGGAGGTTGCCGACTTTTCCGGCGACAGCTACGCGCTGTCCGTCCGGGCAAAGTCCGCGCCGCAAAAGACCGTTTTGATGGTCGGCGTGCGCTTTATGGCGGAAACGGTCAAGATTTTGTCGCCCGAAAAGCGTGTGCTGCTGTCCCATGCGGATGCGGGCTGCCCGATGGCCGAGCAGATGACGCCGGACCTTATCGAAGCGACCCGCGCGCAGTTTCCCGGCTGCGCGGTCGTCGCCTATATCAATACGACGGCGGCGCTCAAGACCGTCTGCGACGTCTGCGTGACCTCGTCGTCCGCCGTGGACATTGTCCGCAAGCTGCCGCAGGAGGAAATCCTGTTTATTCCGGACTGCAACCTCGGCGCGTTTGTGCAAAGCAAAATTCCCGAAAAGCGCTTTCACTTTTTGCAGGGCGGCTGCCCGATTCATACGCTTGTGCGGGAGGAAGAGGTGCTCGAGGCCAAGCGCCGGCACCCGGGCGCGCTGCTGCTTGTACACCCCGAATGTCGTCCGGAGGTCACGCGCCACGCCGACTATGTCGGCTCGACGGCGGGCATTATGCAGTTTGCAAAAGAGAGCGGCCAAAAGGAATTTCTCATCGGGACGGAAATGAGCATCGCCGAGCATCTCTCCTACGACTGCCCGGACAAGCGCTTTTACCCGTTGTCGAAAAAGCTGCTGTGCCCGGATATGAAGCTGTCCACGCTGACCGACGTCTACGCGGCGGTCGCGGGCAAGGGCGGCGAAGAAATCGTCCTTGACGACGCGACCATCGCCAAAGCGCGCGGCTGCATTGACGCGATGATTGCGCTGGGCGGCTGATATGGAGAAGCAAAAGATTGCCGTCGCCATGAGCGGCGGCGTGGATTCCTCTGCGGCTGCTTTTTTGGCAAAGCAGGCGGGCGATGCATTCGGCGCGACGATGCGCCTTTGCGACGGCGCGTCCGAAGAGGACGGCCGGGCCGCCGAAATTTGCGCGTCCCTCGGCATCCCGCATACCGTCTGGGACTTTCGCGACGCGTTTCGCCGGGAGGTAATGGAGCGGTTCGCGGCAGCGTATGCGGCGGGACAAACGCCGAACCCCTGCGTCGTCTGCAACCGCTATATCAAATTCGGCGCCTTTCTGGACCGTGCGCTTCAATCGGGCGCGCAGCGCATCGTTACGGGGCACTACGCGCGCACCGTGCGCCAGGGGAACCGCGTGGTGCTGCAAAAAGCCGCCGATAAAAGCAAGGACCAAAGCTATGTTCTGTATACGCTGTCGGCAAAAGCGCTTGAGCACGTCTGGTTTCCGCTCGGGGAGCTGACCAAGCCGCAGGTCCGCGAAGTGGCGCGCGAACAGGGGCTTGCAAACGCCGACCGCAAGGAGAGCCAGGACATCTGCTTTGTCCCGGACGGCGACTACGCCGCTTTCATTGAGCGTTTTACGGGCCAAACCTTTCCGCCCGGGGATTTTACGGACCTTTCCGGGCGCGTGCTGGGGCGGCACAAGGGCATTATCCGGTACACCGTCGGCCAGCGCCGCGGGCTGGGGCTCGCGCTGCCCGCCTCCATGTACGTCGTGGAAAAAGACGTGCGGCACAACTGCGTGCGCCTTGGGTTCGGGGAAGATTTGCTGTCCGATACGGCCGAGGTGGGCGCGCTCAACCTGATTGCCTGCGACGCGCTCACGTCGCCCTTGCGGCTGTCTGTGCGCGTGCGCTACAACCAGACCGAACAGCCTGCGACAGTCGAGCAGACCGGGGAGGACCGGCTCTGTATTCGCTTCGATGCGCCCCAGCGGGCGGTCACGCCCGGGCAGGCGGCCGTGCTGTATGACGGCGATACGGTCGTCGGCGGCGGCACAATTTTGTGAATCTGGATTCACGCCCGATTTTCTCCCAATTTTAACCGGATTTCCACGAAACGGATTTTGCGGGAAGCCGGTTTATCTTTGCTGAACAGCGGCGAAAAAGCCGAAAAGCTCAGACAATATGCATAAAAAATATGCGGTTGATTTAGGCAAAGGATATAAAACGGGGAAGTTGCGCAATTCGCCGGAAAAGTGGGGCCAGCCTGTTGACAATCCGAAAGTGTGATTGTATACTATTACCAAATCAGAGGTATGTGAGTTGTGCAATTACACAACAGGAAAGGCCAATCATGGTAGAGATTCTCAAACAAATGCGCCCCAAAACCATTTTACAGGATGCGCACGGCAAACGGCGTGTCGGTATGATGCTGTTCAGCATTTTGCTTATGGGCTTCGGCATTTCCGTCTTTTCGTTTTCCGGGATGGGTGTGGACCCGTTCACGGCTTTGAATATGTCCGTCAGTGCGAAACTCGGGTTGAGCTTCGGCTTCTGGCAGATGCTTGTCAACGCCGTTTTGCTGCTGGTCGTCGCGTGCTTTTCCAAAAAGCTCATCAATCTCGGCACCGTCATCAACATGGTCGGCGTCGGGTATGTGTGCGACTTTTTCACCGCGATTTACGACCGCTTCCTGCCTGCGCCCGCGGCGCTTCCCGTGCGGCTTATCCTCATGCTTTGCGGGGTGGTGCTTCTGAGCCTGTCGGCGTCGCTCTTCTTTACGGCGTCGCTCGGCGTCGGGCCGTATGACGCAGTCGGCTTTGTGCTGCGCGACAAAAGCCCCGTGCCCTATAAATGGTGCCGGGTGCTTACGGACGTCGTCTGCACGGGCGTTGCGTTTCTGCTTGCCGGCCCCGTGGGCGTCGGCACGGTTGTCACGGCGTTCTGCATGGGTCCCATCGTTGCGTTTTTTAACACCCATGTGTCCGAAAAGCTGCTGAACGCTTCGGAAAACGCGTTTCGCCCGACGGTGCATTTCTATGACTTCACCCGCTTTGGCGGCACGTTTATTTCGGTAAACGGCCGTTTTGCGTCGTAATTCTCCTCTCTCTTTCCTTTTTATATGGCTTGAAAAACACCGGTGCATTTTGCACCGGTGTTTTTCGTAGAACAAAAGCGGGTTTCCCGTGTGGAAATCTTGACAAAACGCCGCGGGTTTTGGTATGATATTATAGGTTTTATATACGAAACCGCTGTGTTTCAAAATGGGAGGCTAAGGGTATGCTCGATACGCTGTGTATGGGCTGCATGCGGGAGATTGGCGACGCGAAACAATGCCCGCATTGCGGGTTTTCGGTCGACACGCCGCAGTTTGCGCCTTATCTGCCGCTGCGCACGCAGATTGGCGGGCGGTACATCGTCGGGAAGCTGCTTTCGGCGGCCGGCGACGGCGCGACTTATATCGGCTACGACCGGGAACGCAAAACGCCGGTCACCATCCGGGAGTTTTTGCCGGAGCAGCACATTGTGCGCACGGCGGAGGACACGACCCTGCGCATTAAGGTCGGCAGCGAGCTTTTGTTCCATGACGGGCTTGCGGATTTTTTGGAGCTTTGGCGGAAGCTTGCACGCCTGCGCGGGATGACGGCCATAATTCCGGTGCTCGACATCGTGGAGGACAACGCGACGGCATACGCCGTTTCCGAATATGTCGAGACGATTTCCCTGCGGGAATTTCTGCTCAAAAGCCGTACGGGGTATTTGAGCTTTGAACAGACCCGCACGCTTTTAATGCCCGTCGTTTCGACCGTATCCAAGCTGCACGAGCTCGGCGTGTACCACTGCGGGATTTCGCCGAATACGCTGCGCCTCGGGCGCGACGGGAAAATCCGCCTGACCGATTTCATGATTCCTTCGGTGCGGGTGCTGGACACCGGCTTTGACAGCGAGCTGTTTTCCGGGTATGCCGCGATTGAGCAGTACAGCCGCGAGGGTTCCATCGGCACCTGGACGGATGTGTATGCGTTCGGCGCGGTTACCTACCGGATGCTTATCGGCAGCACGCCGCAGGAGGCCATTGAGCGCGTCGCCAACGATAAGCTGATGATTCCGCCGAAATTTGCGGAGATTCTGCCAGCGTATGCGGTCAGCGCCATTCAAAACGCCATGGCGATTGCACCGGATGAACGCACCGAATCGGTGGATGAGTACCGCGAGGAGCTTTCCGGCTCGCCGAAGGTTGTGATTGCGCGCAAGGAACAGGTCAAAGAGGCGGCGCAGGCCGTCACGACGGACGCGGAGGAGGCGGAGCGCCGCCGCAAGGAGGAGCTGCGCCGCGAAATGCTGCGCAAGCAGGAGCAGACCCGCACGCTGCTGATTTCCTTCGGCGTGTGTCTGGCGATTGGGCTTGTCGCGCTGGGTATCTATCTGTTTGTCACGCGCACGCCGTCCACCGAAGACCCGGGTTCGACCACGGCGGCGTCGTCGGAGCTTGTGGAGGTGCCCAATTTTGTCGGGCAGAGCTATTCGCGCATCCAGGCGGATACCGTCTTAAACGAGCGCTTCAAATTTGTGGTGGAATACGATTACAGCGATTCGGTCGAAAGCGATTTGATTATTTCCCAGAAAACGGCGGAGGGGCAGCAGGTGCCGAAGGGCTCGGAGCTGACCATCGTCGTCAGCCGCGGTGTGGAGTACGTCACGCTGCCGGACGTGTCCGGGATGCAGTATGACGCCGCCGTGCAGCTGCTTGTGAGCCGCGGCTTCAAGTGCACCCGCGTCGAGCGGGAAAACGACGGGTCGCACACCGCCGGGATTGTCATTGCGACAACGCCGGAGGCGGGCAAGGATTACGAGCACGGCCGGGAAATCTATATCCAGGTCTGGGGCGAGGTCCCCACGACCCAGAATGATTCGCTGCTCGGCGGGCTTGTCGGCAATCTGTTTTGAGCGGTCGCGCATGGCGGGGCTTTTCCCGCTGTGCGCGTTTTTCTTCTTTGCAGAAAGGCGGCGGTTATGCTTCGGTTCTATCAAATTACGGACACCCATTTTTATGCGTCCGAGGTCCTGCACCCGGCGGGGGAGGCCTGGGAACGGCGCGCAAAATACGACCAGAAATGCGTGGCGGAGAGCGGCGCGATTTTGGACGCGGCAACGGAGCTTCTGCTTGCGGATACCGAAACGGAGATTGTGCTTGTGACCGGCGATTTGGTCTGCGACGGTGAGCGCGAGGGGCATTACGCCATGCGCGAAAAGCTGCGCCGCCTGCAGGCGGGCGGTAAGCGGGTTTTTGTCCTGACGGCGACGCACGACACCTGCCCGTACCCGAAAAAATATTCTGTTGAAAAAGGGGAATATCCGGCTGAGGGGCTGCCCAAATCGGAATTGCTTTCGGTGTACTGGGAATTCGGCCCTGCCACGGCCCTTTCCGTACACGAAAAAAGCTTTTCGTACGTTTCGCAGCTTGCGCCTGGCTACCGGCTGTTTGCGCTCAATGACGACGGCATCGGCTGGGAGCGCGGCTTTCACGGCTACGACGAGGACCAGCGCCGCTGGCTCGCAGAGCAGCTGGAAATCGGGCGGCAAAGCGGCGACGTGCTGCTGGCAATGGGCCACCATCCGCTGCTGCCGCCGAGCCCCGTGTATGCGTTTACAAGTCCGTATGACCTTATCGGCAACCACGAGCAGGTCGCTTCCGAGCTTGCCGACGCGGGTGTGCATTTCATGTTCACCGGCCATACGCATATGCAGAGTATTGAATATTTTGACTCTGAAAAGGGCAATCGTATTTTTGACATCAATACCGGCAGCCTGATTTGCTACCCGAGCCCCATCCGGCACATGACGCTGACGGAGGAAACGCTGTCCGTGCGCACCGTGCATCTTGACCGGATTGACTGGGATTTGGGCGGCAAACCCTATATGCAGTACAGCCTTGACCATTTTGAATTCATGCTGCGCGACATTTTGGACGCCGCGGCGAATGACATCCGCCGGTTTTGCAAGATCGCCCCGGATTTCGGCCTGCAGACCGAGACCGCCTGGAAGCTGCGCGTGCCCATTCACCTGGCGGGGAAAATGATGGAGCGGCTGACCTTTCAAAAGGCGGGGCGCCTGCTGTTCTGCGCGTCAAAAATCGCGCCCGAAATGCGCGATGTGTACCTAAAGGACTTTATGCTTGCGCTGATTCGCAACCTCTACGGCGGCGACGAGCCCTATGGCCCCGACACGCCGGAGTACGCGTCCTTTATGGCGCTGTACCGCCGGGTGCGCCCGATTCTGCGCCGCTTTAAGGGGCTTTCGGGGCTTGACGAGGTCATAGAGGGCGCCCTGTACGACGACGGTTATCCGGACAGCGACGCGGATTTGCCCGTGCCGCCGACCATTGCATAAACGAAAAGGGAGGAAGCCAATGAAAACCTATTCGCCGAAAAAAGAGTGGTTCGCCTACTGCGTCGGGGCGTTCGGGCAGGGCATGGTCTACGCCATGATGAGTTCGTACATTTCGGACTTCTACATGAACGTCATGAAGCTCACGCCGCTGTTCGTCCTGTTTTTGATGCTGTTCGCGCGCATTTGGGACTCCTTTAACGACCCCATCATGGGCTATATCATGGACCGTGTGAACCCGAAGGGCGGAAAAATGCGGCCGTACCTTTTGTACGCGCCCATTCCCGTGGCGATTCTCACCGTCCTCTTGTTCCAGTCGCCGAATATTTCCACAACGGGGCTCATGGTCTATGCGGCCGTGACCTATGTGCTGTGGGATATGGCGTATACGGTTTGCGACGTGCCGTTCTGGGGGCTGCCAAACGCCCTGACCCCGAACCCGGACGAGCGCGGCGTCATCATCAGCCGCGGCCGGACGGCGAACGGCGTCGGGTCGGCCGTGCCGATTGCGTTGTTCATGGTTATGGGTCCGCTGCTCGCACGCTTAAGCCTGAGCGGCACGGAGCTTGAAAAGGCAAAGTATACCTCTATCGTTGTGTTCTGCTCGGGGCGAGCAGACCGCGCTTGGGCGGCTGTTTCGCTGCAAACCGCTGATGCTCACCGCGCTCATGGGCGTGCTTTCCGCCGCGCGGTACATGTACCAGGCGGGCGCGGTCCACGTCGCGCGCTACAGCATCTACATCGGCGGCGATTTAACCGGGCTTTCCTTGGCGGAAAAGGAGGCGGCGCTGCAAAGCAACATAAGCCTCGTTTCGACCATTTTCCAGGTTGCGAGCGCCGCGGGCATGTTCGGCACAATGCTTGTGATGCCGCTTCTCTTTAAGCGGTGGAACTACAAACAGATTATCATGGGCACCTGCGTGCTCGGCGCGGTCTCCAGCCTTGCCATCTGGTTCATCGGCTACGAAAACTTCCTGTGGTGCGTGCCGTTCTTCGTCATTTCCTGTATTCCGCTGGGCGCCATCAACATCTGCACCTACGCGATGCTCGGCGACTGCCTCGACTATATGGAGTGGAAGACCGGCGTGCGCGCGACGGGCCTTGGCGCGGCGGTGCAGGGCTTCATTGCGAAATTCGGCAACGCCATTAGCACCAGCTTTATCATCGTCATGTACATGATTGTCCATTTGGACGTTGCAAGCATCAACGCCTCCGTCACGGCAAACCCGCTTGAAATGAGCGATACCGTGCGCACGGGTATGTTCTCGCTTATCTCCATCATCCCGGCCATTTCTCTGATTTTGTGCATCATCCCGCTGTTCTTCTACGACCTGGTCGGCGAAAAGAAGGAGCGCATTACCAAAGAGCTTGCCGAACAGCGCGCCGCGCGCGGCATTGTGATTGAAGAGGGGTAAGCTTTGCCCGGCGCAACCGCCGGTTTCGCCCGTTTGCAAAGCAGAATGGATAGACAAACGCTGCGGTTGCGGGTAGAATATGCAAGTGAACGCCAAATCTTTCGGGCGGTACAGCAAACGGTTTGGAGGTATACATGGAGAAAAATTACATCGATTACATCGAGAGCGCGCTGCAAGGCGCGCCGGACAAAAACGGTACGCTGTACCGCTATAAGCGCCGGGTGCTCGACCAAATGACCGCGCGTGCCGCCGAGGTCACGCACGCGGGGCTTCGGGACGACAAGGTGCTGACGGACCTTTTAATCAGCGAATTTCCGGACCTTTCCGGGGGCTATGCGCGCTTTTGCGCCGAGGACCAAAAGGAACGGCACAAAAAACTAGTCAACAAGGTCATGCTGTTCGGCACGCCGGCGCTCGCCATACTTCTTCTCGTGCTGTTCTTGGCCGTGAGCTTCTTAACGGACGCCTGGCGGCTGACCTGGCTCATTTTTGCCGACGGCTTCCTTTTGTGGGCGGTGTTCCTTCTGGGTGTGGGCGTTGCGCGCCTTACCGCAATGCGCCGCCTTATGCATCCCATTGCGCGCCTGCTGCTGGCGCTTGCCGTCATGTGCGCCGATACGGCCGTTTTCCTGCTTGTTTTGATGTTTACCGGCCTTTCGGCGGCCTGGGTTATTTTCCCTGCGGGCGTCGTCGGCATCTTGCTGGCCGACGCGGTCTACGCGCAGGCAACGCGGCAAAAGCTGCGCATCATCAATTATCTGGTTTATATCCCCGTCGCGGCGACCATGCTCTATGTAGTTCTCGGCGGCCTGCGCCTTCTGCCGTGGAGCCCGGGCTGGCTGCTGGTCCCGCTTGCCGTGCTCGTAGACCTTATCCTTGTGATTGCGGCGGTTTCCAACAACGCGAAATACAAATATGACCCGGAGGTGGAACAGGCATGGAACGGAAATTGAACGCAGAGCTTTGGGACAAAATGCACTACCTGTTCCGCGACTTCAACGACCGGATGGTGCACGTCGAGCTGCATTACGATTTTGAAATTGACATAGAAGCGCTGAAAACCGTGCTCATCTGCTTCTTTGAAAAGGCGCCGGTGCTGCATTCGAGCTTCCACGACAACCACATTTCCCCGTGTTGGAACGTCAAGCCCTATACGATTGAAGACGTGCTGACCGTCGCGTATCCGGAGGACTTAGAGGCGGCCGTCAACGATTTCCTGACGCAGTATATCCCGCCGGACAGCGACTTGCAGATGAAGGTCGCCGTGTTCTATAAGGACGGCGGTTCGACGCTGTGCATCGTCGAGAACCATATGTGCATGGACGGCGGCGATTTCAAGTATTTTATGAAAGCGCTTTGCCAAAACTATTCGGCGTATGTCGGGCAGGGGGTAAGCCCCATTGAACTGCGCGAGGGTTCGCGGTCGTATGAGGCGGTCTACGAGGACTTTTCCAAGACCGAGCAGCGCATGGCGCGCAACCTCTATAAAAACGTCTGCGCGAAAGACGAGCACAAGTTTCCGCTCACGCCCGACAGCATCCGGGACCGCGCCTTTATCGCGAAGCGCAAATGGAGCGCCGATACCTTTTTACGCATCCATGCCGCCGGCAAAAAGCTCGGCGCAACGGTCAACGATATGCTGCTTGCCGCTTACTTTTACAGCTTGTATGAGCTGGCGCACTACGACCCGTCGGACAGCGTCACCATTTCCTGCGCCATTGACCTGCGCCGCCATATTAAGGACGTCAGCGACGAGGGCTTGACGAACCACACCGCGTTCATGCAGTGCAATATCCCCGAGCGCGGCCGCGATATTTTTGAAACGCTGCGCTACGCGGTGCAAAGCTCGCAGAAGTTCAAGCATGACAAATTCATGGGCCTTTACGGGCTGCCGCTTCTCAAGCTCGGCTACAGCATCCTGCCGCACGCCGCCAGCGAGGAGATTATCAAGATTGGCTATTCCAACCCGCTGCTCGCCATGAGCAACATCGGCATTTTGGAGGCCGACAAGCTGGCGCTCGACGGACACGAGCCGACGGACGGCTTCATGACGGGCGCGGTCAAATACAAGCCCTATGTGCTGCTGTCCGTGACGTCGCTTCGCAAGGCGCTGACCCTTTCCATGTGCGTGCGCGGCAACGAAGAGGACCGCGCCACGGTCGAGCGGTTCTTCGATTTGATGGAACACAGCATCGAGCTTTTGACGGGTGAGCCGGTGCAATGATTGACAAATTCTGTATTTCGACCTACAACGGCCATATTTTTGACCCGACCGACCCGAAGCCGGAGGATTTGTGCTTGGAGGACGTTGCCCACGCGCTCTCGCGCATCTGCCGGGCGAACGGGCACCTGCGCGATTTCTATTCCGTAGCGCGGCACAGCCTGCACGCATCCTATGAGGCCGAGCAGCGCGGCTGCGGCGTTCGCGTCCAGCTGCTCGCGCTGCTGCACGACGCGGCGGAAAGCTATATCGGCGATATGACCCGCCCGCTGCGCCGTCGTTTCCCGGATTTCACCGAGGTCGAGCGCCGGCTGCAAACGCTGCTCTTTTCCAAGCTTGCCGTACCGGATTTCACCGAAGCGGAATGCCGGGCGGTAAAGGCTATAGACGACGCGCTGCTGTACCACGAATTCCTCAAATTTCACGGTATCCGGCTTGTCGACACACCGCCAAAGCTGCTTTTGCCCGTTTTGCCGGACAAAAGCCCCGACGAAACAGAGGCGGAATTTTTGGCGCGGTACCGCGCGCTGCACGAAAAGCTTTGACAAATGCAAAACCGCCCCGCAGCCGTGTGCTGCGGGGCGGTTGTATGTTTTTTTGAGAAAGCTTACCGCTTGATGTCGTCCCAGGCGACGCCGTTGATGTGGAACAACTCGTCGAAGTCGTAGCGGTTGTTTTCGTCCTTTCTGTGGTTCGGGTACCAGACCTGCGCAAAGAACGGGTTGGTCTTCGCGATCGCGTCATAGTCCCAGGCCTTCTGCGGAATGTAGCACTCGGGGCACCAGTGGCCGCCCAACAGGATAAGCGCCGGGCTCGCCTCGAATTCCGCGCCGCAATGGCCGCATTTCCACTTCAGCTTCGTCGCCATGTCGCCCTTCTTCATGGAGTCGGACAGGCACTCGCCGCCGCGGAACTTCGCCGCCTGCTTCATATCCTCAATATCCAGCTCGCTTTCGGGCTTCGACTCGTCGTAACCGTGGTCGAGCTTAAACTGCTCGGCGGCGCTGTTGTCCTTGTCGAACTTCGTGATTTCGAAATCCTCCCACTTCGAGGGGATCTGCTTCCACTCCTCCAGCGAACCGTAGTACGCGCTCAGGCGCACCGTGTTGTTCGTCTTGACCCAGTCGAGGGTGCCGAAATCCGGGGTGGAGGCGATCTTCTTCATGAAGGGCTTTGCGCACGCCGCAACCAGGTTTTTCGGCAGGTAGCGCGGAATTTTGAAGTAGAATTCGACCTGGTCCGCCAGACGGGCGAAGTAATCCTTGACCGGCAGGTTCTCGCGGAAGTGCAGGAAATCCTCCAGACGGTCGCCGTCGGCGTAGAACTGGCCGTGGAAGTTCTTGGTGATGAACCAGTTGGGCTCAAACAGCTTTTCGGGGCCGGCAAGGCCGAGCGTCCCGAGCAGCAGGCATTCAAACTCATAGTTGGAAATGCGGTATTCCTTACCGGAACCGATGTTGTAGAAGTGGTTCCAGAAGTCGCCGCCAAGGTTGCCCTTCGCGTCCTCATCGACCAGGTTGCAAAGCAGCCGGCCGGAGTCCTCCACCGTGCACCATTCCAAAACGCCGTTGATCGGCACGTGGAACATGATGGGGTCCATGTTCTTGAGGATGTTCGGGTACAGAATACCGGACTGGCGCATGACAACCCAGTTCTTGAGCCCGCTTTCCACGAACACGCGCTCCGCCACGCACTTGGAAACGGCGTAGTGGTCATAAATGGAGACCTTCAGCGGGTCGCCGCAGCGGCCCCAGTGGATGGGATAATTGCGGTCGCCGGTTTCCGCGACCGTGCCAATGTAGCACACCTTGACCGCGTCGGGGTCGGGCTGCGCTTTTACGGCGTTGCAGATGTTCTCGGCCGCGCCGATGTTGGTCTTCTGCGTGCGATAGGGCTTCCAGTCCGCAGCAGGGGAGACCATGCCGCCGACGTGGAGGATGTAGTCCGAGCCCGTAACGGCGCGCAGAACGTCGTCATAGTTCGCAAGGTCGCCCCAGACGATTTTGACCGACGGGTCGGACGCATACGGGGCGAACAGCTTTTCGTTCTTTTCGCTCCTGCGCAGCAAAAGGACCGTGTTGTAAAGATCCTTTTTCTTGAACAGCTCTTTGAAGCCGGCAAAGCCCATGTGGCCCGAAGCGCCGGTGAGCATGACGGTTTTCTTTTCTGCCATTTCTACCACCTCTGTTAGCATTTGGCTTCAGTATACAATTTTTCCCGGGAAAAGTCAAGATTCCGGGTGCGATTCCAACAAAAAAACAAAACTTTGCCTTGACAAACCACAAAAAACAGCCCCGCCGCAGCGGGGCTGAAGATTTCCGTTTGGTTTAGTTCCAGGCAATGGTGAATTCTTTGTCCAGACCAAAGGGAATGGAAACCTCCACAAGGCCCAGCGCCGTCAGGGACAGCGTCCAGACAAAGTGATAATTCGCGGTCAGCACGTTGCCCGTAGCGGCGTCGACGGTTACCACAATCTTGCCGTCCTTGTGGCCGGTCTTGACATCGCTGATAACGCTGGAGGCAGCGCCCGCGTTGTCCGTGACAATGGAGGGCAGAATGACCGAGAAGGCCTTGCCCATGTGGCCCTCGCCGTGCGCGGTGCTTTCGCTCGGCTCATCAGCCAGGACGTTGATGGTGATGGTGTAAACGCCGTCCGCAACCGAAACGGTCGCGCCCGAAATGTCGGAAGCGGTCAGCTTGCTCGACCAGCTCTCGTTTTCAACGGGGAACAGCGCGTTCTTCGCGTCCGCCGTAGAAGCGGGCGCAACGGCGGAAACATCCTTTTCACCCATGTTGGAGGCGATCAGGCTGTCTGCAAGGCCCGTCAGGGAGGAGGGCAGGTTGCCGGAGATGCCGCCGGCCTCGCTGTTGGTCTCCTTGGCCAGCGTAACCGTGCAGTTGCCGGCCTTGACCTTATTGATGGCGTCGTTGAAATAGGAAAGGATCTCTTCCTGCGAGCTGCTCGCCGTCAGCTCCGTGACAGCGGGAAGATCCGTTGCACCGTCGGAAGAAGTGTCGTTGCCGGCAACCTGGTTGCCGACCGAAACGGCGTTGTTGCCGCTGCCGGATTCGCCGACCTTCAACTCAAGCTGCGACGGGTTGATGAACGCGATATATACGATGGAGCAGACGAGCAGCGCCGACAGGCACACGGCAAGCGCCTTGAAGAAGGTGCTTGTGAAAGCCTTGCGCAGCATCTGCTTGTTCGCGAGCTTTTCAGCTCTGGCTTCCGGAGTGGAAGGCGTTTTTTTCGAAGACATGATCGGTTCCCCTTTCATACACTGGGCGCGCGTTCCGCGCACAAAATGTTACTTCTATAATTTACAATAAAAAATCCGAAATGTCAATCTATTTTGTGTGTGTTTCCGAGGAAAAACGCGAAAAATTTTTCGTTTTGAAAAATCGGATAAGAAAAAATGTTGAATAATAGAAGGAAATGTATTATAATACACTTATCTTTTTGCACGATGAACAAAATACAATTTCAGTCAGGGGGACTTTTTATGCCGGCTAGGGCAGAGGACAGCCGTGTGCGCCGCACAAAGCGCTTGCTGCGGCAGGGCTTAACGGAGCTTTTGCAGGAAAAGAGCATCAAAAAAATCACGGTGCGCGAGCTTTCCGAGCGTGTGGACATCAACCGCGGGACGTTCTATTTACATTATAAAGACATTTACGATCTGGTGGAATGTTTGGAAAACGAGCTGTTTGAGGAATTTGAGCGCATCGTTTCCAAATTCACCATCGCCGACCTGCAAACGCGTCCGCGGCAGGTGTTTTCCGACGTGTGCAGCTTTCTTTACGCCAACCGCGACCTCTGCGCCGCGCTGCTCGGCGACAACGGCGACATCAACTTCGTGCTGCGCCTGCGCTCGTTTTTGCAGCAGAAATGCATGCGTGATTCGCTGGCGAACTTCAAAACCGCCAATTCGCCGGAATACAAATATATATACGCAT
>CASGAS010000061.1 GCA_949299505.1 uncultured Eubacteriales bacterium
TGACAAACCGCGTGCAGGGGTTGGAAAGCGCCGAGTAAAAATGCGCAATCACGCCGACCTTTTGCAGGCGACGGTTCATGTCGTCATATTTTTCCTCGATACTCTCCTCCATGCAGTAGGTCTTGACCAGCGTTTCGTCGGCAATCATTTCCGACGCGTACCCGCTCATCTGCCCGCGCAGCTTGGCCTGTTCGCGGTATTTGTCGTGTGAGCGGCGGGCAATAAAGCCCGAAACGAAGAAGGAGAGGGGCGTCAGCACAATCACGACGAGCGCCAGAAGCGGGTGGATGACGAACATGAACACCAGTGTTCCGAGAATGGTCACAACGCCCGAAAACACCTGCGTAAAGCCCTGCAAAAGCCCCGTGCCCACAATATCGATGTCCGTGACCACGGTGTTGAGGATGTCGCCGTGCGGCGTGGCGTCCACATAGGAAAGGGGGACGCGCGTCAGCTTCCCGAACGCTTCGGCGCGCAGGCGTTCCATCGTCAGGTAGGAAAGCTTGTTGGAGTGATAGGTCATCACCCATTGGAACAGCGCCGAGATAAGAATTGAGACGACAAGCGCGATGCAGATGCGAAACAGCCGCGGGAAATCGACCGCGCCCGTGCCCGCGATGCAGTCCACGGCAAGCCCGATAAACACGGGCACCAAAAGCGAGCCGAGGATGCCGATGAACGCCGACAAAACGGCCCACACAAGATTCGCCTTAAAGGGGCTGACGTACCGAAGCAGCCGTTTGAACGTCTTCATGATACCGCCTCACTTTCCGAAAGCTGCGAATCGCAAATTTCGCGGTACAGCTCGTTTTCCGCATACAGCGCCTGGTGCGTCCCGATGCCGCGCACCACGCCGTCGTCGAGCAGGATAATTTTATCGGCAGCCCGCACGGTGCTCACGCGCTGGGCGACATACAGCACCGTTTTGCCCTGCAGCTCCTTGCTTACCGCGGCGCGCATATGCGCGTCGGTCGCGTAGTCGAGCGCGCTCGAGGAATCGTCAAAAATCAAAATCTCCGGGTCGCCCACCAGCGCGCGCGCCACGCACAGGCGCTGCCGTTGCCCGCCGGAAAAGTTCTTGCCGCCCTCTTCCACGGGCGCGTCGAGCCCCTCGGGGAGCTTGTCCACAAAATCGCATTGCGCAATGCGCAGCGCCTTTTGCAGAGATTCTTCCGAAATGCCGGATTTGCCGCACAGGAGGTTTTCCCGCACCGTGCCCTGGAAAAGCTTACTTCCCTGCGACACGATGTGCACCGCCGAACGCAGCGCGGCAAACGTGCAGTCGCGCACGTCGCGGCCGAAAATGCGAATTTCGCCGTCCGTCACGTCGTACAGGCGCAAAAGCAGGTTCACAAGCACCGATTTGCCCGCGCCCGTGCCGCCGATGATGCCGACGGTTTCACCCTTGCGAATCGTGAAATCCACGTCGGACAGCAGCTTTTCCTCCGAATCCGGGAAGCAGAAGTCCACGTGCCGGACCTCCACGGCGTTTGCGGCTTCGTCAAACGCGCGCTGCGCGCCCTCGCGCATGGTCGGCTCGGCGTCCAGAACCTCCTTAACGCGGTCCACGCTTGCGCCCGCCTTGGTAAAGACGACGATGACGTTTGCAAAAACGATAATGGACAAAAGGATTTGCGTCATATAATTGGTCAGCGCAATGATTTCGCCCTGCGTCAGCGACCCGGCCTCCACCTTATAGCCGCCGAAGACCAGCAGCGCGGCGATGCCGAGGTTGATTACGGCAAAGGTCAGGGGGTTCAGATAGGCGTTGAGACGGGCGACGCGCATGCAGACGCGCGTGAGCTTTTCATTTCCGTCCGCAAAGCGCTCGGCTTCGTGCCGGCTGCGCACAAATGCCCGGATTACGCGCACGCCCGACAGGTTTTCGCCGGTGATGCGCAAAAGACCGTCGAGCTTTTGCTGGATTTTCCGGTACAGCGGCAGCGAGCGGCTCAAAACATAGTACATGATGGCGCTGACAATGAAGCCCGCGATGAAAAAGATGACGGACATCCGCAAATCCAGCGCCATGGCCATCACAAGCGAGCCGGCAATCAGAAACGGCGAACGGAACACCAGCCGAATGAGCATCGCCACGCCCGACTGAATCTGGTTGATGTCGTTGGTGATGCGCGTCACCAGCGTCGCGTTGGAAAACGCCGCGCGGTCGGCGCTCGAAAGGGTGTGGATTTTGTGCAGCAAATCGCGCCGCAGCGCCGTGCCGACGCCCTGCTGCGCAACGGCGGCGCAGTATTGGCAAACGACGGCGAAGCCCAGGCCCGCCGCGCCCAGCAGCACCATCAGCGCCCCCATTTTCAAAATGTAGGGCACGTCGTTGTTCGGAATGCCGACGTCGACAATCCGCGCCATCACAAGCGGCACCAGAAGCTCCAAAATGGCCTCGGTCAGCTTGCAGGCAGGGCCCAGGATAAATTGCTTTTTGTAAAGCGCATAGTATTTCCGCATGCGTTTTGACCCCATTTTTTCCAGAAGAAATATTTTTAATAGTATACCATGTTTTTTCCGTATTGCAAGCGTGGAACGCGAAATCGAAAAACCGGCAAAAAGGGGAGGGGCATATGAAAAAACGGCGGCGCGTGCGCGCCTGTCTTTGCATCGGCCTTGCCGTGCTCCTCCCGCTTTGTCTTTTTCTTTCCGTTTACACCGTCCCGCTGACGCTCCTGCCCGCCGAAAACGGGACGCTCTATTGCACGAAAACACGCGCGCACCTGTTTTCCTCCGCGGTCGTGTGTCTCGAGCCCGCGCCGGGGTATGTTGTTGAACACGTTTTCGTCAACGGCCGCGACTGCACCGAAAGACTCGAACGCGGCCGGCTGCGGCTTCGCTGCCTTTTGGGCGAAGCGGTCGTGACCGCCGACTTTGCCGAAGCGGCCGCCGCCGACGCGTACCGCGCCGTGTTCGTATAAAAAAGCCGCCCGCAAGGGGCGGCCGTTGTGCGTAGGCGTTCGGTTATTCGGTGTCCGCGTCGTCGCTTCGCAAAAACCGCTTCCAAAGCGGGGCGGCGGCAAGCGAGAGCGCCGTTGCCGCGGCGGCGATGGCAATCCAAAGCCAGAACAGCCTGTTCCAGCCGTCGTTTCCCTCCAAAAGCTGACCCGCCAGCAGGTTAAGCGCGCCGCAGCCGATGTAAGCGGCGGCGTTTAGGAAGCCCGCAATGGTGCTCACGCGCCCGCTTTTGGAAAAATGCAGCGGCACAATCGTGATATACAGCACGTTGATGGCGAACATGCAGTTTGTCACGCCCGCCATACACACAAGCGACAGCACAAGGCTTTTGTCCCCGAACAGCCGCAGCAGCAAAAGGAATACCGCCGAGACGACGAAAAAGAACACCGCCGTCAGGACCTCGTTGTGCAGCCGCCGGTCAAGCGCTTTCGCAAGCCATGCGCCCGTTACGTTGACAATGGGCAACAGCATGGTCAGCGCCAGTGAAAAGACCGTGCTTGAGCCGAATTCCGCGGCAAAAAAGGTCGGCACCCATTGCGTGACGCTGTCTTTCAGCGTGCCCTGTATCATAATCGGCAGCAAAAGCAGCAGCGCGCCGCTGCAAGCAAGCAGCAAAAAGGTCTTTTTCGCGCCCACGGGCTTTGCCGGCGCGTTCAAAACGGCGTCCTCGCGCGCCGCGCCTTTCGTGCGGAAAAGATTGCGCGTGCCGCCAATCCAGACCAGCGAAGCGGCAAGCAGCACCGCCCCGCAGCTTAAAAAGACGTACCGCCACGGAAAAAGGAGCAGCGTAAACAGGCTGACCGCGTAGCTCAAAAGCGTTCCGAGCGGCACGGTCGTCGACAGGTCAATGCCGAATTTGTCGCGTGTTTTTGCGTCGAAGTTTACCGAGGCGATTTTTAAGATGGGCGACCACACCAGCGACTGCGCCGCACCGTTGAGGCCCCACAAAATGAGGAACAGCAGGTAATTCGTCGTGCAGAAAAGCCCCAGGTTGCATACGGCCGACACCGCCATGCCGAGAAAAATCATCCGCCGCGTGTCGAGCCGGTCGCCGACCACGCCGCTTAAAAGCTGTCCAAGGCCGTAGCAGACGAAAAACGCCGACGAAATGTGCGCGATTTCGCTTTCGGAAAACACGCCCTCGCGCGTCAGCTCCGGCGTCGCCGCCGAAAAGTTCAGCCGGCATACATACGTCGCCGCATAGGCGATCCAGCAGTAAAAAAATGTAAGAAAGTCTGTTTTGCTCTTGTAACCGAAATGTTTTTGTGCCATAATCAGGGGGAACCTCAAAGAAACGGAGTGTGAAGACAATGTCCATCCTTACAAAACAGAAAGACGCCGCCTACCTTGCGCGGCTCGATACGCCGGGCGTCTTTGATAATACCACAAAAACCGCGCTGCCGCAAACCTTTGTGGCGAAAATTATAGAAAAACATTTCGCCGCCGCCAAAGAAAAAACGCCCAAGGCGCTCATTATGGGCTTTGACGGCGCGCGGGCGGATTGCATGCATCTGCTCGTTCCAAGCGAAAACGAAAAGGTCACGGGCCGGCTTTTTGCGTCCGCTTACAGCGCCGTAAACGCCTTGAAAGCCGAGGGTGGTCTGTTTTTGAGCTACGCCGGCGGCGACCCGGACTGTTTGCAGGAGACCACCACCGCGCCGGGCTGGGCGGCGATTCTCACGGGCGTTTGGGGCAAGGAAAGCGGCATCTGGGAGCACGTTACGCTGCATACGGACTGCCCGACGGTGCTGCGCCGCCTTGCCGAAAGCGGAAAAAAAGCGGCCTTCCTTGCGGAATGGCCGGACCATTTCAAGGTGACGTATAAAGCCGAAATCGAAATGGCAAAAACGCAGGGCATGCCGCTGACCTTTACGCAGTATGCGGACGACGCGGCGCTCGCCGAAGCGTTTTCCCAGCATATCGCCGGGGATACCGACTGCATTTTCGGTATTTTCGAGGCGCCCGACGCAAACGGCCATGCCACGGGCTTTTCGCTTGACAACCCGTTCTTTACGGCCGGGACGATGCGCCTGGACAACGTCGCGTACCGCTTAATGGAGGAGGTCCGCGCCCGCCCGACGTATTCGGACGAGGACTGGCTTGTGCTTATTACCTCCGACCACGGCGGGCACCAAAGGCGGCACGGCACGCAGATGCAGTATGACCGCATGACCTTTATCGCCGTGAACAAAACCCTCTGATTACAAGGCGCGCTCTGTTAAAAACGACAGCAGCGCGTCTTTTTCGTTGGGGCAGCGGCCGTCCATGACCGCGTCCAAAAGCCCCTCCAGCGTTTCGCGTATCTGCGCGCCGACGGGTATGCCGGCCGCGACGAGGTCGTTGCCGGTAAGCGCCAGGTCACAAAGGCGCACGCAGTCCCCGTCGCGCAGCATATCGTCCAAAAAGCGTTCCATGGCTTCCAGCCGGTCGTCTATCGCGTGCGGCTGCGCCTTGCCGCGGCTGTCTGCGCGCTTAATGGCAATCAGCGCGCGGTAATCGTCCGCACCCACTGCGGACAAAAGCTTGCGCGCCTGCACGCGGTCGCGCGGGGCTTTGGTGTCGTGGAGTTCCACAAGCCGGACCACGCGCCGGACGGTCCGGTTCGGGTAGCGCAGCCGCCGCAAAATCTGCTCGGTCAACTGCGCGCTGACGGCGGCATGCCCTTTGAAGTGCGCCACGCCGTGTGCGTCCACGGTGCGGCACGCGGGTTTCCCGAAATCGTGGAAAAACATGCAAAGCCGCAGCGCCTCCTCGGGCGGGGCGGCCTCGAGCGCGGCGAGCGTGTGCTCAAACACGTCAAAGCAATGGTACGGCGTGTTCTGCTCGCAGCCGATTAAAGGCGCAAGCTCCGGCAAAAAGACCGTCAGCACCGGGGAAAAGTACGCGGCGGCGCTTCGCACCGCCTTGCCGCACAGAAGCTTTGAAAATTCCTCACGGATGCGTTCGGCGGCGATGTGCGAAAGCTTTTCGCGCGCAGCAAGCATCGCCTTTGCCGTTTCGGGCTCGACGGTAAACCCGAGCGTCGACTGGAACCGCACCCCGCGCAAAATGCGCAGCGCGTCCTCCGAAAACCGCCGCTGCGGGTCGCCGACGGCGCGCAGCACGCCGTTTTGCAGGTCGCAAAGCCCGCCGCACAAATCGACGACGCCGTGCTGCTCGTTCCAGCACAGGGTGTTGACCGTGAAATCGCGCCGCATAAGGTCCTCGCGCAGGCTGCGGGAAAAGGTGACGCTTTGCGGATGGCGCGCGTCCCGGTACGCGCCGTCGATGCGGAAGGTCGTAATCTCCAGCGGCATTTTTTCCACGAGAACCGTAACCGTTCCGTGGGCAAGGCCGGTTTCAATAAACCGGCAGTCGGAAAAGACCGCCTCGACCTCCTTTGGCAGCGCGGCGGTTGTAATGTCCCAGTCCTCCGGGTCTGCACCGCGCAGGCTGTCGCGCACGCAGCCGCCCACGGCGTAGGCCTCAAAGCCCGCCGCCGAAAGCCGCCGCAGCGCTTCCCGGACTGCCTTTGGCGCGTTGAGCTGCATACGTCCGCCTCCTTTTTTGTGTGTCGAATCTATTTTATCAGATTTCCCCGCCGAGCGCAATGCGTATGCCGCCTTGCCGGCACAGCCGCTTTGTGCTATGATGTACGAAAGAGTCGCTTCCGAAAAAGTGCGCGTGAAAGGAGAAAAAGCGCATGAGAAGGCTTTTGCGGATTTGTGCGGCGCTGCTGCTTGCCTTGCTGGCGCTTCTGCCGGTGTGCATGGCCGTCGCCGCCTGTTTCGGGTATCGGTTCCGTCTGGGCAGCTACCCGGCGTTTGCCGCCTTGACGGCCGTCCTGTCCATTGTGTGCGCGGCCGTCGCCTTTTCCCTGCGCCGTGAAGCCGCGCCCGTCTTTCGCAAATTTGCAGCGCTGCCCGCCGTTGTGCTGCCGCTTGCCGTTTTGGACGCCTTGCTTGTGTTTTTGCCGTGCCGCACGGTCCTTGTCGGCGGCTGCGTTTTGCTGTGCGTGCTTGCGTGCTTTGTATTTGCGGCGTGCGGGACGCCGCCCGCGGCGCCGAGTGTGGTTTCCTTGCTGCTGTCCGGGGTTTTGATCGTTTTTGCCGGGGGCGCCGCCGCTTTTGCGGCCGTGTTCGGGAACTTTGCGCGCAATACCGTTGTGCGCACGCTTACTTCGCCGGACGGCGCGTACATAGCCGAAATTATCAGCAGCGACCAGGGTGCGCTTGGCGGCGATACCTTCGTCGAGGTGCGGAAAAACAGAGGGGTTACTACGCCGCTGTTTTCCGTTACACCCGGCCGCGGGCAGCGCGTGTACAGCGGGGACTGGGGCGCGCAGCGGGATTTGGAGGTGCGCTGGACGGACGACGGCGACCTGCTGGTCAACGGGCAGGTGTGCACCTTTGCGCGGCCGTAAGGGCTTTGCGGCGCCGCTTTGGAAATTTTTGTATAATTCCCCGAAATATGGCCCATCCTTTTTCTGCCGGCTTTTGTACCGGCGAAAGGATGGGCTTTTATGATGAACTTACGAGCTGTTTTCCAAAATAAAGCGCTGCGCCGCTTTGAGCTTTCGGTGCTTGCCGCGTTCCTTGTCACCGCGCTTTTGAGCCTTACGGCGTTCGGCGCGGCGTGCGGCGAGGTGCGCAAGGACGTGCTGCGGATGCACGTTATCGCCAATTCCGACAGCGACGCCGACCAGGCGCTCAAGCTGCAGGTGCGCGACGCGGTGCTTGCGGCGGGCGGGGCGCTGTTCGACGGCACGCTGACCGTTGAACAGGCTGAAAGTCTGGTTGAAAACGACCTCGCAAGTCTGCAGGCGGCCGCCGACCGCGTGCTGCAGGCGAACGGCGCGGACTACGGCGCAAAGGTAGAGGTTGCGCGCGACTTTTTCCCGACGCGGACCTATGCGGACGACGTCACGCTGCCCGCCGGGGTCTATACGGCGGTGCGCGTCACGCTCGGCAGCGGGGCGGGGCAGAACTGGTGGTGCGTGATGTTCCCGCCGCTGTGCCTGCCCGCGGCGGAAGGGGAGACCGCGCTTTCCGACGTGCTCAGCTCCGCCGAAACGGACGTGGTCGAAAAGAATCCGCGCTTAGAGCCGCGGTTCAAGCTCGTCGAGCTCTTTGAAAAAATCGCCGAAAAATTCAGGTAAACGCTTGCAAAACCCCGCGCGATTTGTCATAATGGTCTCGGTACGCCGCAGGGCATTAGACCCGACCGCCGAAAACAAACCGGCTTTGCGGCGCACGGCATTTCGCGCGGGGCGCGTATTTTCCGGAGGAAACCGATGCTGCACTACAATCTCATTCCGAAGCCCAACCGCTACGACGAGGCGGCGGGCAGCTTCACCGTGTCGCAGGGCACGCAAATTTTATGCGCGCAGGAATTTTTGGACGCGGGCAATTACCTGACCGCCTACTTAAAGACGAAGCCGCAGCCCGACGCGGGCGCCGTGAAGGTCAAAAAGGCCGCGGGGCTGCCGCCGGAGGGGTACCGGCTGCGCGTCTCGTCCGACGGCATCGTCATAGAGGCGTCCGACGCGTCCGGCGCGTTTTACGGCGCGGTCACCCTGCGCACCATTTTGATGCAGGCGAAAAAGCAGGACGGCAAGGCGACGGTGGAGGGGCTTTTCATTGAGGATGCGCCCGCCTATTCCTACCGCGGCGTACATATCGACGAATCCCGCCATTTCTTCGGCGCCGAAACCATCAAAAAGACGCTCGACGCCATGGCGATGCTCAAGCTCAACACGCTGCACTGGCATTTGTCCGACGACCAGGGCTTCCGTGTGGAAAGCAAGCGCTACCCGCTGCTTACCGAAATCAGCGCGACGCGCAAATATGCGGGGCTAAAAGGGTGCGGGCTTGAGAACCGCGGCGGGGAATACACCTGTTTCTATACGCAGGAGGAAATCCGCGAGCTTGTCGCCTATGCGGCGGCGCGGCACATTGCGGTTATCCCGGAATTTGACATCCCCGGCCACACGACCGCCATTTTGGCGGCGTACCCGGAGCTTTCCTGCACCGGCGGGCCGTTTGAGGTCGACTGCACGACCGGCATTTTCGAGCCGATTCTCTGCGCGGGCAACGACGCGGTTTATACGTTTTTGGACGGACTGTTTGAGGAGCTTTGCGGCCTGTTCCCCGGAAAATATTTCCACCTCGGCGGCGACGAGGCCTCCAAAGGACACAAGGTCTGGGAAAAGTGCCCGAAATGCCGCGCTCTGATGGAGGCAAACGGCTTAAAAGACGGCGCGGCGCTGCAGGAGCTGTTTATGAGCCGCACGGCCAAAATCGTCGAAAAATACGGCAAGACGGCGGTAGCCTGGAACGACTGCATCGGCGACGGCGTGGACGAAAGCGTCGTCTGCCAGTTCTGGCACCTGTTTGACCCGCGCGCCGTGCGCAAGCAGATGCAAAAGCGCAAATTCATCCTGTCGCCCGACGGCTACTGCTATTTTGACATCTCCTATGCGAACATCCCACTGAAAAAGACGTACCGCTTCCACCCCAAAAAGGTCGGCTTCGGCAAGGCGGACGTGCTGGGCTTGGAATGTATGCACTGGTCGGAGTGGCTTGAAACCGAGCGCGCGCTGCAATTCGCCATGTTCCCGCGCATCGCCGCGCTTGCGGAGGTCGCGTGGACCGACCCGGCGCTGCGCAAATTCAAGGATTTCTACAAGCGCCTTAGCTGGTACAAGACCTATTGGCGCAAGACCGGCGTCTACTAGTCGCGGCTGGAACCGCGCAAATGGAACGTCAAGCGCGTGCCCATTGACCATCGCGGCGCAACCGGCCGGGACTTCGCCGACAGCGAGGCACTT
>CASGAS010000062.1 GCA_949299505.1 uncultured Eubacteriales bacterium
AAATAAGATGGCAAAATGGTATCTTGGCGAAGGCGAGCAAAGCGACGTTGTGATAAGCACCCGCATCCGTCTTGCCCGCAACCTGAAGCAGTATCCCTTTCCCGCGCGGCTCGACACGAAAAGCCGGCTTGCGGTCAATGAAGTAATCCACAAGGCCGTCCCCGCGGCGGCCGGCCTGCGGTATATCGAGATGAAAACGCTGACCCAGGCGCAAATCGTCGCCCTTGCGGAAAAGCATGTGATAAGCCCGGAATTTGCGTCTTCGGCGGACGGGCGCGCGCTGCTGCTGTCCGCGGACGAGGAGCTGAGCGTCATGCTCAACGAGGAGGACCACATCCGCCTGCAGGTTATGCTGCCGGGACTGGCGCTCGAACAGGCGTACGACACCGCCGACAAGCTCGACACGGCCATCAACGAGCAGGTCGAGTTTGCCTTTGACGAACGGCTCGGCTACCTGACGCAGTGCCCGACAAACCTCGGCACCGGGATGCGCGCTTCGGTGATGCTGCACCTGCCCGCGCTTGCCGCGACAAACCGCATCGGGGCGCTCGGCTCGACCGTTTCCAAGCTCGGGCTTACCATCCGCGGCGCCTACGGCGAGGGAACGGCGCCCATGGGCGATTTGTACCAGGTCAGCAATCAGGTGACTTTGGGCATTTCGGAAAAGGCGGCCATGGAAAACCTCAAGACCATCGTGCTGCAAATCGCGGCGCAGGAACGCGCGGCGCGGACGGAAATGCTCAAAACAACCGAGACGCAGGACCTGGTTTACCGGGCATACGGCGTCTTAAAAGCGGCAAGACTATTGGATACCAAGGAGTTTATGGAGCTCATTTCCCGGGTGCGCTTCGGTGCGGTCGGCGGGCTTCTGCCGCTCGACGCGAAGGTGCCGAATGAATTGATGATTGCCATGCAGCCCGCGAATCTCAATGCCCGCGCGGGCAAAAATCTAAGTGCGCGCGAACGCGACGAGCTGCGCGCCAAGCTGGTACGGGAAGCGCTGTAAAGGTGTTTCCCCGTACAGCGGAAAGGACGGGAACGCTATGTTCAAATTTACAGGGTTTACGGAAAAGGCAAACCGCGCCTTAAATCAGGCGGTCGAAGCGGCCCAGAATATGGGCCACACCTATATCGGCAGCGAGCACCTGCTTTTGGGGCTTTTGTCCGACAAAACGACCGTGGCGGGCGCAGTGCTTTCTGCACACCACATTCAATATGAAAACATCGAAAACTATATCAAGCAGGCCGTCGGCGTGGGGGTGCCCACCGAGCTTGTCCCCGACGACTTCACCCCGCGCTCGAAGCGCATCATCGAAACGGCGGTGCAGCTGGGCCGCGGCATGGGGCAGACGCTTGTCGGCACGGAGCATGTTCTGCTTGCCATTTTGCGCGAACCGGACTGCATGGCGGCGCAGATGCTTGCCCAGTCGGGCGTTTCGGCGCAGACGCTTATACAGGATATCTCCAAAAACATGATGGGCGCCGTTCCGTCTGCGGGCGCAAACGACGAAGAGGCGGCGGACGGCTCGACGCTGTCGCAGTTTGGCCGGGATTTGACGAAGCTTGCGCGCGAGGGGAAAATCGACCCCGTTATCGGCCGGCAGAAGGAAATCGAGCGCGTGATTCAGATTTTGAGCCGCCGCACGAAGAACAACCCCTGCCTTATCGGCGAGCCGGGCGTCGGCAAAACGGCCGTTGCGGAAGGGCTTGCGCTCAAGATTGTTTCGGGCGAGGTTCCGGAGCTTTTGAAAGACAAGCACATCATTTCGCTCGACCTGACCGGCATGGTCGCGGGCACGAAGTACCGCGGCGACTTTGAGGAGCGCATCAAAAAGGTGATTGACGAGGTCAAGGCCGCCGACGACATCATCCTGTTTATCGACGAGGTCCATACGCTGGTCGGCGCGGGCTCGGCGGAGGGCGCGGTGGACGCCGCGAATATCTTAAAGCCGTCGCTGGCGCGCGGCGAGCTGCAGGTCATCGGTGCAACGACGCTGGAGGAATACCGCAAGAACATCGAAAAGGACGCGGCGCTCGAACGCCGGTTCCAGCCGATTGTGGTCGGCGAGCCCAGCGAGGAGGAGGCGGTCGAAATCCTCAAGGGGCTGCGCGACAAGTATGAAGCGCACCACAAGGTGAAAATTACCGACGAGGCGATAAACGCGGCCGTCAAGCTGTCCGCGCGCTATATCGGCGACCGGTATTTGCCGGACAAGGCGATTGACCTCGTAGACGAGGCGGCGTCACGCGTAAAGCTGCAAACCTTTACGGCCCCGCCGGAGCTCAAGGCGCTCGAAGAAAAGCAGAAAGAGCTGGAGGCGGAAAAGCAGTCCGCCGTCAACGCGCAGGAATTTGAACGCGCCGCCCAGCTGCGGGACGCCGAAAAGCAGCTGCGCGCCGAGCTGGAGGAAAAGCGCGAGGCGTGGAAAAAGCAGACCGGCAAGAGCCGCGACGAGGTCGGCGAAGCCGAAATCGCGCAGATTGTGGCGGCCTGGACGGGCATCCCCATCACCCAGCTGACCACCGAGGAAAGCGAACGGCTTTTGCATCTTGAAGAAGAGCTGCACCGCCGCATCGTCGGGCAGGACGAGGCCGTCAAGGCGGTCTCCCGCGCCATTCGCCGCGGCCGCGTGGGGCTCAAGGACCCGAAAAAGCCGATTGGCTCCTTTATTTTCCTGGGGCCCACGGGCGTCGGCAAAACCGAGCTTTGCAAGGCGCTTGCCGCCGCGATGTTCGGCGATGAAAACGCCATGATTCGGCTCGATATGTCCGAATATATGGAGAAGCACACCGTGTCCCGCCTGGTCGGTTCGCCGCCCGGCTACGTCGGCTACGAGGAGGGCGGCCAGCTCACCGAGCAGGTGCGCCGCAAGCCGTATTCGGTCGTGCTGTTCGACGAAATCGAAAAGGCGCATCCGGATGTGTTCAACATGCTGCTGCAAATTCTGGACGACGGGATTTTGACCGATTCGCAGGGGCGGCACGTGGATTTCAAAAACTGCATCCTCATCATGACCTCCAACGTCGGCGCGCGGCTGATTACCGACAAGCAGACGGCCTTCGGCTTTGCCGATTCGGCAGAGGCTGGCGAGCGCAGCGACGAAAAAATCCGGGAGGCCGTTATGGGCGAGCTGCGCAACACCTTCCGTCCGGAATTCCTCAACCGTGTGGACGACATCATCGTGTTCCACCGCCTGACGAAACCGCAAATCAAAGAGATTGCGTCCCGCCTGCTTTCGACGCTGCAAAAGCGTGTGGAGGGGATGGACATCCGTTTAAGCTTCTCCGACGAGGCGGTCGAAAAAATTGCCGACGCGGGCTTCGACGAGGTTTACGGCGCGCGGCCCTTAAAGCGGGCGATTCAGACGAAAATTGAGGACGCGCTTTCCGAGGCGATGCTGCGCGGCGAGGTAAAAGCCGGCAAGACGTATGCCTGCCGCGTTTCGGGCGACGCGTTTACCTTTACGGAGGAAAACGCCGCCGACGAAGGGCAATTCGGCGCGGCCGAAAAGCCGGAATAAGCGCTTGACAAACGCGGAAAAGTCCGTATAATAGAATATGCAAAGCGAACAAATGTTCGTATACGAAAGCAACACCTTACGCACTTGCGTATAGGTGTTGTTTTCGTTTCGGCAAAGAAAGGAGTGGTTTTGTGACGGATTTTGATGCGGCGGAACCCTTTGCGCTGGCAGAAGGGGAGTACCTTTACCTGACCGAACGGCTCGAGCCGCTGTCGGAGGCCCAGCTCGTCGGCGGCGCGGCAGCGCGTTTTGTTGTGCGAAGCCGCAAGGAGGTGCTGCGCGAGGTGGTGCGCAGCGTGCTCGAGCAGGAGCTGACCGCCGAGGAACGCGCGGTGGCGGCGCTTTTGTTTGTCGAGGGCGAAAGCGTGTCGGCGGCGGCGCGGCGGTGCGGGCTGTCGCGGCAGCGCGTTTATACGCTGGCGGATGCGGCCGAGCGAAAGCTGCGCATGTATCTGAAATACCCGTTTTTGCTGGATTTCAGTCTGGCAAAGCCGCAAAAGCCGATTGCGGAGCTTGCAAAGCACTGCAAAACCATTTTGCGCGGCGCGCTTTCCTAAGCGCGCGGCCTTTGAACGCTATTTTAGGAGGGAGCTCATGCAGCAAAATATTGTGGAAATCCAGGTTCCGGCCGGCTTGCCGGAAGACCCGCAGGAAACCGAGGCGGGCGTGATGTTTGAACACAACGCCGCCGCGCTGCGGTTCGTGCTCGATGCGGCCTATCTTCTGCCGGAATACCGGTATTATCTGGAATTTGTTACGGCAAACGGCGTGCAGCGCACCGAGTATCTGACGCCGGACGAGGACGGCGCAATTCTGTTCTCCGTCCCCGTCGACGTCACCGCACAGATGACGGCGCTGTGCTGCCTGAATGTCGTCGCGTTCGACGAAGCGGGCGTGACGCAGCAGCTTGTAAAATGCAAGCGCGTGTATCTGTATTTCTCGCCGCTCGAAAATACCGACAAACAGCTTTGCGCCGATTACGCGTTTTCGGTCAACACGCTTTTGGAGGCGATTCAAAACGGTACCTTCCGCGGCGAACAGGGGGAGCGCGGCGAAAAAGGGGAAAAAGGCGACAAGGGCGATAAGGGGGACCCGGGCGTCGATGTGGATGAAACGGTGACCGAGACCTCCCAAAACCCGGTCGCCGCCGCCGGCATTGCCGCCTACGTCGAAGAAAAGCGCGAGCGCCTGGTTGGCGTCGTGGAGCTCGGCGAGGGCGAGACGCTCGACGAAGCGATGCTTACGACCGACTTGCAGGGAAAGCCCTTTCGGCTCGGGCACATGTATCTGTACGCCCATCTGGTTTTCGATACGGACGAGCCGTCTTTTAACATACGCATCCGCTCCGATGCGGGCGTGCGGTATTTCGTGTACCACCAGTTCAAGGACGCCGCGTCCGTCAAGGAATTGGACGTCTTTTTGGAGGCGCACACCTCTTCCGTGCTGACGCAGAGCCGGTTCGTTTACGGCACGGCGGCGCAGGGCCTGGACGCCGCCGAGCAGAAAATCACATTATGCAATACGGTCCCGACGGGGATTCAAGACGTGCGCCTGGCTTTAAGCGAGGGCAGCGGCGCTGTGCGCATCCCGCTGCTCGCCGGCAGCCGGATTGTCGTCACCGGGACGGACTGGTGCGAGGGGTAAGACCTTTGGCAAGGTTTTCCCGGTTTCGCAATAGGATAAGAAGGAGGGCTTTGTAAAAATGCTCTCAAAAACCCAAGAAAGGATGCAAAGTATGCAAAACGGGATTGACGTCAGCAAATACCAGGGCAATATCGACTGGCAGAAGGTCAAAGCGTCCGGCGTGGCATTCGCCATGCTGCGCGCGGGCTACGGCCGCTACGCCGCCCAGAAAGACGAACGGTTTGAAGCGAATTATCAGGCCGCAGCGGCGGCCGGCGTGCCGGTCGGCGCGTATCACTACAGCTATGCCACCACGCCCGAGCAGGCGAAAATGGAGGCCAAGGTCTTTTTGGAGTGGATTCGCGGCAAGCAGTTTGCCTATCCGCTTGCCTACGACGTGGAGGAAAGCGACCAGGCCGCGCTCGGAAAGACCGGCGTGTCCGACCTTATCCGCGCCTTTTGCGAGACGGTGGAGGCGGCGGGCTATTACGTCTGCATTTACGCCAACAAATACTTCCTGGACAATTTCGTAGACGACGACTGCAAGCGCCGCTACGACGTCTGGGTCGCGCAGTGGGCGGAAAAAAACACTTACGCGGGCAGCTACGGGATGTGGCAGTACACGTCCGCCGGCGCGGTGGACGGCATTTCGGGACGGGTCGACCTGGACCATGCGTATAAGGATTACCCCACGATCATGCGCGAAAACGGGCTTAACGGCTTCCCGCGCGAAAGCGACAACCCAAACGGCGGCGCGTCTGCCGGCACGCCGTTCCCGGCGCGGCGCATGGTCACGCTGGAGAACACGCCGCTGTATGTTTCCTCCACGGCGAAAACGGCCGCGGCAAGAAAATCCGGCACGTTTTATATCTACGACGGAAAGGAGCTTAACGGCCGCTATCGAATCACCAATTCGGTGGACCGCTGCGGCAAGAAGCCCAGCGGGGCAAACGTCACAGGCTATGTCAACGAAAGCGACTTGAGGTGACCGCCTTGCCGGAATGGGACGTGTATGAACACCGGATTGCAAAGCTGGAAGCGGATGTGGCGCATCTGTTTTCCAAAACGAACGGGTTCGCCGTGGCAAGCGCCGAAATGAACGCGAAGCTCGACAACGTGCTTGTAACGCTCGGGGAGCTTAAAGAGAGCGTCAAGGCCGTGCGCGAACGGCCGGGCAGGCTGTGGGATAAGCTGTTTTACGCGCTGCTCGCGGCGCTCGGAACGGGTCTTGGCGCGGCGCTTTTGCAGACGCTTCGCTGAAAGGAGGGGACTTATGGAATTTTTGGACTTTATTTTGGAACACGCTTTGGTGCTCGTTCCCGTGCTCAACATCCTTGGCGCGGTGTGTAAGAAGACGGAAAAAATTCCGGACAAATGGATTCCGCTTCTGCTGCTCGGCTTCGGGCTTGCGGGCGCGTTTTTGCTGCTCGGATTTTCCGCCGACGCGGCGGTGCAGGGGGTCTTAGTCACCGGCGTCGCCGTGTACGGCAACCAAATCGTCAAACAGTTCAAAAAAGATACGCCGCAAAAAGAAAATACGGCGGACAAACAGGCCGAATAGGCCGCGCCGCAGCGCTCGGACGTATGCTCCGGGCGCTGTTTTTTTGTTGAAAAAACAAAGGCGGCTTTTTGTACGCTTCGCTTTCCGGCGGACGCCTGAAGGGGGGCTCGTTTTGCGCGGCGGGATGTTCCAAACAGCACAAAAAGTACCAGACAAATTCGGCGCATAAAGCGCCTTTTTTAGATTGACTTTTCAAGGAAAAAACAGTATAGTTATAATGTATACGGCAAAACGCTTAAGGGGGATACAGATTTGTATAAGCGTTTGAAACGGGTGTTGGATGTGGCCGCCGCGCTCGCGGCGCTTGTGCTGCTGTCGCCGCTTTTCCTGGCGGCGGCGGTTTTGGTGCGCCTTTCTTCCAAAGGACCCGTCATTTTTAAGCAGGCGCGCATCGGAAAAGACGGCAAGGTCTTTCAAATCTACAAATTCCGCTCCATGCGCGTCGGCGCCGAGGGAACGGGGTCGGGCGTGTATTCCGAAAAAGGGGACCCCCGCGTAACCGGCGTCGGCCGGTTCCTGCGCGCAACGAGCATTGACGAGCTTCCGCAGCTTGTGAACATCTTAAAAGGGGAAATGAGCTTTATCGGTCCGCGCCCGCCGCTGACCTACCACCCCTGGCCGTACAGCGCGTATACGCCCGAGCAGCGCCGGATGTTCGAGGTGCGCCCGGGCATAACCGGCTGGGCGCAGATAAACGGGCGCAAGGGCGTGGAGTGGCACCGCCGCATCGAGCTCAACGTCTGGTACGTCGACCATATGTCCCTGTCCCTTGACATCAAGATTCTGTTTTTGACGGTGTGTAAGGTATTCTCCAACGCCGACAACGAGAACACGGGGGCAACGGTGCAGCCGGAAAAGGCTGAAAGGCAGCCGGAACCCGTGGAAAGTGGGAAACGATAATGCCGCTGAAACTGATGTATCTGACGAACGACCCGTCCGTCGCCGCCATTGCACAGCAGGCGGGGGTCGACCGCATTTTTCTGGACCTTGAGCTGCGCGGAAAAGAAGCGCGGCAAAAAAACATGGATACGGTCATTTCCCACAACAGCCCGTCGGATATTGGGAAACTGCGCGCGGTGCTGACCAAAGCCGAGCTGCTTGTGCGCGTCAACAGCCTGTACGCGGGCTCGAAGGCTGAAATCGACCGCGCCGCTGCAGACGGCGCCGACGTGGTGATGCTGCCGTATTTCAAAACGGCGCGCGAGGTGCGCGACTTCGTTTCGTTTTGCGCCGGGCGCGTTAGGACCTGTCTTCTGTTTGAAACGCCGGAGGCCGTCGAGCATATCGACGAAATCCTGTCCGTCCCCGGCATTGACGAAGCGCACATCGGCATCAACGATTTGCACCTGGGCTACGGCAAGCGCTTTATGTTCGAGCTTTTAGCGGACGGCACCGTGGAGCGCATCTGCCATAAATTTGCGGAATATGGGCTGCCCTACGGCTTCGGCGGCGTCGGCAGGCCGGGCAGTAATGTTGCACTTCCCGCAGAACGGATTTTGGCGGAGCACTACAGGCTCGGTTCAAGCCAAGTCATTCTTTCTCGTGCATTTTGCGATATGTCTAAAATCCATGACCGCAGCCATCTTGCGGAAGATTTCAAAGCCGGCGTTGACGATATACGCGCCTGCGAGGCACAATGTGCCGCAATGACAAAGCAGGAGCAGAACGACAATCATGCACAAGTACAAAAAATTGTGGCGGCAATTACGGAGAAGCACAAGGGGTAAACCATGATTTATTTTGCAACAGTTTTACGGGCGCTTGCAGCGATGCTGATTACAAACTCCCATTATACCGGCGTGTATCCGACCGATTTCATTGCAAACGGCGGCCTTTTGGGAAACGTAATATTTTTTGCGGTTTCCGGCTTTTGCCTTTGCAACCCGAAACAGAGCTTTCCGCGGTGGTACGGGAAACGGATCGTGCGTATGTATCCGCAAATCTGGATTATTACCGCGCTGTATTTGCTGCTTTCCATAAGCGATACCGGCGGTAAGTCGTGGTTGGAACTCTTTGTTTATCCGACGCGGTTCCGTTTTTTGGCCGATATCCTTATTTTATATATTCCGTTTTATGTTTTAATGAAATGGAAAGCTGCCCAAAAGCGGTTGGGTTGGATTTTGGCGGCGGTTGCGGTCGTACATTTGGTTTTCTATCTTTTCTTGTTTGACAAAACCTATTATCATATCGATGCGGTGGGCGCAGCATTTATTCTGTTCCTTTATGGGGCTTCCATGTTACTGGGCGCATATTTTCGACTGCATCTTAAGCAATTCCAAAACAGCAACAAGGTCATAAATTGGGTGCTGTTGGCATTTTTCTTCTGCGCTTATTTTGCAAGCAAAATGCTGTTTGCAAAAATCGAAGCAATCAGTGCTTTTCAGATTATCAATCAATATATGCTGTTTTTGCTCTTGTATTTTCTTGTCCGTTGCTTCGCCGGCATCGACGCAAAGTTGGAAGCGCTGCCGCGCTGGATCAAACGGGTTTTGAATTTCATCTCGGAAATCACGCTCGAAATTTATTTGGTACAGATCGGCATTATCCCGTTTTTTGCAAAGTTGCTGCCGTTCCCGTTGAACTGGCTTGTGCTGACTTCGGTGATTGTGGCGGGTGCCGCCGTTTTGCACTTCGGCACCGGGAAACTTTTAGAGGGAATCCAGCTTCTTTTCAAAAAATTGCGGCGTACAAAAGCCGAGTAAACCGTGCGTTCCTTACCAAAAAGAAATGTAATAAAGGCGATGTTTCTTTATGAAAATCCTTTTGACAGGTGCATATCCTTACACAGAACCTCAGCTTGCGAAGCTTCGCGGGCTGGGGCTTGAATGCATTATGATGCCGGACGAGCGCGGCGACCTGCCGGAAGGCGCCGCAGATGCGGAGCTTGCTGTCTGCAACAACCTGTTTTTATATCATGAATTATCCGTGTTTCCCCGCCTTCGCTGTGTCCAGCTGACCAGCGCCGGGCTCGACCGCGCGCCGGTTTCTGCGCTTCAAAAGAAGGGGATCGCGCTTTATAACGCGCGCGGCGTTTACAGCATACC
>CASGAS010000063.1 GCA_949299505.1 uncultured Eubacteriales bacterium
TTGCCGAACAGCGTTTCCAAAGTTTCTTTTGTGACGTGCACGTGACGTGCGGAGGTTTCAATCAAAACTGTTTTTTCCATGGTTCTATCCCCTTAATTCTGAATATTCTTATTTGCCCGCAAGCTCGGCACGCGCCGCCTTGATGTTCGCAACAAAGCGCTTGCCGGTCTCGGTAATCAGCTTGTAGTCACCGGTCTTTGCGCCCGCGGTAAGCGAGGAACCCGCGCCGACCGCGACAGCGCCGGCCTTAATCCACTCGCCGACGTTATCCGCATTGACGCCGCCGGTGGGCATCATTTTCGCGTAAGGAATCGGCCCGCGAATGTCTTTGATAATCTTCGGCCCGAAGAGGTCAGCCGGGAATACTTTCAGAATGTCTGCGCCGTTTTCCATCGCGAGCAAGCCTTCGCGCACGCTCATAATGCCGGGCATCATCGGCACTCTGTAACGGTTGCACAAATGCAGGGTGTCAAGATCCAGCGCGGGGCTTACGATATACTGCGCGCCGGAAAGCATTGCGATGCGCGCGGTGGTTGCGTCGAGCACCGTGCCCGCGCCGAGAATAATCTGGTCGGGCGTATAGCGGGTTGCCAATTCTTCAATCACCTTGTCCGCATGCGGCACGGTAAAGGTCAGTTCAATGGCCGCCACACCGCCCTCGATGCAGGCGTCGGTGATGCGGATTGCTTTATCCACGGATTCCGCGCGGACAACCGCGACGATGCCGCAGTCCTGAATTTTCTGTAAAATCTGTTCTTTATCCATACGTACATCTCCTGTATTGTTTGTCGGTATAAATCAGCGCTGCACTCTTGCGCCGGCGCCGCCGATGATGTTCTCGACTTCTTTCAAAGACGCCATCGAGGTGTCGCCGGGGGTGGTCATTGCAAGTGCGCCGTGTGCCACACCGTAGTTGACCGCTTTCTGCGGGTCGCCGGTGGTTATCAAACCATAGATAAGGCCCGAAGCGAAGCTGTCGCCGCCGCCGACTCGGTCATAAATTTCAAGTCCGGGCAGCGAAAGTCCGTTATAGACTTTGCCGTCGGCATAGCAAATCGCGCTCCAGTCATTGACCGTTGCGGTTTTCACCGTGCGCAGCGTAGTGGCAATTACTTTGAAATTCGGATAGACTTTCACAACTTCGCCGAGCATTTTGTAATAGCCCTCAATATTCAGCGATTTGAGGTTTGCGTCGTTGCCCTCGACCTCGAAACCGAGGCAGGCGGTGAAGTCCTCTTCGTTGCCGATCATCACGTCAATGTATTTTGCGATTTCGCGGTTGACTTCCTGCGCCTTTTCTTTGCCGCCGATGTCTTTCCACAAAGACGGGCGGTAGTTTAAGTCGTAAGAAACGATTGTACCGTATTTTTTCGCGGTTTTGACCGCTTCAATCACCACGTCCGCCGTGGTGTCGGACAGCGCGGCGAAAATGCCGCCGGTGTGCAGCCAACGCACGCCGAGCGTGCCGAAAATATAGTCCCAGTCAATGTCGCCGGCTTTTAATTGCGAAGCCGCCGTGTTGCCGCGGTCGGAAACGCCCACCGCGCCGCGAACGCCGTAGCCGCGTTCGGTGAAATTGAGGCCATTACGAACGGTTCTGCCGATGCCGTCATATTTTCTCCATTGGATAAGCGAAGTGTCCACGCCGCCCTGGAGCATAAAATCCTCCACCAAGCGACCGACTTCGTTGTCGGCAAGGGCGGTCACAGCCGCCGTTTTCATGCCGAAGCAACGGCGAAGGCCTCTTGCGACGTTATATTCGCCGCCGCCCTCCCAGACGCGGAAGCTGCGCGCGTTCTTGATGCGCCCGTCGCCGGGGTCCAGCCGCAGCATGATTTCGCCAAGAGAAATCATGTCGTAGGTATAGGTGCCCGGCGCTTTTACCTGTAAATCCATAGTATCCCTCCGTTTGTCTTGTGTCCGTTTATACGCCCGAATACGCGTTAAAGCCGCCGTCCACGGCGATGGTCGTGCCGGTGATGAAGCTCGAATACTGCTCGTCGCACAAAAACAGCAGCGCGCCCTCCAGCTCCTCTGGCTCGCCGAACCGCTTCATCGGCGTGGCGGCCAGGATTTTGCCCGTGCGCGCCGTGGGCGTGCCGTCTTCGTTCCACAAAAGCGCCTTGTTCTGGTTCGTCGAGAAAAAGCCCGGCGCAATGCTGTTGACGCGGATGCCCACGTCGGCAAAGTGCACCGCCATAAATTCGGTAAAGTTTTTAACCGCCGCCTTTGCCGCGGAATACGCGGGGATTTTCGTCAGCGGCCGAAAGGCGTTCATCGACGTGACCATCACAATGCAGGTGTTGTCCTTTTGCGCCATGTCGCGCGCAAAAACCTGCGTCGGAATCAGCGTGCCCAGGAAATTGAGGTTGAACACAAAGGAAATGCCCGCCGGGTCCAGGTCGAAAAAGGTTTTGATATTTTCGTCCTTTTCCACCAGGTCCACCGCCTCGAGCGTCTCCTTGGTGGTCGTGCCGCGCGGGTTGTTGCCGCCCGCGCCGTTTAAGAGAATGTCGCAGGTGCCGAAGGCCTCGTTGACGACCTTGCGCGCTTCCTCCATGCTTTCGGGCTCGAGCACGTTGCAGGGGACGGCCAGCGCCTCGCCGCCCGCCGCGGTGATTTCGTCGGCAACCTTTTTGGCCGCCGCTTCGTTTAAGTCGAGTACGGCGACCTTCACGCCCTGGCGCGCCAGCGCCTTGGCAAAATCCCCGCACAGCACGCCGCCGCCGCCTGTGACAACGGCAACGCGGCCCTTTAAGCTCTCGTGGTGCATCATGTTATTTCCCCGCTTTCTGTTTTTCTACGGCTTCCCAAAGCCCGTTGAGATACGCCGCGCCCAGCGCCCGGTCGTAAAGCCCGTAGCCGGGCCGCGCGACCTCGCCCCAAATCATCCGGCCGTGGTCGGGGCGGATATACCCGTCAAAGCCCACGTCCTGCAGCGCTTTGACAATCTCGTACATATCCAGCGACCCCGCGTCGCTTTCGTGCGCGGTTTCGTTGAAATGCCGGCCCTCGACCTTTACGTTGCGCAGGTGCGCAAAGTAAATGCGGTCGCCGACCTCCCGAATCATCGCGGGCAGGTCGTTTTGCAGGCTTGCGCCCAAGGACCCCGTGCAAAACGTCAGGCCGTTATATTTGCTCGGCACGGCCGCAAGCAGCCGCTTTAAGGCGTGGATGTCCGTTATGATGCGCGGCAGGCCGAAAATGCCCCACGGCGGGTCGTCCGGGTGAATCGCCATTTTGACGTCGCATTCCTCACAGACCGGCATAATCTGTTCCAAGAAGTAAATGAGATTGCGCCAGAGCGTCTCCTCGTCCACGCCCTTGTATTTTTCAAACAGCGCCTTGATTTCCGGCATCCGCTCCGTCTCCCAGCCGGGCATGGCGTAGCCGTTGGAATTGTCGTCGATTTCACGGAACATCTCTTCGGGGGATTTCCCCTCAATCTGCGCCCCGTCGTAGGCAAGGCAGGTCGAACCGTCCGCCGTCGCCAAGGCAAGGTCCGTACGCGTCCAGTCGAACACGGGCATGAAGTTGTAGCAAATCACCTTAACGCCCGCTTTCGACAGGTTGCGGATGCTTTCCTTGTAGTTTTCAATGTACCGCTCGCGCGTGGGCAGGCCGATTTTAATATCCTCGTGCACGTTGACGCTTTCGATGCATTCCATCGTAAGCCCCGCCTGCTCGATTTCCGCTTTCATTTTGAGAATGTCCGCAAGCGGCCACGCCTCTCCCGCGGGCAGGTAGTGCAGCGCCGGCACCACGCCGACAACGCCCGGAATCTGCCGGATCTGTTCAAGCGTTACGGTATCCTTGCCGTCGCCGAACCAGCGAAACGTCATCTGCAAGCCAATCATCACCTTTCTGAAAGGGGAAAAACAGGCCTTCCCGCCTAAAGTTCCCAGTTTCCTTTATTTTATCACCCCGCGCCGGATTTTACAACCGTTTTTCGCGTGGATTTTCGGCGGCCGCGCAGAACGGAACACGGCGATTTTGACCATATCGCTTTTGCGGAACCCGCATTTGACAGAATGAAAAGAATGGGATATAATAAAACGAATTTTGTCGCAACAAAGCACCAAAAAACGCAAAACCGAGCTTGCGCCGCAAGCCGGCACGATAAAAGAGGTATGGTATGGCAAACGAACATCGCCGGTCCGAAGACCGGGAAGTGGAATTTGAACGCAGACTCGACGAAAAGGTCGACCGGAAATATCGAGAGGAGCGGGCAAAAGCGCGCAGAAAGCAGCGCAAGCAGGCCGCCCGCGCCGAAAAGCGGAAAAACAGCAAATTCCGCAACAGCAAATTCGGCAAAAAATGGTTCGGCATGAAAAAATGGAAGCGCGTCGTCGTGTATGTCGTGCTGGCGCTTTTGCTGCTCGCGCTGCTTGCGTTCGGCGTGGTGTACGGCATCTACAGCGGCTTCCGCAACGATATCGATGAGGACAAGCTCGGCATTATGACCGATATTGAAGAAAAGTACGGCGAAACCGACATTTTCAACGTCGCGCTGTTCGGCGTGGACACACGCGACGAAAATTCGTTCAGCGGCCGGTCGGACACCATCATCATCGTCAGCGTGGACAAGGCGAACAACACCGTCAAGCTGTCCTCCATTCTGCGCGACAGCTATGTGGCCATTGAGGGGCACAAAAACCAGAAAATCACGCACGCCTATTCCTTTGGCGGCGCCGAGCTTGCCATTAAAACGATCAACCAGAATTTCGGCATGAACATCACCGACTACGTTACGGTGAACTTTTATAAGGTTGCGGACGCGATTGACCTGCTCGGCGGCGTCGACGTGGAAATTTCGGAAGCCGAGCGCAAGGAAATTAACCGCATCGGCGACGACGACAACCGGAATTTCCCGTACCTTGAAAACAGCGGTATGGTCCACCTCAACGGCGAACAGGCCGTTGTGTTTGCCCGGATTCGCAAGATTGACTCCGACATAGCGCGCTCGGAACGCCAGCGCAAGCTGCTCGACGCGCTGCTTGTCAAAGCGCGCGAGGTCAGCCCGACAAAGTACGCAAGCATGCTGCGCACGCTTATGGGCATGTGCGAAACGTCGCTTTCCTTCTCCGAGATTATGTCCTATGCGCCGATGCTTTCAAAGGATATCACCATTCAGTCCATCGTCATTCCCGACGATGCGGAAAACGCCGTCGGCGGGATTTATGAAGGCGCCTGGGTCTGGCGCTACGACCTGACGGCCGCGACCGAGCGCCTGCATATGTTCATTTACGGCGAGGCGGCGGAGCCGGCCTCTTCGGTCAACACCGGGTCGTACTATGACAATGACGATGACAGGTCGGATAAAAACGCCGGCTCGAACGACGACGCGGACGACCGGGAGGGGGAAGTGACCACTACCCGGGCGCACCGGAACCCGACGACCACCGTGCCGTCCACGACCACCCCGGTAACCACAACGTCGCCGGCGACGACGGTCCCGGAAACCACGCAGCCGCCAGAGCCGCAAACACAGCCGCAAACACAGCCGCCGGCCGGCGAAGAGGAAACGCAGCCGGAAACACCCCAAGCCGCATAGCTTTCAGCGCCTGCTTTTTTGCAGGCGCTTCTTTTTTCGGAAAGCGGGCAGGTTTTGGTAGATTTTCCGCGGCGGCTATGGTAAAATAAATAAAAATCCCGTTTAGGTGAAAGGGAGGGAACGGTGTGCTGAAAAAATGGATTGCCCTGGGCCTTGCGCTTCTTTGCCTGCTGTTGTCGCTTTCCGGCTGCCTTGGGCGGATGCAGGCCGACGCCTCCTTTTCAATTGCGATTACCGAGGAGCCGGACAGCCTGGACCCGCAGATTGCGGACAATGCGGCGGAACGTCTGGCGGCGGTCAACTGCTACGAGGGGCTGATGGCAATCGGGCCGGACGGCGAGCTGCTGCCCGGCGTTGCCGAAAGCTATACCGTCTCCCCGGACGGCCTTGTCTATACCTTTACACTGCGGCAAGATACGCATTGGGCCATGTTTTCGGGGCACGAAAAGCTGCTCGGCGAAAATTTTCGCGACAGTTATGACAGCACCGTTTATGCCGAAGATTTCGTGTTTGGGCTGCGCCGCGCCTTGGACCCGCAGACCGGCGCGCCCGACGCGTACCTGCTTACCGCGATTTCCGGCGCGCAGGATATTCTGGACGGCCGCGCCGCGGTTTCGACGCTCGGCGTGGAAGCCGTCGGACCGTTTACCGTGCGCATTACGCTCGAACGTCCCGACGACAATTTCCTGTACGCGCTGACCTCTCCCGCCGCCATGCCGTGCGACGAAGCGTTTTTTGTCCTGACCGGCGGGCGGTACGGCCTGGAGCCCGGCTTAACGCTTTGCAACGGTCCGTTCCATGTGTCCCGCTGGACGGCGGAAACCTCCGTTCGCCTGACGCGCAACGACGACTACGCCGGCGCGCGGGAGGTCAAGCCCGCAACGGTCACGCTGTCGTATCTTGCGAATGCGGACGAGCTGTCCGAGCGCATGGCGAACGGGAATTACGACGCGGCGTTTCTGACGCAGGCGCAGGTGGACGCGCTGGAGGATGTGTCCGAGCTGACGGCGCAGCCGATTGAAAACATCACGCTGACGTTTTTGTTCAACCGCGCCTCCGGTTCGCTGGAAAACGAAAATCTGCGCAAGGCGCTGGCGCTGTCCTATTCGGCCGACCGGGTTTCGGCGCTGCAGGAGGGCGCGGCCGAGGCCGAGGGCCTGGTTCCGCCGTATTGCACCATCGGGGAAAACGCATACCGCGCCGCGCGCGGCGCGGCGGACAAACCGGCCTACGACGAAGCCGCGGCGCGCGCCTGCTTTGAGGAAGCGCTGCTGGAGCTTGGCGCGTCGTCCGTTGAGCTGGAGATTTTGTGCGACGAAGCCTATGCCGAGTTTGCCCGCCAGACGGTGCAGACCTGGCAGCGGACGCTCGGGGTGAAATTCGTCGCCACCGTGCGCGCGGAAAGCGGCGCCATGCTCGAGGCGGCTTTTCAGGACGGCAATTACAAGGTCGCGCTTTATCCCATCCACGCCGCCTCCGCTTCGACGGCGAGCTTTTTGGAAAGCTTCAACGACGGGCGCCTGACCGGTTCTGCGGACGCGGGGTATTCCGCGCTTCTCGACCGCGTCCATGCGAACGCCGGGGACTTTGCCGCTTTGCAGGCCGCGGCGGCCGCGGCGGAGGACTACCTGCTGCAGCACGCCGTGCTTTTGCCGGTCGCTTACCTAAAAAGCTGCTTTGTAACCAATGCGGACACGTCCGGTATTTACTTCTATTCTTCGGAAAGCTATGTGTATTTCATCGACGCGCTTAAAAAGTAAACGATTTTGGGTGCTGCTCGTCTCCTGGGCGGCCGTCGCGGCGTGCGCCGCCGTCATATTTTACCTGTCCGGCGAAAACGCGTCCGAGTCCTCGGCGCGCAGCGGCGGCGTGCTTTCCATGCTGCTCGAACGGTTCGGGCTGGAGCTTTCCTCCCATTTTATCCGCAAAACGGCGCACGCGCTGGAATACTGCGGGCTTGCGCTGCTGCTTTTTAACGCGTACCTGCAAACCTTTCGCGCGCCGCAGCCGCTGCTGGCCTTTTTGTCGGCGGCGCTGTATGCGTGCACGGATGAAATCCACCAATATTTTATTGCCGGGCGCGCCTGTCTGCTGCGCGACGTCGGCGTCGATGCGCTCGGCGCGGCGGCCGGGGTGCTTTGCGCGGCAATTTTATTTGGGCTTTACCGTATCCTAAAAAAGCGAGGGTGAACGTATGGCAGTTCTCAAAGCATTCCGGGCGTATCGTCCGGCGGCGGGGTACGCCGAAAAGGTCGCGGCGCTTCCGTATGACGTCATGAATTCCGACGAAGCGCGCAAATCGGCGTTCGGCAACCCGTACTCCTTTTTGCATGTCGACAAGGCGGAAATCGATTTGCCGAAAACGGTGGATTTGTACGACGACCGCGTCTACAAAAAGGCGGCGGAAAATCTCGGCAAGCTCATTTCGGCCGACGTGCTGCGGCAGGACGAAAAGCCAAGCCTGTACATCTACGCGCAGACGCGCCTGGGGCGGGTCCAGACCGGGCTTGTGGGCTGCACGTCGGTGGACGATTATCTGCAAAACGTCATTAAAAAGCACGAGCTTACGCGCGCGGACAAGGAGGCGGACCGCATCCGCCACGTCGACGCGCTGGATGCGAACACCGGACCGATTTTTTTGACCTACCGCGGCGTCCCGGCGGTTTCTGAGCTGCTCGAAGCCTACAAGCGCGCGCACGAGGCGGTGTATGACTTTACGGCCGACGGCGTGCGGCAGCAGGTCTGGGTGATTGACGACGCGCCGACCATCGATAAGCTCGTTTCGCAGTTTGCCGCGGTTCCCGCGCTGTATATCGCCGACGGGCACCACCGCGCGGCGTCGGCCGTAAAGGTCGCCGAGATGCGCCGCAAAGCGCACCCGGGGTATGACGGCAGCGAGGCGTTCAACTTCTTCCTTTCCGTTCTGTTCCCGGCCGAGGAGCTTGAAATTCTGGACTACAACCGGGTTATCCGGGATCTCGGCGGGCTTACAAACGCGGAATTTCTGCAAAGGCTTGAGGCCGATTTTATCGTCGAAAAAGCGCCGGCTTCACCCTATGCGCCGCCGCGCCGCCATACGTTCGGGCTGTATCTTGCCCGCGAGTGGTATGCGTTGACGCTCAAGGACGGCCGCGCCGACGAAGCCGACCCGGTGCGGGCGCTGGACGTGTCGATTTTGCAGGACCTGGTTATTGCGCCGATTTTGGGGATTGACGACCCGCGCCGCAGCGACCGCATCGATTTTGTCGGGGGCATTCGCGGGCTGTCGGAGCTGGAACGCCGTGTCAATGCGGGGGAGGCGGCTGCGTTCGCCATGTTCCCGACCTCCCTTTCCGAGCTTTTGGCGATTGCCGACGCGGGCCGCATTATGCCGCCGAAATCGACATGGTTTGAGCCGAAGCTCTTAAGCGGCCTGTTTATCCACATGCTTTCCGAGCCGGGCTGAGCTGTTTCTTTACGGTGCGCACAAATAAATGTGACGATTCACCACAAATTTACACCGCCCATGTATTATCGTTTATAATGACCGTATAGTACATAGCGGGGTGATTGCCATGATGAAAAATCCGGAGCTTGCGCGGCAGATGCGCGCGCTGCGCACAGTGAACCACTACACACAGCAGCAAATCGCGGACCTTTTGAACATCGACCGCACGACCTATACGTCCTATGAGATTTCCAAGAATACGCCGGACATTATGCTGCTGGACGCGTTCGCCCGAATTTTTCATGTGAACGTGGACTTTATCCTGCACATCGATACGCAAAATGTGGATGCGCTCTGTGACGAGATTGAAACGTATGTGGCGGACAATAAGGAGCCGTCCTATTCGCTTGTTTCGCAGCTGGATAAAGACGAGCGCACGCTGATTGCGGCGTACCGGCTTTTGTCGGACGAGGATAAGGAAAAGGTGCGCGAGCTGGCAAAGCGCTGCAACCCCCTGCAATCCAAGGAATAATAACCTCACGAAGCTCTAAAAAAGCAAAGCTTTTAAGAGCTTCGGAGAACATTGTATCATTCCTGCTTCGCACTTCCGCGCTTCGCAGAGATGGT
>CASGAS010000064.1 GCA_949299505.1 uncultured Eubacteriales bacterium
TGTAGTTCTTCTGGATGAAGTCACGAACGTCGATCTCGTGCTCCCAGTTGCCGCCTACAAAGCCCTGCCATGCTTCCTGACTCACTGCTCACGCTCCTTAGACGTGGTCGTTGCGTAGCCGTTAGCGTAACGGCGCCCTTAAAATTACCAGACTTGTGGAGCGTTGATGGTGAGAATGAGTTAGAGGAGGTTTACACCGCGCAATTTTCACAGCTCAATGTATGTGGCGAGAAGCGCATTGCGTCGAGAAAAACGAGGGCGTCACCATTCGGGTGACGCCCTCGTTGGGGGAGGCGCAGAGGCGGGGAGAAGTGGGGGCGCCTACGCCTCCTTGGGCTTGGCCTCGCCCTCGGGGAAGATCTTCTTGTTGACGAAGAAGAAGACCACCATCGAGATGCCGCCGTTGAGCACCGTGGTACCGATGTTGTAGATCCAGTCGGGCACGAACATGCCGGCCACGGCGACCCAGACGCAGTTGATGGAGTTCACGATGCAGGTGATGATAATGAACGCCACCAGGTACCAGGCGATCTGCGGGCCGATCTTGCCCTTGGAGCGGAAGACAAAGCTGCGCTGAATGGGGAAGTTGATGCACTCTCCGATCACCATGGCGACCATGTAGGCGCAGAAGTAGGCAAGGCCGCCGTGCGCCTGGTCATAGCCCAGGATGTTCCACTGGAAGGTCTCGCCAAACAGCGTCACCGGGATGCCGGGCCAGCCAAAGGATGCGTCGCCGAGAAAGGCGAAGGCGGCCGGCAGGAACGTGAGCATGAGGTACTTGAAGACCGTGATCACGTTGGAGACGATGACGAAGAGGCCTCCCTCGCGGATCCAGGTGGCGGCGGACGGGTGCTTCTCGGCGAAGCTGCTCCAGAAGTTCATGGGCGTACTCCTTACGTGAGGGTCTGACTAGCGCCTGCGCGAGGCGGCCTCGATCTTCTTGGCGAGGCTGGCGTTCTGAATGAGGTTCATGACGAGGGCAAAGACGATGGGAGCGGCGATCCACAGCACCCAGAGCAGGATGCCCATGCCCCCGCCCCAGCCCAGCGCGAGGGAGAGGGCAAGACGGATGACGCCGCCCCAGCCAAAGCCCTTGACCTCGCGGACGAGGGCGTCCACCACCGCCATGTCCACCATGCCCCCGGTCATCTTGGCGATGGCCCTGAGCGGCATGTTCCAGATGAAGAGCACGTTGAGGTTGGGGTGGCCGGAGCGGTCGGCCGCGTTCTTGATGGCGCGCAGCACCGCCCACACAAGCAAGAAGATGAGGGAGCGCCCGCGGTTGAGGTCGCGGAAGCAGATGTTGCGGTCAACCTGGGTCTGGCCGTCGGGAATGGCGTGGCCGAGAAGGGCGGCAAAGTGGGCGTCGTCAACGGAGAGGACGTCTGCCTGCTCGTAGGGGGTCACGTCAGCGCCCTCGTAGGGGTTCGGTGCCCCCGTGCCCGCAACGGTGACGGTGGCGGTGAGGCGGATGTCGCTCACGGACGCGCTGACGCGCAGCTCGTAGGTGCCGCCCTCGACCTCCCAGCGGCCCTGCCGCACCATTTCGCGCACCTCGGCGTACAGCTCGGGGGATTCCTCCTTGAGGAATTTATACAGCTGCGCCTGGCTCGACATGAATTTATAAGCCGGATAGCGGCGCATGAGCGTCAGCACCGTGGAAAACGAACGCAGCACCTTTTCGCGCGTCTGCGCAAGCGTCCAGAGCCACGCGACGTCGATGTGCGTGTGGCCAATGCAAAGCGCCGTCACGCCGGTCGAGGCCTTGTCGGAAAACGCCTCTTCCAAATAGGCTATCGCTTTTTCGGCGCTTGCAAGGCAGGCGTCGCTGCCCGGTTCGCGCAAATCGATAAGGGGAAGCGCGCGCTCCAGGATGGTTTTTACGTCCGTATACGTTTTTTCGTTGGGCTCCAGATACTGCGTAATCTCATACGGAACGGCAAGCCGGTAATAAAGCTTGCGCAGCACGTCGTGGTAACGGTACAGCGTCGCGTTAAATTCCAGGTGGCGCGCAAACAGGCTGCCGACGTAGCCGTAAATATACAGCTCATATTCCGCCTTGGCGTTGTCGAGAAAAATGTCGCGGTGGTTCGTGTCGAGCCCCTGCACCAGCACGCCGTCCAGATAGACGATGAACTGCGGGTTGACCGCGTCCCAGCCGTCTATCTGCGTTTCCACGCGCAGTTCAAGGTTTTGCCCCCGCAAGCGCGCGGGAATTTCGAGTTTTTTGTAAAACCACGCGTGGCCGTCCTTTTCGCCACCCCAGCGCGCATATTTATCGAACGGGGCAAACCGCCCGTCAATCTCCGGCAGGGCGTTCCCCTGCTTATAGCCGCAGGGGCAATGCAGGAAGCCGTCGAGCTCTATGCGCTCGGCCACGGCCGCCTCCTGCAGCTTTTCCAGAAAAACGTGTAGCCTGTCCTCGTAAAAATCCGTTTGTGCCGCCATATGCATCGTCCGGCGCTCTTATGGCGCCGCTCCTTTCGTGGGAATTCCTTTCGCCTTTTGTTCGTTCGGCTATTGTAGCACGCAAACGTCCCGTTCGCAAGAGAAAATCGACAGGAAAAGTTGCTTTTTTTACGGAAAAAGGCAGCCGGTGGGGCTGCCTTTGCCAATACACTATATCTCCTTTTTGCCCGGCCGCAGCGACTCCAAAAGCGTCGCGCCGTCCGAAATAAACCGTTCGGCGTCAAACGAGGGGTTGCCGAGCGCCTCCTGCACAATAATGCCGTCAGAAACAAGCAAAATGAGCCACGTTAAAAAGTCAGCCGGAATGTCGGTGCGTTCGGCAATTTTTTCGCTGATGAGCCGGTGGAACGCTTCGTACCGTTCCACAAGCTTTCTGCGCAGCGCTTCGTCGCCGGCCTGCGCTTCGTTCAGAAGGTGCAGCCGCAATTCGGACGAGGCGGTGTTGCGCTCCACGACGTATTTGACGAGCCGGCGAATAGACGTGTCCTTCTCCTTGTTTTCCGTCCAGCGGATAAAGTCGTCCCACTGCTCGCTTAAGTACCGGTCCGTCAAATCAAAAAAGATTTCGCCCTTGGTCTTATAGTGGTAATAGAGCGTTCCCTTGGAAATGCCGGCCGCCGCCGCAATCTGCGCAAGCGACAGGTCCGCGAAGGTCTGCGTTTTCAAAAGCGCCGCGGTCGCGTCGAGCACGATGCCGCGGACGTCCTCTTTTCTGGGCGCCGCCATGCCGCCGCCTCCTTTTCCGGAAATGGATGTTGGGATATTGTACCATGATTTCCCGCAAGTGTAAACGCCCTTTTCCGGTTTTCCGAAAAATTCTGATAAGTTTTTCACATACATTCTTATTTTTTTAGATAGTATTGACAAATTCGACAAAGTGTACTATGCTATACCTGTCTTTGAGTCGGTCGTTTAACCGACTTGTGCGCCGAAAAGCCGGAAGGAAGGATGATGGCCATGTCGCTTGCGACAATCAACAAGAAGCTTTATAAGCGCTACCACGGCGCGGTGCGCGCCATTCTGCGCGACGGGTGCATCGTGATGCAGGGCCGGCTCGACAAATGGGCCGACGTCATAGACGCCTGCTCGCTTGCGGCGACCAAATACAGCACCACGCACGTTGTTAACGACATCGTCTGCGAAGAGGCGCAGGACAAACCGATGCGCCTGCCCGCCTTAACGGACGACGCGCTGGAGGGGCGGCGCCCCGACGTGCTCGTTGTGGGCGGCGGCATTTCCGGCGTGAGCATTGCGCGGGAGCTGACGCGCTGGAAGCTTCGTGTGCTGCTCGTGGAAAAAGAGGCGGACCTTGCGCTGCAGGCTTCCGGGCGCAACGACGGCGAAGTCCACCCGGGCATTGACCTTTCCAAAGGGTCGTTAAAGCACCATTACATCCGCAAAGGCAACGAAATGTACGCGCAGGTCTGCAAGGAGCTTGACGTTCCGTTCCGGCGCGTCGGGCAGTACGTCTGCTTTGACAAGGGCTACTTAAAGCCGCTGGTTGCGCTTTACTGCCTGTGGCGCAAGCGGCACGACGGCATTTCGGACACAAAGCTCATTTCCGGCAAGGAGCTGCACCGGCGTGAGCCGAATTTTGCGGGCGATTTCAAGTTTGCCATTTCAAACCCCTCCTCCGGCTGCGTGTGCCCCTACGGTCTTACTATCGCCTATGCCGAAAACGCCGTGCAAAACGGCGCAGAGGTCGCGTTAAACTGCGCGGTGCTCGGCATGGAGGTCGAAAACGGCGTAATAAAAAGCGTTAAGACAAATCGCGGCACGATTTACCCGAAGCTCGTTGTCAACGCGGCCGGCGTTTTTTCCGAGGAAATCGCGCGCATGGCCGGCGACCGCTTTTTCTCCATCCATCCGCGCCGCGGGACGAATTCCATTTTGGACAAAAAGGCGGGCGCGTTTATGCACTCCATCGCCTCCATTAAGGAAATCACCCGCAGCAAAACGCACTCCAAAGGCGGCGGCATCTTACATACGGTCCACGACAACCTGCTTGTCGGGCCGGACGCGGTAGAGACCTATGAAAAGGAAAACGTCGCAACGCGCCGCGAGAGCATCGAGCACGTCTTCAAGAAACAGAAAAAGACCATGCCGCACCTGTCTGAGGGCGACATCATCACCTATTTTACCGGCGTGCGCGCGCCGACGTTTGAAGAGGACTTTATTATTGAGCACGGCCGCAAAACGCAGAACCTTATCCACTGCGCCGGCATCCAGTCGCCCGGGCTGACCACGGCGCCGGCCGTCGCCGTAGACATTGCGGCCATGGCGGTCGAAATGCTCGAAAAAGAGCGTCCCGTTGAGAAAAATCCGGACTTCTCCCCCGTTCGCCGCGGCGTGCCGGTATTGCGGGAAATGGACGATGCGGCGCGCGAAGCCCTGATTCGGCAGAACCCGGATTACGGCGTGATTGTCTGCCGCTGCGAAGAAGTCAGCAAGGGTGAAATTTTGGACGCGCTGCGTTCGCCTATCTGCGTGCCGACCGTAGACGGCATAAAGAAGCGCGTGCGCCCGGGAATGGGCCGCTGCCAGGGCGGATTCTGCTCCCCGGTCGTTATGCAAATCATCGCCGACTTTTTGGGCGTTCCGCTTTCGGAGGTCAAAAAATCCGCGGCGGAATCGACCATCACCTTTGGGCGCACCAAGTAAGGAGGACTGCTATGCGTACGTTTGACACAGTCGTAATCGGCGGCGGGCCGGCCGGCCTTGCCGCGGCGCTTTCCGCCCACGAAAACGGCGCGAAGGTCCTGCTTGTGGAACGGGAAGCCCGGCTCGGCGGCATCCTCAAGCAATGCATCCACGACGGGTTCGGCCTTGTGCGTTTCGGCGAAAAGCTGTCCGGTCCCGAATACGCCGAACGCTTTATCGACGATTTCAAGAAAGCCGGCATAGAGGCGACGACACTGACCTTTGTGACGCGCATAAAAAAGGAAAACGACGCGTTTTTTGTCACGCTGGTCTCCCGCGAGGGCGTGGAAACGGTCACGGCGAAAACGCTGGTCCTTTCCACCGGCTGCCGCGAACGGACAGCCAAGCAGGTCTCCATTCACGGCACGCGCCCGGCGGGCGTATTTACCGCGGGCACGGCGCAGCACCTGACAAACCTTTTGGGCGAGCTGCCGACGAAAAAATGCGTCATTTTAGGCAGCGGCGACATCGGGCTTATCATGGCGCGGCGGCTGACGCTGGAGGGCGCAAAGGTGCTCGGCGTCTATGAAGCAAAGCCGACGCCCTCGGGCCTGACGCGCAATATTCACCAGTGCCTGCACGACTACGACATTCCGCTGTATCTTTCCCATACGGTCACGCGCGTGTTCGGCGACGACCGGCTTAGCGCCGTGGAAATTTCCAAAGTTGACGAGCAGATGCGGCCGCTTTCGGGCACAGAGCAGATTGTCGAATGCGACGCGCTCATTCTCTCGGTGGGACTCATTCCCGAAAACGAGCTTGCCGAAACGCTCGGCGCAGAGCTTGACCGAAAAACCAAAGGTCCCGTTTGCAACGCGCAGCTGATGACCTCCGTGGACGGCGTTTTCTCCTGCGGGAACGCGCTGCACGTCAACGACCTTGTGGACTACGTTTCCGAAAGCGGCGAATGCGCCGGAAAAAACGCCGCGCACTACAAGCCGAAGCCCCGCGCGGAAATCGCCATGGAGGCTTCCGACCGGTTTGGGTACGTTGTTCCGCAGCGGCTCGACATAAACGCCGACAATCGCGAAACCGTGCTGTATTTCCGCAGCCGCGACGTATTGAACGGCTGTACGCTTAAAATGCATTTGGACGGCAAAGAGGTCTTTTCCAAAAAATACCCGTTCCTGCGCCCGCCGGAAATGGAGCGGCTGGAAATGGATTTTTCAAAGTTTCCGCTGACCGCGTCTTCGCGTTTGGAACTGGACATCGAGGTGAAAGCAAATGGATGAGCTCGTCTGCATTGTCTGTCCGCGCGGCTGCACGATGCACATTGAAAAAAAAGCGGACGGCGCCTTTGTTATTACGGGCAACGGCTGTAAGCGCGGCGAGCAGTTCGCCGTTTCCGAAATGACCGCGCCCATGCGGACCATTTGCACAACGGTCCGCACCGTCTTCCCCGCTGCGCCGGTTCTGCCGGTGCGCGTGTCGGCGGATATTCCGAAAGAGCGGATTTTCGACGTCATGCAGGAAATCAACAAGGTATGCGTGAAAAAACGGCTGCACCGCGGCGACGTGGTTCTGCAAAACGTCCTGGGGCTTTCCGTGGACGTCATTGCCACCTCGGATTTGCTGCGGGAGGAAGGGAGATGAACGCCATGGAGGAACAACCGCTCGTGCTGACCTTTGACGTCGGCACGCAGAGCGCGCGCTGCCTGCTTGTCCGCCCGGACGGCAGCTTTGCGGATTTTCATCAGATCAAATACGATGAACCGTATTACTCGCGCCGTCCCGGCTGGGCGGAGCAGCGGCCGGACTTTTACTACGACCGCATTTGCGAGGCCGGGCGCGTCGTCTGCGAAAGGAGCGCCGCGCTGCTCAAGGGCGTCCGGGCCGTAACGATTACCACCATTCGCGATACCGTGCTGTGTCTGGACGAAAACAACGAGCCGCTTCGCGACATCATCCTGTGGCTCGACAAACGCCAGGCGGACTTTGACGACCCCTTCCCCGCCTGGAAAAAGCTGATTTTCAAAATCGCCGGCGTCGAGGAGACGACCGAAATCATGTACCGCGCCTCCGTTTGCAACTGGATTAAGCAAAACCAGCCGGAGCTGTGGAAAAAGACCGCGCACTATGTGATGCTGCCGACGTACCTCACCTACCGCATGACCGGCGTTTTGGCGGACGCGGAGGCCAACATGATCGGCCACATTCCCTTCGACTACAAGCACCGCGTTTGGAAAAAGGATTCGAGCCTGACGAAGTGCCTGTTCGACGTGGAGCAGGAAAAGCTCTGCCGGCTTGTAAAATCGGGCGAGGTGCTTGGGGAAATCACCGAAGCCTTTTCAAAAGCGAGCGGCGTGCCCGCAGGCTTGCCGCTTATCGCAACCGGATCGGACAAGGGCTGCGAAACGCTGGGGCTTTCCGTGACGAAATCGAACCGCGCCGCCATTTCCTTCGGCACGACCGCCACGGTCCAGCTTGCCTTGGAGGACTACGTCGAGCCGCAGCCGTTCATGCCCGCCTACCCGGCCGTACCCAACGACCTGTACAATCCGGAAATCGAAATTTACCGCGGGTTCTGGCTGGTCTCCTGGTTCGTTAAGGAATTCGGCGCGGCGGAGCGCGAGGAGGCGTCGGTGCTCGGCTGCGCGCCCGAGCAGCTTTTGGACAAATACATCGAACGTCTGCCGCCGGGCTGCGAAGGGCTGCTTTTGCAGCCGTACTGGACGCCCGGAATTGTCAACCCCACCTCGCGCGGCGCGGTGATAGGCTTTGCCGACTACCACACGCACCTGCATTTTTACCGTGCGATTATCGAGGGCATTGCCTTTGAGCTGTACCATTCGCTCGACATCATGCAGAAACGCGCCAAGCGCCGGGTGGACGAAGTCTTTGTCGGCGGCGGCGGTGCGCGAAGCGATATTGTCTGCCAAATCACGGCCGACGTGTTCGGCATCCCCATCAAGCGCATCCAGACGCACGAGGCATGCTCCGTCGGCGCGGCGATGGTCGCGTTCCTTGCCCTCGGGATTTTCCGGGATTACGACGAAGCCATCGCGCACATGGTTCACGTCGCCGACGTCTTTAAGCCCCGCAAAACGGAGCACGAGACTTACATGGACCTCTATTCCGGCGCATACTGCAAGGTGTTCCGCCGGCTGGAGCCCGTTTACCGCAGAATCATCAAAATCACAAAAAGGAGAGATATTGAATGAGCAACAAACCGTACAAGGGCTTTGAACCGAAATGGGTGCTGACCCCCGCGCCGGAGGGCAGCTACCGGTCCATCTTCCGCTGGGGCGACCCGGAGTTTTTCAAATATCCGAAGGAATCGCTTTACAAGCTGATGAAAGAGACCTTCAAAATGACGGACGACGACTTTAAGGACTACACCGACGACATCGGCTTTGACAAGGTGGATTTATCCGACTACCCCTCCAAGATTGACCCGAAGCACATTAAAGCGCTCGGGAAAATCGTCGGCGACGAGTTTGTGACGACCGAGGACTACCCGCGGCTTGCCGTCGCGTACGGCTGCACGGCGTACGACCTTTTGCGGCTTCGCCACAAGCAAATTGAGAACCTGCCCGACGTGGTCGTTTACCCGGACACAACCGAGCAGGTCGAGCAAATCGTCGCATACGCCGTCAAAAACAAAATCCCGCTGTACGTCTACGGCGGCGGCAGTTCCGTGACGCGCGGCGTCGAGGCGGTCAAGGGCGGCATTTCGCTTGATATGCGCAAACGCTTCAACAAGGTTATCAGCTTCAACGAGACCGACCAGACCATCACCGTCCAGGCGGGCATGTCCGGGCCGAAGCTTGAGGAGACGCTGCAAAACGCCCCGAAGCTGTTCGGCGCAAAGCGCGCGTATACCTGCGGGCATTTTCCGCAGTCGTTCGAGTACAGCAGCGTCGGCGGCTGGACCGTAACGCGCGGCGCGGGCCAGAACTCCACCTATTACGGCACCATCACCGACATTGTGCTTTCCCAAAAATACGCGACGCCCATCGGCCGCATCGTAACGAGCCACTACCCGCGCGAGGCGACGGGGCCGAACCTCAACCAGATTATGATGGGCTCGGAAGGGACGTTCGGCGTGCTGACCGAGGTCACGCTGCGCGTGTTCCGCTGGATGCCCGAAAACCGCAAGCGGTTCTCCTACATGTTCAAAAACTGGGAAATCGCCATGGACGCCGCGCGCGAGATGATGCAGTGCGAGTGCGGGTACTCTTCGGTGTTCCGGCTTTCCGACCCGGAGGAAACGCACCTGATGCTCAAGCTCTACAACGTCGATGAGACGCCGCTCGAGCCGCTGTTGGACAAATTCGGCTTTAAGGACATGGAACGCTGCATGTTCTTGGGCTTTACCGA
>CASGAS010000065.1 GCA_949299505.1 uncultured Eubacteriales bacterium
CGAGCGACCTGCCCGTGGCGGTCACGATGATTTTTGACGAAACGGGGAAGCTGCTGACCGGCGCGGACATTGAAACGGCGGTCGTTACGCTTGAGGGGCTCGGCGTCGACCTTATTGGCCTGAACTGCGGGCTTGGGCCGGTCGAAATGCTGCCGTTTGTCGAGCAAATGGCGGCGTTTGCGTCAACGCCGATTCTCTGCGACCCGAACGCGGGGTTGCCCGAATGTGTGGACGGCGTGACGACGTACCGAGTTGACCCGCCGGCGTTTGCGAAGTCGCTGCGGCGCATTGCCGAGGTTCCGGGCGTTTGGGCGGTCGGCGGCTGCTGCGGCACCACGCCCGCGCATTTGCAAAAGGCGGCGGAAATTTGTAAAGATGTTCCGCCTCACGCGATAAAGCCGAAAGACTTTACAGCGATTTCCTCCTATACGCACACGGTGCGCCTGGGCGAAAGGCCCGTCATCATTGGCGAGCGCATCAACCCGACCGGCAAAAAGCGGCTGAAGGAGGCGCTTTTGGCGGGCGACACGGCCTATTTGCTGGCGGAGGCGGTTGCACAGGCCGACTGCGGCGCCGATGCGCTCGACGTCAACGTCGGGCTGCCGGAGCTCGACGAGCCGGAGGTCCTGTGCGAGACGGTCCGCGCGCTGCAGGGCGTTACGGACCTCCCGCTGCAGCTGGATACCGCTTCGCCCGAAGCCATGGCGCGCGCGCTGCGGCTTTACAACGGCAAGCCGCTGGTCAATTCCGTCAACGGCAAGGCGTCGTCGATGGAGGCGGTTTTTCCGCTTGTGAAGCGCTACGGCGGCGTCGTCGTCTGCCTGACGCTCGACGAGCAGGGGATTCCGGACACGGCCGCGGGGCGCATCGCCATTGCCGAGCGCATATTGCAAACGGCCGCCGCATACGGCATTGAAAAAAAGAATTTGGTGTTCGACCCGCTGGCCATGACCGTCAGCACGGGCGCGGACAACGCGAACGTCACACTCGAGACGCTGCGGCATCTGCGCTGCACGCTCGGCGTGCAGACGGTGCTGGGCGTGTCCAATATTTCGTTCGGCCTGCCGCAGCGCGCGCAGCTCAACGCCGCCTTTTTCACGCTCGCGATGGAAAACGGGCTGTCGGCCGGCATTGTCAACCCGAAAAGCGACGAGATGATGCACGCGTATTACGCGTTCTGCGCGCTGAAAGGGTTGGATGAAAACTTCACGCGGTACATCGCCCACGCGGCGGACAGCGCCCCCGCGCCGCAAACGGCCGGCGCGGAGGAGCCGGATTTGCAGACCGCCGTGCTGCGCGGCTTAAAGACGGCGGCGCAAAACGGCGTGCGGCGGCTGCTTGCGGAGTCGGCGCCGATGGACATCATCCAAAACCACCTGATTCCCGCGCTCGACGAAGTCGGAAAGGGCTTTGAGGCCGGGACGGTCTTTTTGCCGCAGCTTTTGATGAGCGCCGACGCGGCGAAGGCGGCGTTCGACGTGCTGAAAACGGCGTTTGCCGGCGGCCAGCCGAAAAATGCGCATAAGATTGTGCTTGCGACGGTGCAGGGGGACATCCACGACATCGGCAAGAATATTGTCAAGGTGCTGCTTGAAAATTACGGCTTCGAGGTCATTGATCTTGGCAAGGACGTGCCGCCCGAGCGCGTGCTGGAAGCGGCGCGGCGCGAGCAGGTGCGCCTTGTTGGCCTGAGCGCCTTGATGACGACGACCGTCGAGAGCATGGAAAAGACCATCGCCCTTTTGCACCGCGAATACCCCGGCTGCAAAATCATGGTCGGCGGCGCGGTGCTCACGCAGGACTACGCCGACCGCATCGGCGCGGATTTTTACTCGAAAGATGCGATGGGCTCCGTCAGATATGCCGAAAAACTGTTCGCCTGACCGCCGAAGTTTGGAAGCGGCATATCTTGACAAGTTTTTCTTGGGGGCGTATCATAGAAACGAATTCATAGGGAATTACTATGAATAAGAAAAACCGCCGCGGCAGCGGCGTTTCCGAAGAAGGAGTTCCTATGCAGGTCTATGCAGATAACGCGGCGACGACCCGGCTGTCCGAGACGGCGCTGCAGGCCATGATGCCGTATTTGACGGACACATACGGCAACGCGTCGAGCCTCTACCGCATCGGGCAGGAGGCGCACAAGGGCGTGAAATTTGCGCACGAGACCGTCGCGGCGGTCCTCAACGCCCTGCCGGAGGAGATTTTCTTTACCTCCGGCGGCAGCGAAGCGGACAACTGGGCGATTAAGGGCGTCGCCGAAGCGCTTGCCAAAAAGGGCAAAAAGCATATCATCACCTCCGCTTTCGAGCACCACGCCGTGCTGCACACGGTTGAAAAGCTGGAAAAGCAGGGCTTTGAAGTGACGTATCTGCCCGTGTACGCAAACGGCATTGTCCGCGTGGACGATGTGCGCGCCGCCATACGGCCCGATACGGCGCTGGTCAGCGTGATGTATGCCAACAACGAAATCGGCACGATTCAGCCCATTTCGGAAATCGGCGCGGTCTGCCGCGAAAAGGGCGTGCTGTTCCACACCGACGCGGTGCAGGCGGTCGGCCATGTGCCTATAGACGTAAAGGCGCAGAACATCGATTTGCTTTCCATGTCGGCGCACAAGTTCCACGGCCCCAAGGGCATCGGCGCGCTGTACTGCCGCAAGGGGCTGCGCTTCCCGAACCTCATTGAGGGCGGCGCACAGGAAAAAGGCCGGCGCGCGGGAACCGAGGCGGTCTACGCGATGGTCGGCATGGCGGCGGCGCTGCGGGAAGCGGACGACCATATGGAAGAAAACATGCAAAAGCTGACCGCGCTTCGCGACCGGCTCATAGACGGGCTTTTGCAGGTGGAGGCCTGCCGCTTAAACGGCGACCGCTTCACGCGCCTGCCGGGCAACGTCAACGTAAGCTTCGAGGGCGTGGAGGGCGAATCGCTGCTGCTCTATCTCGACGCCGAGGGCATTTCCGCGTCGTCGGGTTCGGCGTGCACGTCCGGTTCGCTCGACCCGAGCCATGTGCTGCTTGCCATCGGTCTGCCGCATGAGGTCGCGCACGGCTCTTTGCGCCTGACGCTTTGCGAGCAGAATACGAAGGAAGACGTCGATTACATCATCCGGTGCGTCCCGGGCATCATCAAGCGCCTGCGGGACATGTCCCCGCTGTGGGAAAGACTGCAAAAGGAAAGAGGTTAAGCGAAATGGAATACAGCGAGAAGGTTATGGAGCATTTCACCCATCCGCACAACGTCGGCAAAATGGACGACGCCGACGGCGTGGGCGAGGTGGGCAACGCCAAATGCGGCGACATTATGAAAATGTACATTAAGGTCCGCGACGGCGTGATCACCGACGTGAAATTCAACACCTACGGCTGCGCATCCGCCATTGCGACAAGCTCGATGGCGACGGATATGATTAAGGGCAAGCCGATTTCCGAGGCGCTCAAGCTCACGAACCAGGCGGTCGTGGAGGCGCTCGACGGGCTGCCGGCGGTCAAGATTCATTGCTCGGTGCTTGCCGAAGAGGCGATTAAAGCCGCCATTAAGGATTACTACGACAAAAACGGCATTGCCTACGATGCCGCGCAGTTCCGCGAGGACACCTGCCATTACGAGCATCACCACGGCTGACGCGCGAGAGAATACGGACAAAAAAAGAGGGCGGACGCGGCGTCTGCCCTCTTTTTCTGCGCGCATAAAACGCCCGCCCGAACCGGCAAAGCAAAAAGCCGGGCCCGGAGCGCGAACGGCGTCCGGACCCAGCCTGATGGCACCCCCGGCGCGACTCGAACGCACTACATTCCGCTTAGGAGGCGGACCCTCTATCCCGGTGAGGTACGGGGGCGAATACACAGCATGCAAAGCCATGGAGACTTTGCTAAAAAAAGCGCCTTGCTTTTGGCAAGGCGCTTTCCTGGTGGACCCGAAGAGGATCGAACTCTCGACCTTACGGATGCGAACCGTACGCTCTCCCAGCTGAGCTACGGGCCCAAACAGCAATACTGATTATACAGCGGGACGATGAAATTGTCAACCATAAATTTTATTTTTTTGCCGGTTTTTCAAAAGAAGCCCCGCGCCGACCAAAGCACAGGCGCGGGGTATGGGTTTTCTTTCCGTCAATCTACGCTGACCTTTAAGCACAGCGGCAGCGTGCGGTCGACGTCGCCCGCAAACGAAATGCGCAGCGCGTCCTTGTCCTGCGTCCAGCGCACCGGGGTGCTCTGCCCGAGCAGCTCGATGTTTTGGATGTTGTACAGAATCCCGTTCTCCTTCGCCTTGCGCAGGGTGTGTACGACGTGCTCGCGGACGGGCTTGTCGCTCATGACGAACACATAAATGGCGCCGGGCTTGTAGGTGAAGCGGTAATCCTTTTTGCTGTAGCGCAGATTTTCCTTAAAGGAGCCGCCGCGCTGCTTTTTGCCCTCGCCCGGGACGTCGTAAGGCTGCGCGCCGTAAATCGCTTCGCCGCAGCTTTCCATCCATTTGCCGACCGAGAGCAGCACCTGCTTTTCCTCGTCGCAGATGGTGCCGTCGGCCTTCGGCCCGACGTTGAGCATGAAGCAGCCGTTTTTCGCGACGACGTCGATGAGGTTCAAAAGCACCTCGCGCGGGGCCTTGAAGCGGTTGCCCTCGGTGTAGCCCCAGCTGTTTTTCGCAATGGCGGTGTCGTTTTGCCACAGCACGGGGGAAACGGTGTCAATCTGTCCGCGCTCGACGTCGAAAATGGCGCAGCCCTTCATCACGGCGCCGACCTTGTAAAAGACGGCGACCTCCTTGCCCCACTGCACGCCGCGGTTATAATAATAGGCCAGGAATTTTTTGAGGTACGGCTTAAATTCCGGCTTGTTGATCCACCAGTCGAAATAGACCGCCAGGGGCTTGAGATGGTCAATCATTTCGCACGCGGTGGCAAGCCAGTCCCGGCACCAGTCCTCGGTGGGCGGATACTTTTCGTTGTCCCAGGGATTTTTGGTCTTGTACAGCGCCGCCGGACCGTACAAATCGGGGTACAGCCCGCGCGTGACCTCGGAATTCGGGCAGAAAGCGCGCGCGCCGTTTAAGAACCAGAAGTGCTCGGCGCGGTGGTTGGAGCAGAGAAAGCCCATTCCCGCCCGGTCGCAGGCGTCGTGCAGCTCGGTCATATAGTCGCGGCGGGTGTTCGGCATGTCCGCGGTGTTCCAGCGGTTTAGCTCGGACTTGTACAGCTTGACGCCGTCGTGGTGCTCGGCGACGGGCATAATGTATTTCGCGCCGCTTTTTCGGAAGAAGTCAAGCCATTCGTCCGCGTCGAAGCGGGTGGGGGAGAACTGCTCGACGACCTGCCGGTACTCGCCGTCCTTGCCATAGGTCCTGACGCGGTGGCGCCAGCTTTTTGTGCCGCGCAGGTACATCATGCGCGGATACCATTCGGTCTCCGTGGCGGGCACGCTGAACGCGCCCCAGTGGATGAACAGCCCGAAGCGGCCGTCTTTGTACCATTGCGGAATCTGAAACTTGGAAAGGCTTGCCCAGTCGTCGGAAAACGGGCCCTGCTTTATTCCCTCGTCTACAATTTGCAGATATTCGTCAATCGTTTTCATGGTCGTCCCTCTTGCGGTTTATTTGGTCAGCGCGAACGCCTTGTTCTCGTCGGAAATTTCGACCGGCTTGTTGGAGGCCAGCCACGTCATGCGCTCAAACGGCGTCTGCCCGCCGTGGCTCGTCTCCGTGCCGCCGTGGTCGGTGGAAATGACAATCAGCCAGTCCTCCGTGTCGAAGGTGCTGCGCGCTTCAATCGTCTTGACAATTTCATAGCCCCAGCTGTCCGCGGTTTTTGCGGCGTCCACATAGGCCTCGTTCTGGTTGCCGAAGCCGGTGTCGTGCCCGGCGTGGTCGGTGTGCTCAAAGGTGAAAAAGATGACGTCCGGGTCCTCCTGCGCGGTTTTTTGCGCGTTTGCGGGCTTCGCGACGTACCGCAGCACCTGGTAGAAGGTCGCTTCGTCGTCCACCTGGTGCGTGTATTCGGCCTGAAGGCCCTGCTCAATGGCGGCAAGGATGTCCGGCCGGTAGCTTAACGCCGTGTGCTCGCGCCAGGAGGTCGTAAAGGAGACCGCGTGGCCCGCTTCGGCAAGCTTCGTCAAAAAGGTTTTGGCCTGCGGGTCCTTCATCTGCCCGTTGTCGTCAACGCCGTTGTAGGCCGCCCAGCCGCCGGTGAGCATCGCCATCCAGCTCGGTGCGGTCGAGGTCGCCTGCTCGCTTTCCCCGGCAACGCCGCCGGAGAAGGTGTGGTACAGCCCGCCCTGACCCGCGATATAAAAGATGGCGCTGTCCTCCATATCGGCGACGTTTTCCAGCGCGTCGGCGCGGAAGCCGTCATAGCCCAGGAAAATGGCCTTTTTCACGGTCTTGCCCTCGGGCAGGGGCGCTTCAAAATGCTCGACGATGAGCTTGTGTATGATGGTCTGCGGCAGCGCGTCGGCGGCGGTGTTGTCAAAATAGCCGAGCGCTTCGACCTCGGCCGCGTAGGTGTCCGCGTCCTTCGTTTCCATTTTGCCGCACGCGCACAGCGTCGCGGCAAGCAGCGCGCCCGCCAGCAAAACGGCGGCGGCTTTTGTGGCCTTGGCTTTGTATTTCATGACTTCTCCTCCTGTGTCCGGCGCACAGCGTCGGTTTCTGTTTCCATTATATAGGGGAAGCGTTCTGCTTTGCAATTCGGAAAAGCCACTCAATCTGTGCGTATTTTCTTGTGCACCCTTACCAAAACCGATGCATTTCGCCTGCAAACGGACAAAAAAAGCCCCGCCGCTTTGCACGGCGGGACAGAAAGAAAGGCGTTGGGCTTTACACCTCGGCGTCGGTTCCGGAGGCGTCGGGGATTTGCACCTTTTGGTTGAAGCGGTCAAGCGCAAGCGCGACCGCCGCGCCGCCGACGAGGCAGACGCAGTTGACGATGCACGCCGTCGCGCCCTGCAGGAAGCTCTGGAAAGGGATGATGACGAGCGTCGCCGCCGCCACAATGCCGATAATTCCGTGACACATGACGGAATAATGCCGCTCAAGCAGCACCGTGACCGCCCGCGCCAGCAGCAGCACCGTTGCCAGCGCCCCCGCGCCGGCGGGCAGGATGATGGAAAAGTCGAAATTGCCAATTCCCTCAACCAGCGGGGTGTAAAGGCCGAGCGGCATCAGCAGCGTGGAAAAGCTCATGCCGGGCACGATAACGCTCAGCGCAATGCAGAAGCCGCAGAACAGGTACCAGCCGATGTTCGGCGTGATTTGCGCGTGGACGGCCTGCAGGCCCAAAAGAAGCCCCAGCACGACGGCGAAGCACACGCCCATGGAAACGAACGAGCTCTTGCTGCGGCCCTTTTCGCCGGCCTCGCGGAACAGGGAGGGGAGCATCCCGGCAATCAGCCCGACGAAAACGCAGACCGAAGCGTCCGGGTAGCGGTCAAGCAGAAAGCCGAGCGCCTTGGAGACGAGGACGAAGCCGACGCCGCCGCCGAGAATCAGCGGGATGAGCATTTTGTAGTAGGTTTTCAGCGCGCGAAACGGCGACGAAAGCAGCTCCATAATGGGGCGGTACACGCCGAACACCACGCACAGCACGCCGCCGGAAATCCCGGGCAGAACCGCGCCGAGCCCGATAAGGGCGCCCTGCAGAAAGCGCAGCAGCGCGCGGACAAGCCCGCCGGTTTTGGGCGGGGCGGAGGGGTTGGGGGTTTGTGACATTGCAGTACTCCTTTTTCGCAGCCGCAGCCGGCCGCACAAGCTTGCGGACGCGCAAAAAAGCGCCCGGTAAACGATACGCGCCCGCGTCCGCGTTTATTTGCCGAAAGGCGCGGAAAAACGGGCGGACAAAACATCAGCCGCCCAAAAGGACGGCCGGATGCGAATTTATGTTGCAGTTTAGGCGACGGTCTCGGAAACGAAGGTGTCGTCGCAGCAGGAGCAGGACACATAGTTCTCCGCGTCGTTGCCAATAACGACCTTTTTGCTTTCCACATATTTCTTCACCGCGATATACACGCCGAAGGCAGCGGCGGCGACGGCGGCGATAACGGCCAGAACCTTCAGAACCTTTTTGGCTTTTTCCATGAGAACGTCCTCCTTGAAACACAGAAATTGGTATATCTGTATTATAACCGCTGTTTTTCCAAAAGTCAATGAACAAATCGTTAAAAAAGAGACTCCGGGACGTCGCAGCCCATGCACCCGTGCAGGAAAATGTGGACAAGCACCCGGAACATTTGCAGCTGGCGGTCAAAAAAGGCGTTCAGGTCCTCGGACTGCATCAAATCCGTCGCGCCGAGGTAAATGGCGATGTAGCTGATGGCGACGTTGGAAATGTCCGCGAACATACGCTGGCGCGGGACGTCGCCGGGGAAGTAGATGGCGAAAATCTCCTGCAATTTCTTAAGCAGGACGTTGTCGCGAAACGGCGTCTGCAGCGCCTGGGCCGCTTCGCGCAGGTGCTCGGGCGGGGCAAGGCGCGCCCGGGCCATGAAAAGCGCGCGCGACGGCTGGGCTTTCCAGAAATTCTGCCAGGTTAGGAAAAAGGCGAGGATGTTGTCCTCCATCGGTTTCTCCGGATTTGGTGTAAAGGCCAGCAGCTTTTCACCCAAAAGCGACAGGCAGTGGTCCTCCGCCGCAATGTAAAGCTGGTCCTTGCTTTCAAAATAGTGGTACATCCGCCCCTTGGTGATGTTCCCGTCGCGGCAGATTTGGTTGATGGAGGCCTTTTCAAACGGTTTTACGCCAAATTCGCGCACGGCCGCCTCCAAAATCGCAGTGCGGCTCAAATCCGCTTTCAGCTTCTGTTCCATCCCGATCCCCCTATATAGACAGAATGGTCCTAAATTGTGCATATACTATACCATATATAAAAGGCGTTGTAAAGTATTTGTTATAAACTTGCGAAAAACGGGATTTTTATACGTTCCCAATCCGCATGCGGGCCGAACGCGCAGGGCGGGCTTCCACGGTCAGAATTCAGAGTCCAGAGGTCAGATGTTAAATGTCGGATTAGGAGGACAAAGCCAAAAGTCAGCAGCAACTTTTCCTCCCTCTGACGAGGGAGGTGGCACGCGCGCAGCGCGTGACGGAGGGAGAGA
>CASGAS010000066.1 GCA_949299505.1 uncultured Eubacteriales bacterium
CGAGCTTCGCCGTTTCGGCGTCGGGCGCCATGGTGTAGGTCAGCTCCATGCCGTCGGGCGTCGGGGTAAAGACCGTTGTGCCGAACGCGACGGCGTTGTCCTGCGAATTGAACGAATAGAGCGTGCCGTCCAGCGATACTTCGGCCGTAAGCACGGCCGCGGGGACTTCGGCGCCGTCCGTCCGCACGGCGGGCAGCGCCTGCCAATAGGTCCCGGTGTTGGTCTCCCGCACGGCGGCAGCCTGCGCCGCGCTGTCATAATACAGCTCCAAAAAGCCGGAGCTTGTTACATAGACAAGGTTTTCCGCCTGCGTGCCGTGCGCCCCGGCGCCCGCAAAGGCCGCGGCGACCTCGGTGCGCGCGCCAACGCTTTGCGTTTGGACGTCCACGCCCGCGCCGCAGCCGGAAAACAGCAACACGGCCGCCAAAGCGAGCGCGCTTACGCGAAAAACGGCGCTTTTTCTTTTCTTCGGGCGCATACGCTTCCTCCGTTCCCATACCTTTGGGGCAAGTATAGCATATCGGCCAAAAAATTTCCAGTCCCCCTTTCCCGAAAACCGGCCGTCCGTTTGACTTCGCGGCGCAAACCGGGTACAATACAGGTATACGCCGTCCGCAGCGGCCCGCGCAAGGCGCCGCTGCCTGTTTGTAGAAAAGAGGAAAACCATGCTGACCTTCGGACTCGTTCTTGCCGCTTTGATGCTGCTTTTCGGCTGCGGATACCTTGTCGTCGGCCACGACTACAACGACCCGGTCGTGCCCGTGCCGCAGACGCCGGACCCGGCGCGCAACCCGTATATTGCGCCGACCGGGCAGACGATGCTTGCCGCGCACCGGCTCGGCGGCGGCATTGCGCCGGAAAACACGCTTCTGGCATTTAAGACCTGCGTAGAGGTTCAAAAGCTGCCCGTCGACCTGTTTGAATTCGACGTGCACCTGACGAAAGACGGCGAGCTCGTGCTGCTGCACGACGATACGTTTGACCGCACCTCCAACGCCGAAGAGGCGTTCGGCAAAACGGGCGTCGCCCCGCGCGACAAAACCTACGGCGAGCTTATGGCGCTCAACCTCGGCGAGCATTTCAAGGACGCCGGGGGCCAAACGCCGTACCGGGGGCTTCGCGGGGACGACATTCCCGCCGATTTGCACGTCGCGCGCGTCGAGGACGTGTTCGCGTATTTTTGCGACCGCAAAAGCTACCGCTTCGTCATTGAAATCAAGGACGGCAAGGACGCCGGCCGGCGCGCCGTCGATCGGCTGTATGCGGCCATGGAGCGCTACGACATGCTGCCGCGCGTGGTTGTCGGGACCTTTCACGGCGAAATTTCCGCCTACATGACAAAGGCGCACCCCGACATGCTGCGCTCCGCCGGCATTCGGGAGGTTGCGGGGCTTTACTTTTCGAGCCTGCTGCGCTTAAAGCGGCCGGGCAAGCGCTATCCCTTTGCCGCGCTGCAGATTCCGACGGACGATTACGTCTTCCAGCTCGGCACGTCGCGCCTTGTCAACTACGCCCACGCGCACAACGTCGCCGTGCAGTACTGGACGATTAACGACCCGGCCGAGGTCGAACGCCTGCAGGCCATCGGCGCGGACGCCGTGATGAGCGACCACCCCGAAATGGCCGACCGCGTGCTGCACCAAAACGGGTGACAGCGCGCTTGGATTGCCCCTTGCAAACCGAATCAAAATACAGTATACTGAAAAAAAACGGTATAAAGGAGAGGATCGTTTGGACCCCATCAACGTCGATTTCACCGGCGGCAAAAAGGACGACGGCAAAAGCACGTCCGTCAAGGACATTTTCATCCCGCCCGAACACGCGGGACGCAAAATCGCCGTCTGCCTTGCCATCACCGTGGTGCTTGCAGCCGTGCTTTACTACTTCATGCTGCCGGCGCTCAATTTCAAGGCCATTGAGCTGTATCTGTACGTCGCGTTCGTCTGCCTTATCTATATCGGGCTGATGATTCTGGCGACCAAGCTGTTCGTGCAGCCTGAGTACGGGCCGTACGTCCGCAAGCAGTCGCGCGTGCCGCTCATCATCATCGGCGCGCTCGCCGCGGTGGTGCTTGTCGGGTACTTAGTCGGCGCGACGCTGTTTCGGGCGAAGGATTACAGCCAGCTGATGCCCGTTGCCGAAGGCGATTTTGCCGCGGACGTGGCGGAAATCGACTTTTCGAGCGTGCCCATTCTCGACGAAGAGTCCGCGACGACCATTGCCGCGCGCACCTTCGGCGATTTGTCCGACTACGTTTCGCAGTTCGCCATTTCTGCGGGCTATTCGACGCAGATTAACTACCACGGCACCCCGGTGCGCGTGTACCCGCTCGCCTACGGCGATATTTTCAAATGGCTGCGCAATACGGGTGACGGTCTGCCCGCCTACATCATCGTCGATATGACGACCGAGGAAACGCAGGTCGTGCGCATGGAAGACGGCGGGATGCGCTACACGCCGGACGAGCATTTCAACCGCTATCTGCCGCGCTACCTGCGCTTTAAGCACCCGACCATGCTGTTCGGCACGCCGAGCTTTGAGATTGACGAAAACGCCGACCCGTACTGGGTCGTGCCCATTCTCGACAAAACCATCGGCCTCTTCGGCGGCACGGACGTCATCGGCGCGGCGGTGGTCAACGCCGTCACGGGCGGCATCACCATCGTTTCCACGAGCTTGACGGGCGAAACGGACCTGCCGACCGAGGAATTTGTGACCGACGAGGAATGGCAGTGGATTGACCGCGTGTACAACGCCTCCATCATCAACGAGCAGTACAACTACTACGGCAAGCTGTCGGGCGGCTTCTTCAACTCCATCTTCGGCCAGGAGGGCGTCAGCGTCGTCAGCACCGGCTACAACTACCTCGCGCTCAACGACGACGTCTATATGTTTACGGGCGTGACCTCCATCACCTCCGACCAGTCCATCATCGGCTTCATTTTGTCGAACCAGCGCACAAAGGAGACGAAGTTCTACCCGATTTCCGGCGCGCTGGAGCAAACGGCGCAGGCGTCGGCCGAGGGCGCGGTGCAGCAATACAGCTACAAGGCGACCTTCCCGCTGCTTCTGAACATCAGCGGTGAGCCGACCTACTTCATGGCGCTCAAGGACGCGGGCGGGCTTGTCAAGCAGTTCGCCATGGTCAACCTCAAGCAGTCCACGGTCGTCGGCGTCGGCAACGACCTGACCTCCTGCACGGAAGCGTATGCGCACGAGCTGGAGATTAACGGCATCAACGTGGACATTGACATTGAGGAAATGGGCGCGGAGGACGACCCGACCGTGCAAACGCCCGAGACGACGGACGTGACCGGGACCGTTGCGGAAATCCGTTCGGTCGTGACCGGGGGCGAAACGTACTTCTATATCCGTCTCGACACCGGCGCAAGCTACTACAAGGTCTCCGCCGCCAAAGCGGAGCGCGTGGTGCTTTTGAACGTCGGCTCGACGGCGACCTTCACCGTGAAGGCGGGCAGCGAGGGCGACATCATCGAAGTCATCGCGTTGAAATAAGCAATACGCATAGAAAAACAGCGTCTGTCTTTTCGGACAGGCGCTGTTTTTTTGCCTTGCGGCCGTTTATTTTTTCATCTTCATGGAAATGTCGAACGCGTGTACGGAATGGGTCAGCGCGCCGAGCGAAATGATGTCCACACCGGTCAGGGCGACCTCTTTTAGATTCTCGAGCGTGATGCCGCCGGACGCTTCGACCTTCGCCTTTCCGGCGACCAGCTCGACCGCCTTGCGCATATCGTCGTTCGACATATTGTCGAGCATGATGATGTCCGCGCGCGCTTCGAGCGCCTGACGAACCTCCTGCAAATCGCGGGTCTCCACCTCGATTTTGACCATGTGCCCGAGCTTGCCGCGCAAAGTATCGACCGTCTTTTGGATGCCGCCGCCCGCGTCGATGTGGTTGTCCTTGAGCATCGCGCCGTCGGACAAATTGAAACGGTGATTTTTCCCGCCCCCGCAGACCACGGCGTATTTTTCCAGCGCCCGCAGCCCCGGCAGGGTCTTGCGCGTGTCGGTAATCTGCGCGTTCGTGCCGCGCACCAGCTCGACGGCGCGCGCGGTGGCCGTCGCCACGCCGGACATATGCTGTAGGAGATTGAGCGCGGTGCGCTCCCCTTTTAAGAGCAGCGCCGTTTTGCCGGAAAATTCCGCAAGCACGTCGCCCTTTTTCAGGCGGTCACCGTCGTGCTTGCATACGTTTGCCTCAAAGCTCGCGTCCAAAAGCTCGAACGTGCGCAGCGCGACCGAAAGCCCGCACAGCACGCCGTCGGCCTTGGAAACGAAATACGCCGTGTCGCGCTGGTCGTCGGGCAGCAGGTAGTCGGAGGACACGTCCAGATAGTTGATGTCCTCCTGCAAAGCGCGCATAATGACGTCGTCCACATAAAACTGCGGCAGATTCATCCCTCGTCGACCTCCTTGAGAATGATATGCGCAACCGTCGCAAGGCTCAGCGCCTCGCAGTAGTCGTGCGTAACGGCAAATTTACCGGTTTTGAGTCTTTGCAAAATGGCGTCCACACGCTTAAGCCCCGTGTGCACCGCGCCAAGGTCGGGGATGACGAAGTAGGCGCGCTGCATGATGGAGCGAATCTCCGTGCGCATGCCCTTTGGCAGCGGCGCGCCGGAGACGTCCGGCGTGTGGGGCACGGGCACAACGTGCGCAAACCCGCCCGCGGCGCAGCGCGCAATGTCCTGCGCGGCGCGGCGGCCGAACACGAGCGCCTCCAAAAGGGAATTGGACGCAAGCCGGTTCTTACCGTGCACGCCGGTACACGAGCACTCGCCGACCGCATACAGCCGGGCGATGTTGGTGCGCGCGTCCAAATCGACGGCGATGCCGCCCATTAAGTAATGCTGGCACGGGAACACCGGGATAAGGTCCGTCGTAATGTCCACCCCGTGCTCCATGCACCCGGCGTAAATGCCGGGGAAGCGGTTCAAAAGAAAGTCCCGCCCGCGGTGGCGGATGTCCAGATAAAACGCGTTGCTGCCCGTTTTGCGGCTCTCCATAATGATGCATTTCGAGACGACGTCGCGCGGCGCAAGCTCCAGGCGCTGGTCGTAGCGGTGCATAAAGCGTTCGTGCCGGCAGTTGAGCAGATACGCCCCCTCCCCGCGCACGGCCTCGCTGATGAGGAACTGCTCGCGGTCCTTGCCGTTAAAGGCGGTCGGGTGGAACTGCACATAGCTCAGATTTTTTATGTTCGCGCCAAGCTCATACGCCAGCCGCACGCCGTCGCCCGTCGCCACGGCGGGGTTCGTCGTATATTTGTAGACCCGGCCGATGCCGCCCGTCGCCAAAACGCAGTAGTCGCAGAACACCGTCTGCGGCGCGTCCTCTATGAGCATATCGACGCAAAAGCCGCTTTTGACCTTTTGCAGCGAAAAGACCATGGCGTCCTCGCACAGCGTGATGTTGCCGCGCCGGGAAACCTCGGCGAGCAGCTTGTCCACGATTTCGGCGCCCGTCGTGTCCTTGTGGTGGACAATGCGCCGCCGGCAGTGGCCGCCCTCGAGCGTTTTTTGCAAAGAGCCGTCGGGGTTTTTGTCGAAATCCACGCCGTAGGCCATGATTTTCCGCACGTCGTCGGGGCCCTCGTGCACCAGGACGTTCACGGCGTCCGGGTCGTTTTTGTACTGCCCGGCAATCATCGTGTCCTTGAAGTGCAAATCGAAGCTGTCGTTTTCAAAGCTGAGCACCGCCGCGACGCCGCCCTGCGCCAGCGAGCTGTTGGAAAGCTTCCGGTCCTTTTTCGCAAGCACCAGCACAGACAGCGTCTCCGGCAGCGACAGCGCCGTGTAAAGGCCGCCCGCGCCCGCGCCCGCAACGACAACGTCATATCGTTCTTTCAGTTCCATACGGCCTTGCCTTACCCTTCTTTTTGCAGCCGGCGGATCATGACCTTCGCCGCCTTGTAAATATCGCCGCAGCCAAGCGTCAGCACCAAATCGCCCGCTTCGGCCTCACGCAAAATGGCGTCCGCGGCTTCGTCGAAGGTCTGCACGCAGATGCAGCCCGGGATTTTTTCGGCGAGCTGCTCGGCGGTCACGCCGTAGGTGTTGCGCTCACGCGAGCCCATGATGCGCGTCACGACGCACCGGTCGGGGATGCGCAGGACCTCGGCGAATTCGTCCATCAGCATATAGGTGCGCGAATAGGTGAACGGCTGAAAGAGCGCCCACACGCGCCGGTAGCCCATCTGCATCGCGGCCTCCAGCGTCACGCGCAGCTCGGCGGGGTGGTGGGCGTAATCGTCCACAAAGGTAATGCCCCGGTACGTCCCGAGGTTTTCAAACCGCCTGCCCGCGCCGCCGAACGCCTCAAGCCCTTTTTTGGCCGCGGCAAACGCCGCGCCCGCAAGCTCCGCCGCCGCAAAGGCCGCCAGCGCATTGAGCACATTGTGCCTGCCGGGGACGGAAAGCGTCACGCGGCCGAGCGTCACGCCGTTATGCACCACGTCAAACGCGTCGTACGCGCCGTGCTCAACGGAAAGGTTTTCCGCGCGCCAGTCGTTCGTCTCACAGAAGCCGAAGGAGACCAGCGTTTTGCCCGTTACGCCCTCGAGCGCCTTGCAGGTGTTCGCATCATCGCCGTTGTAGACGACCGCGTCGCGCGCCATCTTTGCAAACGTGTGAAAGCTGTGGATAAGGTTTTCCATCGTTTTGAAATAGTCCATGTGGTCCTCGTCGATGTTGAGGATAACCGCCACGGACGGCGAAAGGTGCAGAAACGTGTCCTTGAACTCGCAGGCCTCGCAGACGAACGTGTCGCTTTTTCCGACGCGGCCGTTCGCGCCGATTTTCGGCAGCTTCCCGCCGATGACCGCCGACGGGTCGAGTCCCGCTTCCAAAAGCATCTGGGTAAGCATGGAGGTCGTGGTGGTCTTGCCGTGCGTGCCGCACACGCCGATGCAGGTTTTATAAAGCCTCGAAATCGCGCCGAACAGCTCGGCGCGCTCAAAGGTCGGCACGCCGCTCTCCTTGGCGACGACAAGCTCGGGGTTGTCCGGCAGCAGCGCCGCGGTGTAGACCACCATTTCAGCGTCGCCGATGTTTTCCGCACGCTGCCCCATTTCGACGGGGATGCCGAGCGCTTTGATGCGGTCGAGCGTGTCGCTCGGGTTGTTGTCCGAGCCGGAAAGCCGGTAGCCCTCGCTGTGCAGAATTTCCGCCAGCGGGCACATCCCGCTGCCGCCGATGCCGATGAAGTGGATGCGTTTGACGCTTTGTAACAGGTTGTCGATATCCGGCATGGAAAACGCCTCCGTTCTGTTCTCTCCTTATTATATTGCAAAGCGGCAAAAAATTAAACCCCCAAATGCGATTTGCACCGAAAAAATCCCGCCCGCATAGGATAGGACAGAGACAGGAAAGGGGCGGCGGGCATGAAAACCATCCTTCTGATAGGCGGCGACAAGCGCAGCCTGTACCTGCGCGCGTATCTCGAGCGCCGGGGCTTTTTTACATACGGCTTTGCGCAAAAAAAGGGCGAACCGCTTGCTTTGGGGCGGACGCTTTTGCAAAAGCCGTATACGGCGGTCCTTTTGCCGCTGCCCGTCACGCGGGACGGCGAAACCGTCTGCACGCCCCTTTGGGACGGCGCGCTGCCGCTTGCCGAACTTTGCCGGCTCCTGCCCAAGGGCGCAAGGGTGCTCGGCGGCCAGGTGCCAAGGGCGTTTTCGGAACAGCTCCTGGCAGGCGGGCGCACGGTGATTGACTATTACACCGAAGCCGTCGTTCAAAAAAATGCGGACCTGACCGCCCGGGGCGTGCTGCAGGTGCTGCGGGAAAACGGCTGCGCGCCGAACGGCGCGCGCGTCGTCGTGACCGGCTTCGGCCGCGTTGCAAG
>CASGAS010000067.1 GCA_949299505.1 uncultured Eubacteriales bacterium
TCTTGCCGGATAACGGAATCCAGGCATTGCGCCAGATATTTTTCTACATTGTATGCCGGGACAATAATGCTCAGCAAAGGTTGCATGAAAACCCTCCTATTTGGTTGGCCGCAGGTGTCAATCCGCGGGAGATGTCCGCCGGGGCGTACAGGGATTGCCGTAAGCCACAGTGTGGTCGGGAATATCGCGCACGACGGCGCTGCCAAGGCCGACAAGCGCGCCCGCACCGACATAAACGCCCTGCAAGACCGTGCTGCCCGCGCCGATATGCGCGCCGTCGCCGACTCGGACATCGCCGCACAGCACCGCGCCCGGCGCAATGTGGCAGAAGCTGCCCACGCCGCACTGGTGCTCCACGATACAGCCGGTGTTCAAAATAGAACCGTCACCCACCGTGCAGCCGAAATTGAGCACGGCGCGCTTACCGACATAGACGCCGGAACCGAGCCGTACGTTTTTGCCGACAACCGCAGTCGGGTCCACAATGGTCGGGACGGCGTACCCATACTGTTCGGCCAGTTGCGTCAGGCGGATACGCGCCGACGGGTCGCCGACGCTGCCGACGGTCACAAAGGCAAACGCAAAGCCATCTGCGCGAAGGCGGGGCAGGTCGTCGTCCGACCCAATAAACGGCACGCCGGGAAACAGTTCCCCGCCGCGCTTTTGCGGCGCGTCAAGCACCGCAATTTTGCTATAGGGGCAGTTCGGGTCGGACAAAAGCGAATCGAGCACCGCACAGCAGTGCCCGCCGCCGCCCAACAGCAACAATCCGTCAGCCATCATCCGTCAACCGCTTTCGCATTTTTTCGAGCTCCTGCAGCTCGCCCATATCCATCCACGCCTGTTCCCCGACGGGATAGGCGCCGACGTGCTCGCCCGCTTCGATACAGCGGGTAATGACGTCGGTGATGTGAATGAATTTGTCCTTTGGGATGTACTCCAAAAATTTCGGCTCAATCAGATAAATGCCGGTGTTCGTCAGGAAAGAAAAACTCGGCTTTTCCGTCAGCCGCGCCACGCTGCCATCCTCGTGCAGCTCAACCGTGCCGTAGGGAATGGAAACGTTCTTCATGGCACAGACCATGGTTAGGATGTTGTTCTGCGCGCGGTGGTATCGGACAATCTCGCCGTAATCCTCCTCGAGCAGCACGTCGCAGTTCGTCATGAAGAACGTGCCGTCATACTGCCCTTCGAGAAGCTTCAGTCCCCCACCCGTACCCATAAACTCGTACTCGTCGGTAAAGGTCACGCGGTGCGCCTGCTCGCTGTCCATAAAGAAGGATTTGATGATGTTGCGCTTATAATTCACAATCACATTGAACTGGTCGCAGCCGAAGCTTTCAAACTTCTCCATGATAAGCTCAATGATGGTCTTGTCGCCGACCGGGATAAGGGGCTTGGGCAGCACCTTTGTGTACGGGTACAGCCGCGTACCCTTGCCGCCCGCCATAATCACAACGGGGATGTCGAGGTGCTCGGGCTTGTGCACCTGCTGCGCATTGAGAAAATCCACGCCGGCAAGGCAGCCGTGCCGGTCTAAAAGCGGCACGGAGGTGATGTGGCGCTCGAGCATAAAATCATGCGCCGAAGCCGCCCGGTCAACCGACAGACTTTTAGGCGCCGAATTCATGGCGTCACACACCGGCGCCGACAGCGGCAGGTTCTGCAAGATGTGCCGGCGGACGTCGCCGTCCGTCACACAGCCGAGCAGCCGCTTTTGCGCATCGCAGACGTATACAATCCCGCGGCCGTTTCGGTTGATGGCGTCCATCGCCTGCAGGACGGTCACATCGGGAGAAACGACAAATTTCGCAAACTCCATAGCGTACCTCGTTTATTTTAAGATGTCGTGGACCGCTTCGGCGACCACGGCGACGTCTTCCTTCGTCAGGTTGGTGCTGCACGGCAGGTTGACAATGTGCTGCCAGTAGTATTTTGCACGCGCAATCTCATATGCGCGGCAATTTTGGTAGGGCGGCAGATCGGCTATGAGGTGCCAGACCGGGCGCGACTGAATGGAGCGCTCGGACAGCGCGCGGATGAGCTCATCACGGCGGTCCGTCATAAAGCTGTAGAACCAGTGGTTCGTACGGATGTCGTCCCGGAACGGCAAAAGCGCAATGCCGTTTTCAAAATAAGCCCGGTAGTTTTCCGCCTTGATGCGGATAAAATCTTCCAGCTTTTCCAGCTGCGCAAGGCCCAATGCCGCCTGCAGATTCGTCATGCGGTAATTGTAGCCGATGTGGTTGTGCACGAAATACAGCGTGTCGTCCTTGGCCTGGGTCGAGAGGTATTTCGCCTCGCGTAAAATCGCCTCGTCCCCGGATACAAGCATCCCGCCGCCGCCGGTCGTGATGATTTTGTTGCCGTTGAAAGAGTAGACGCCGACCTTGCCCACGGTGCCGGCAAAGCGCCCGGCAAAGCGGCCGGACAAGTACCGGCTGCCCAGGGCCTCGGTCGCGTCCTCAATCAAAGCCAAATCATATTTTTCGGCGATCGCCGCGGCTTTATCGAGGTCGGCAAGGTTGCCGAACACATGCACGACAAGCATGGCACGGACATACCGCCCGGTGGCCTTGTCCAAAAGGCCCTCCGGCGTTTTTTCACATTCGGTTTCGCAGAAGCGCTCAACCTTTTGCATATCCATGCACAGCGTATCGTCGCAGTCCATGAACACCGGCTCGGCGCCGACATATTTCACGGGGTTTACGGCAGCGATGAAGGTAAGCGTCGGCACAAGCACCTCGTCATTTTGCCCGACGCCGCACGCAAGCAGCGCCAAATGCAGCCCTGCCGTACCGCTCTGGCAGGCTACAGCGCCCGGCGTGCCGACGTAGGCCGCGATTTTTTCTTCAAACTCCGTAATATACGCGCCGCCCGTGGAGACCCACTCGCTCGCAATCGCCTTTTGGCAGTAGGCCGCCTCGTTGCCGCAGAGGTTTGGCACAGACAACGGAATAAATTTGCTCATAACACGGGAAAACGGCGCGCGTTTCCCCTTCCCACCTTTCTGAAATCGCCTTGCGGCCCGGCATAAAGCCCGGCCGCCTGCTTATACGTTATAAATATCCGCCTTGTAGCTCGCCATATGGTTGCCCTCTTTGAACCAGGCAATCGTTTCACGGATGCCCTCGGCAAACGTATATTTCGGCGCCCAGGACGTTAAGCGGCGAATCTTTTCGTTGCTGCCGAGCAGCCGGTTGACCTCGCTTTTTTCGGGGCGCAGGCGTTCCTCCTCGCAGAGGATGCGCGCGTTCGGATTAATCTGCGCAATAATCTCGTTTGCAAGCTCCCCGATAGAAATTTCCTGCTGGGTCGCGATGTTAATCTCCTCGCCGATGACGTTGTCCGCCTCCGACAGCGTAATAAAGCCGTTGGCGGTATCTTTGACATAATTGAAATCCCGCGTCGGCGTCAGCGAACCGAGCTTAATCTCCTCCTTGCCGGAGAGCAGCTGGGTGATAATGGTCGGGATAACCGCGCGCGCCGACTGCCGCGGGCCGTAGGTATTAAAGGGGCGTACAATGGTCACGGGCAGGTTGAAGCTGCGATAGAAGCTTTCAGCCAGGCGGTCCGCACCAATCTTGGTCGCGGAATACGGGGACTGCCCCTGATACGGGTGCTTTTCATCAATCGGCACATACTGCGCCGTGCCGTACACCTCGGACGTAGAGGTCACAAGCACACGTCGCGTCTCGAGCAAACGAGCCGCCTGCAAAACGTTAAGCGTACCCTTGATGTTGGTGTCCACATAAGAGTCCGGCGAGTGGTAGCTGAAGGGGATGGCGATAAGCGCCGCCAGGTGGAACACCGTGTCCACGCCCGTCATCGCTTCGCGCACGCCGTTGGGGTCGCGAATGTCACCGGCAAAAATCTCAATCTCGTCTTGAATCTCTTTGGGCAGCGAGTCAATCCAGCCCCAGGAATTGAAGGAATTATAATACACGAACGCCTTGACGCGTTTGCCCTGTTTGACAAGCTCTTCCGTCAGGTGGCTGCCGATAAAGCCGTCCGCCCCCGTGACCAGTACTTTGTTTGCCATAGTTCTGCTCCTTTTTTTGCAAAGCCGTGCCGCCGCGGCCGCTTTGCTTTCTAAAATTCCGATTGTATTATACTGAAATTCCCTGCGGATTTCAAGCGTTTTGCAAAATTCCTGCGCAGGCGGCGTTCCCGCGCCCGTTTTCCCGTCCGGCGGCCGCCTGCCAGGCGGTGTGCGCGCGGACCGTGCAAAGCCGCTGCGCAAGTCCTATGCCGCGCATTTTGCGGCGGGCTGCTCGAAGGCGCTGTCGTGCGTCGAGGTCTGCCCGATGGGGATTGACACGCTCGCCTCCATGGCGCGGATGAATCGGCTGGAGAAGTGAAACGGATACAGAAAAAGGACGTCCCTTTCGGACGTCCTTTTTCCTGCGTCGCGTTTCGCTGCCAAATCAGTCCCGCAGAAAAACCTGAATTTCGATTTTGGTCCAGCTTCCCTTTGTTTCTTTGGCGGTAATTTTCCCGAACAAAAGCTTGCCGGAGTCCATCAGCCGGGCAAAAACGATATTATCCTTTTGCGGGATATACCCAATCTTTACCCCGTCCGCAATTTTTACGACGATTGCCTGCGGGTCGTACGGGTTGTTGGGTTCCCGGTAAAAATCAAGCTTGTCCCCGACCTGCAAATGCGGCTCCAAATCCTCTATACCGGTTATATGGCTGGTCCCGGCAACATAGGTGTCAAACAAATACACGTCCCGCTCAAACGGCTTCGAAAAGTCGACCGCGCCGTCGGCCTGGTGCAGCACGGAAAGCAACCCGGTTTCTTCCGGACGCATCAAGTCCCCCATGGCTTTACCCCCTGCATTTCTTTTATCTTTGCCTGACAGGCCGATATCTGCTCTGTATACATGCGAATCATTTCTTTTAAGCTTTCTTTCTTTTTGGCAACCTGGTCGGGATTTTGCAAAATTTCCCGCAGCGTGTACGGATATGTTGTTTTGATTTCCCGAATGTTTTCCTGTACGTCCCGAATCATGCCCTGTAAGCGGTTCTTGTCTTGCACCAGCTGTTTCATTGTCTCCTGCCGCGCGTCCGGCTGCGACGCGGGGTCGCCAATCGCTTCGCGTATAACCCGCATGGCCCGCAAGTCGCCGTTTTGATATGCCGCGGCCGCGTGTGCGAACAGCTCGACCTGCGCTTCGGAGGCGTCGGGGTGCAAGTCCGGGTGCAGCTCCTTGACAACCTGCCGGTACAGACTTTTCAGTTCTGCCGCGTCCGCCTCCGACAGAGCTTCACATTCTCTGCGCCGCATGGCTTCATTCATTTTTTCGATTTGCTCTTCCAGCCTTTTTTGGTAGGCGGCAAATTCGTCGTCCAGCGCTTTTTCTATCTCCGACAAGTCGACCTTTTCCTGCCGATTCTGTTTGGCCTGTATGATTTCGATTTTACGGTACAGGCGCCGCAGCCTGCAAAACAGTTTATAGGCGTCGTATTCCAGCCCGCCGAGCTGCAGCATATATGCCGATTCCAAGTTTTTGCAAATCACAAACCGCAGCTCGTCCCGCTCGAGTATCAGCATGGAAAGCGACACGCGCAGCTTTTCAATTTCCTTTTGCAGCTTTTCAAAATCCGGGAACAAAATCACCTGTTCGGACGAAGACGCCCGCGGCGGCGCAGCGCTAGCGCCCGGAACCTGTTCGCACATTAAAAACACCTCCGTTCTCCCTGCGCGGAAAGCAGCTTTGTAAGACCTATGCATGATTTTGTTTTATTGTAGCATATTCCCGGTCCGAAAAACAGGACTTTTTTCCGCCTTTTTCACAGTTTCGCTCAAGCGTATTGTTTTGCGTCGAAAGATGTGGTATCATGGTAAAAAGTGCGGCGAGGGGCCGCCGAAAAGGGGATGGGGTCATTGATTCACATTGTAATTTGCGACGACGGCCCGGATTACCGGGAGATTCTCGGCACAAAGATTGAACGCTGTCTGCAGGACCGGTTCTGCACGGAATGCAGCCTGACGTATCTTGCGAGCATCGACAGCTTACAGGCGCATTTGCAAAACAACCGCGTGGACGCGCTGTTTTTGGACGTCCTGCTGCAGGATGAGAACTCGATGAACTGGTCCATTGCGCACATACCGTTCCAGAGCACGCCGGTTATTTTTATGACCTCCTTTCCGGAGGCCGCCTATAACATTTCCGAAACGGACTGCTGCTATTACCTAGTAAAATCCCACATTGACGAGGTGAGCCTGACGCGGGCGCTGCAGGCCGCGCTGCAAAAGGCGGCGGGCGGGGACACAAACCTGACCGTTGTCCGCCAGGGCAACGCCAACCGCGTGGTCAACTACGCGGACGTGCTGTATATCGAGACCTTTAACAACAGCCTGACGCTGCACATGGCGAACGGCGAAAAGACAAGCGTCTATTCAAGCTTAAAGGATTTTGCCGAACGTCTGCCGCTGAACTTCCTGCGCTGCCACAAAAGCTATATGGTCAACATGAACCATATCATCGGGTACGCGCCGCACGCGTTTACGCTGCGCTCGGGCAGCACCGTGCCCATTCCGCCGAAAAAATACAAGCAGACCGTCGCGCAGTACCGCGCGTATCTGGAAAATCTGCGGTAAGGGGGCGCGCCATGGAACTCGTTGATGTCCACGCTTTCTGGCCGTGGGGCTTTTTGATTCTGCTTATGCGCGTGCTCCCCATCTATTTCGCCGCGCACGTCCTGATGAAGGACCGCTTTCACACAGCGGTCACGCTCGGCGCGCTGCTCGCGGTGACGACGCCGTACCGCTATCTGGTCGGCGAGGGAGATGGGTATGAGCTTTTGCAGCTGCTGGGCTTTTACATCCTCCTATTTCTCGTCATGCTCGTCTGCAAGCAGACGAATTTCGGCACGACCCTTTTGCTGACGGCGGCGGCGTGCCTGGTGCAGCAGCTTTGCTCCTTTTTCTCCTTTTTGCCGCTCGCCCTCATTTCCCGCGATTCGCTTTATTACATGACGGCGTACACCATGCCGCGCCAACTGATACTGGCCTATTTGCTGTATGCGCTGCTGTTCAGCTCGGCGCTGACGATGCTTTTGCGGATGCTTGTTGAGCGCAGACGCAGGCGGCAAAAGGAGAAGCCCCGGCTTCGCACGCGGTACGGCTTTCTGGTGCTGTTCCCGCTGTCGCACATCCTTTGCAGCGCGCTGTATTTTCTGCTGATACAGGCGGTCGGCAAGGACATCTATGACCAGTATATCGGCCGGTACCAATACATCAACGTCTTTGTCATCGTCATATTTGTCACCTGCCTGCTTTTGGACTTTTCCCTGCTGTTTATTGTGGAGCGTCTGGAAAAGGCCGAGCAGCGCGCGCTGGAAACCGAGCGGCAGCTTGTACAGAACCGCATGGACTATGAGTCCGCGACCATGCTGCGCGACGAAAAGCAGGAATTCCGCAAGGTCAAGCACGACCTCTCGAACCTTTTGACCGTTGCG
>CASGAS010000068.1 GCA_949299505.1 uncultured Eubacteriales bacterium
TCCCCACCGATATGCAGCCGCTGATGACCGTGCTGCTGCAAAAAATCACGAAAAAAGGCGGCAAGGCCGATACCGACGACTTCAATCTTGCGGCCAGCGGTCCGATTAACGCCTTTTTTGAAAACGTCAAGCTGACCGTCGCGTTTTCCATGCCCTACGCTTACCGCAGCCCCCTGACCGTTATCCCGGGCTATATGCTCGGCGCGGCGGTGACCGGGCTTTTGACGGCGGCGTTCGGCATCGTCAATACCGCGTACTTAACGGAGCTGCCCAAGTACGGCAACGGCGAGACCTTTGCCGAAATGTTTACGCGCGGGGAAATTTATATTTCCTTTACGCTGCCGCTGCGCTCGGGCGACTGGCTTACCTGCCGCATTCCGCTGTTCTTCATCATCCTGTTCGGCGCGCTCGTCGGCGGGGCGGGGATGCTGCTGTTTAAGGAGCTTGCCTGCCGTTCGCAGAAAAAGCGCGGGACCTATGTCGAAACAGACGGCGATATGGTGCTGGAATTCCGCCGCTACGCCCAAAAGCTTTGGGTGCCTTTCAAGCAGCAGCGCGGCAAGCTGCCCGCGCAGTACGCCGGGAAAGAGGAAATGAAAACGGATTCCGAACAGGAAAGGGAATGACGATGCGAAAAGCATTTGCGGGGTTTCTGGCCGTTTTAACGCTGTGTATGTGCCTGCCGACACTGTCGTTTGCAGAAGGGACGGAGAATATGGAAAACGTCGCCTTTCGTCTGACGGTCGACCCAAGCCGCACGCCGGACGGGCAAACCGTGTTTTCGAGTGTTTCGGACGCGAAGGCCTATGTCCGCACGCTCGATAAAACGCGCGGCGACATTGTCGTTGCGATTGCCGACGGCGTATATGAGCTCGACGAAACGCTGGTCTTCACGCCCGAGGACAGCGGAACGCCAAACGGCCGCGTCCGCTACGTTGCCGCCGAGGGCGCGCGTCCCGTGCTCAGCGGCGGTCGGGTCGTGACGGGCGACTGGCAGGACGAGGGCAACGGTATTTTCAGCGTCGAGCTTTCGCGCGACCGGAAGCTTCGCACGCTGTATATCAACGGTGAACGCGCGCACATGACCGCAAAAGTCGCCAAGGGCAAGGGCGCGACCGGGGAAGTGACGGTTACAGAGGGCGAAGCCGACTGGGCGTGGGCAAGCGGCACGGTGCATGACGGCGTGCTGTTCGAGAAAGACGCCATTCCGGTCGATACGCGCAACCCCGAGGATATTGAAATGATGACGCAGACGCGCTGGAACACGACGATTGTCTGCGTGGATTCGCTAAAACAGCGCGGCCTGCGGCTTGAAGCCAAGCTGCAAATGCCCTATGCGGGCATTGCGCAGACCCTTGGCTGGGGCAACGAGTACCAGTTCAAAGAGAACAATATGATTTATAACGTCTTTGAGCATTTGGACGAGCCGGGAGAATTTTATTTTGATAAGGCGGGCGGCAGGCTGTATTACTGGCCGCGCGAGGGGGAGGACCTGTCGACGGCACAGGTCGTCGTCCCGACGCTGGAGTCGATTGTGCGCATAGAGGGGGAGAGCCTCGAAAACCGCGTCCACGACCTTTCGTTTGAAGGGCTTACCTTTGCGTATACCGACTGGAATCTCCACGAGGTCGGCGGGTCTTACGGCCGTGCGACGAACCAGGCGGCGGCCGCCCTGACCGCCTTTGCCGAAGAGGATTGGCACGGCTATCTCTACCGCGCCTACGACGTCGGCCCGGCGGCCGTCCTGCTCACAAGCGCCGAACGCATCGCGCTTTCGGGCAATACGGTCTGCCACACCGGAAACGACGGCGTGTCGCTTGTCAACGACGTAACAAATACGGCCGTCACGGCAAATGCGATTTACGACACGGCCGGCGCGGCGCTGCTTATTGGGCATCCGCAGCACATGTATATCGGCGACAAGGCCTCCGACAAGGGCCGCCATTCCGAAAAGGAAAAATACGACGCCTCCGTGGAGGGCGCGTGCGGGAGTCTGACAGTCGAAAACAACCTGTTCAAGAACACCAGCCGCCTTTTCTGGGGCGTGGCGGGCGTACTGGTTTATGCTGCCGACGGACTTGCGTTTGAACACAACAACATTGAAAACACGACCTATTCCGGCCTCAGCCTTGGGTGGGGCTGGTGGAACATGAACGGCGACAGCGAGTCGGTCGTGCCGGGCACGCCGTCCACGACCACGCGCAATCTGACGATTCGGTACAACAAATTTGTCAACACCATCACGACCCTGAGCGACGCGGGCGCGATTTATACCATCGGCGACATGCCGGACACGGTCATCAGTGAAAACTACATCGACACCATCGGCTCGGCGTTTTCCAACAAGGCCTACCACATCCGCGGCATCCATATCGACGAGGGCACCCAGCACGTCTACGGGGAAAAGAACGTGATAGACATTGACCCGGCCTACGCCTGCATTGACTGCGGCGACTGGGGCAAAAAGGGGAACAACACCTGGGACAGCAACTACTCCACCGCGCAAAGCTACACGACGACCGAAACCTACGAGCCGGGCACCGTCATTACGAATGCGCACTACGTCCCGGACGCAAATTGGGACGAGACGGCGCAGGCGGTCATAGACAACGCCGGCGTGGCGCCGGAGGTGTATGCGGCTTTTTCCGAGGAAGCGCGGGAAAGCGAGATGACGGTCATGCGCGCCATCCCGGAATACAAGCCCAACGTTCCGCTGATTGTCGGACTCTGCGTGGCCGGCGCGGCCGTGCTTGCCGTGTGCGGGGGATGCGTTCTTCGCAAGGTTATCCAAAAACGCAGGAAAAAGCAAAGCCGCTAAGGCGGAGGGCCTTTTGGCCCTCTGCTTTTCTGTTTTGCCGGGATTGACTTGCAACCCGCCGGAAAATCCTGTATAATACCCGATAGTACGCGGCAAAGCTGCCGCTTTGGAATCGAGGACGAACGGATTATGAAGCTTGGAATCGTAGGCCTGCCGAACGTCGGCAAGAGCACGCTGTTCAACGCCATTACAAACGCGGGCGCGCAGGCGGCAAATTACGCGTTTTGCACCATTGAACCGAACGTCGGCGTCGTCGCCGTGCCGGACGCGCGGCTTGACCGCCTTGCGGAAATGTACCACCCCAAAAAGCTCACGCCCGCTACGGTCGAATTCGTCGACATCGCGGGGCTTGTGCGCGGCGCGTCGAAGGGCGAGGGGCTCGGCAACAAATTCCTTTCCCATATCCGCGAGGTGGACGCCATTATTCATGTGGTGCGCTGCTTTGACGACGACGACATCGTCCACGTCGAGGGGAGCATCGACCCGCGCCGGGACATTGAAACCATAAATTTGGAGCTGATTCTGTCCGACCTGGAGCTTTTGGACCGCCGCATCGACCGCGACAAAAAGGCGATGAAGGGCGACAAAAGCCTGCAGGGCGAGGTCGCGTTTTTTGAACGCCTGCGCGCGTCGCTTGCCGACGGCGTGAGCGCCCGCGCCGTCGAGATGAACGACGAAGAGCGCGAGTGGCTGTCGAGCGTCGCGCTGCTGTCCTCCAAGCCCGTTATTTATGCGTGCAATATGAGCGAGGCGGAATTTGCCGCGCCGCTTGCGGAAAACGCCTATTACGCCGCGGTGTGCGACGTCGCAAAAGCCGAGGGCGCCGAGGTGCTGCCGATTTGCGCGCGGCTCGAGGAGGAGATTGCGTCTCTGCCCAAGGAAGAAAAGCTGCTGTTCCTTTCCGACCTTGGCATGGACGAGGGCGGGCTTGACCGCCTGATTCGCCATTCCTACCACCTGCTGGGGCTTATCTCCTATCTGACCGCCGGCGAGCCGGAGGTGCGCGCATGGACCATCAAGCGCGGCACCAAGGCGCCGCAGGCGGCGGGCAAGATTCATTCCGACTTTGAACGCGGCTTCATCCGCGCCGAGGTCATTTCGTTTGACGAATTGATGGCGTGCGGCACCATGCAGGCGGCCAAGGAAAAGGGCAAGGTGCGTTCCGAGGGCAAGGACTACGTCATGCAGGACGGCGATATTGTGCTGTTCCGCTTTAACGTCTGACAGAAAAAGTTAAGCGCCAAAAGCAGAAATTTTTCTTGACGTTTTGTGCCAAACGCGATACAATATCGGTGCGCGTTTTCCGCGCGCCATATGCGCTTGTAGCTCAGCTGGATAGAGCGTCAGACTCCGACTCTGAAGGCCGCTGGTTCGAATCCAGTCAAGCGCGCCAGACCTGCGGTCAGCCATTGGCGGCCGCAGGTTTTTCTTGTTTCCGTTTTTTGTGCTGTGAAAAAATACAAAATCGGCCCGTGCCCATTGCGGGCGCGGCGCTTCGGAGGCGGTTTTTATGCAAAAACGTCTGCTTTCGGCGGTGCTGGCCGTCGCTCTTTTGCTGTCGCTGGTTTCCTGCGCAGGGACGCGTGTGGAAGCGGTTGATTACGGCGACAGGCAAAACTGGGCGGTGTGGGAGCCGGACAAGACGGCGCGCGCGGACGTATTTTTCGTGTGCCCGACGGTCTACGGCGGCGCAGAGGACAGCTATAACATGCCGCTGGACGACGCCGAAAGCCGCGCTGCGTTCCTGGGCGCCACCAAAATGGAGCAGGGCATTTATGACGCCGACGCGCGCTTTTTCGCGCCGTATTACCGGCAGGCGGGGCTGAACGCCTACACGCTGTCCGAGCAAGCGCGTGCGCCTTATCTTGCTTCGGCGTACGCCGACGTCAAGGCGGCGTTTCAGTATTATCTGGATACGGAAAACGACGGGCGGCCCATTATCCTCGCCGGGTTTTCGCAGGGCGCGGACCTGTGCCTGCGGCTGCTCAAGGAATTTTTCAGCGACGAACAGCTAAACGCCCGGCTCGTCGCCTGTTACGCCATCGGCTGGCGCATCACGCAAGCGGAGCTTGCGGCGTATCCGCACCTGCGCTTTGCGGCGGGGGAGGACGACGTGGGCGTGATCGTTTCGTTCAACAGCGAAGCGGAAGCTGTAACGGACTCCCTGCTGATTCCGGCCGGCGTCAAAACGCTTGCCATCAATCCGCTCAACTGGAAAACGGACTCGACGCCCGCCGACAGAGACGAAAACCTGGGCGCGTGCTTTACGAATTACGATGGGGAGATTGAAACGGAAACGCCTGGCCTTTGCGGGGCGTACATCGACCCGGAGCGCGGTGCGCTCAAGGTGACGGGCGTGTCGCCGGCGGACTATCCCGCGGGACTTTCGATTTTTGAGGACGGGGTCTATCACCTTTACGACTACCAGTTTTTCTATCGCAACCTGCAGCAAAACGTCGCGGTGCGGCTGGACGCCTATTGCAGCGCCCGCTAAGTGAAAACAGAAAAAGCGCCGGGGAGAAGCCGTCATCTCCCCGGCGCTTTTATGCGTCCGTCGGTTTTGTACCGCTTATTTTATCAGGAAGTGGTTGTTGTAGAAGTTGCTGCGCTGTTCCAGGACGCTGTTTACTTCGTCTACGCCATCCGCTTCAAACAGGGTGGGTGTGCCGGAAAACAGGTCCGCGCCAAGCCCCAGCCGGTCGCCCTCAATTTCAACGCCGATGGACGTCAGCAGCGTCGGGAACATATCAAAGTTCGACCATTGCCGGTTGTAGAGCCGCTCTGTCGGCACGTCCCGCACGTTCGGCGCCGGATTCAAAATCAGGTTAAAGGTTGTGCGCTGATATCCCGGCGTGGTGTTCTGGAAGAAGTTTTTGTCCATGCTCAGGTGGTCGCCGATAAGCACAATCGTCGTGTTTTCATAAAACGGCTGCTGCTGAATCCAGCGGACGAACTGCTCGACCTGATAGGAGCTGTGCGCAATCACGTTGGCATACTGGCTTTCATACGGCGTGGGCGCGCCCGGTTCCAGATAGCCGTCCGGGAAATGCGTGTTCGCCGTTTCCATGACGAAGTGGAACGGCTTGTCTTGCGAAGCGAGCCGCGTGAGCTCCTCCTTGGCAAATTCAAACAGCTTGGAATCCTCGTACCCCCACCACACATAATAATCCTGTGGGAGCTTGCCGATTTCCCGCATATAGTCATAGTCCAGAACAGAAAAATCCCCATGCGACTGGAAGTAGAAAGAAAGTCCGCCGAAGTCTGCGTCCGCACCGAACATGACCGACTGGTTGTAGCCCTGCGCATGGAGAATATCGCCCAATGCCGTTGCACCGGGCAGGAAGTTCCCCGGCGAGCCGTAGGAGTTTCCGTCCATCGGCACCTTCATCGGCAGGCCGAAGCCCATGTTGACCATGGCGGCGACAGACCAGCTCCCGCCGGTCGTCCACAGCGGACCGCCGAATTTTCCTTCGCCGCGGCTGGAAAAGCTGTACCCCTCCTTGGCAAGCTCGGTGAGCTCCGGCATCAGGTTCTCTTCCATATCGCCGCCGAGCTCCTTGGAAAGATAGGTGTTTTCCACGGATTCCAGATAAATATGAATCAGATTGCGTTTCTGTTCCGGAAAGGTCATTTTGACCGTTTCGGGGTCGGCAAAATGCTCTTCAATGTAGGGGGATTCGTCCATATAGGCGGTATACAGCTTTTGCAGCTGGAATTTCTCTACGCCGAACGCTACGCCGCCGGCAAGCATCGCAAGCGCCAAAACGACGCTCACGACCTTTCGGGCTGCGGCGGGGAAAAGCTTTCTCGTCGTTTCCGGCGCGGCTTTCCAATACAATACGCGGTCGGAATACGCGAACAGACAAAATATAGCGGTCAAAAGCACCGTTTGAAAGACCGGCCCGAAGAACAGGGTGTTCATGATGTCGGAGGCGGTGCCCTCTACCGGGGATATCATGTTGATAAGCATCTGGTCGGGCGTAATCTCCCCGAACGTCTCTTTGCCCCAGCGCGCGACCCCCGCCGCCGCGCCGAGGGCGAACAGAAGCGTGCAGACTAAGCGCAGCGCCCAGGTGCGCGCACGCTTCTTGGGCGCGCAGGAAGCGTAATAGAGCACGCCGTCCGCAAGCCCCTTGGCAAACAGAAGCACAAACCCGCAGCCTAAAGCGAGCGCCAGATATTTCAGCGGGTAATACGGGCCGTGCTGCGCGGGCAGAAACACGTTTTCTATCCGCAAAACGAATTGCGCGACCGCAAGCGCCGCAAGGTTTGTTACGATGCAGTCGCGCAGCAGCGCGTGTATGACGGCGCCGGCGGTGCGCTTTTTGCAAAGCAGGGCAACGTCACAGGCAAACACAAGCAGCCCGGCGGCAAGTGCCGCGAAAACCATCCACATAACATTCTCCTCCTTTTGCAACTAGTTTAGCATGGTTTCTTTTTCTTGACAACCGGTACTTGCGGAAAAAACGCCGTTTTTTCGGGAAAAATGCGGGAAAACGCCTTGCGGCAGCGCACAAAAAATGGTAGACTAAAGTATACTTCTAAAATGTACGTTTTTTGAATCGACGGGAGGGAACCGAAATGTTCAAAAAGATCCTTGCACTGCTGCTGTGCGTTCTGCTGCTGGGACTTCCGGCCGTGACGGCCAGCGCAGAGGGGGAACCCTTGTCGGTGACGCTTTCTTCGGACGATTTGTCCCACGGAATCAGTGCAAACCTGTACGGGATTTTCATTGAGGACATCAACAACGGCGTCGAAGGGGGCCTGAACGCCAACCTGGTGCGCAACAATTCGTTCGAGTACCTCAAAAACGGCGAAACGCTGTCCGGCTGGTCGTTTGACGGGGCCTACACGCGCGAAACCGAGGGCGGAATTCACGAAAACAACCCGTCCTACATTACGCTGCCCGCCGACGGCGCGCGCACGGTCAAGAATTTCGGCTTCTGCGAATATTATGATTACAAGACCTATGACCATAACGAGGAAAGCTCCGCCGCCGGCGACATCGGGGTGCAGGCGAACGAGGGGTACGCCTTTTCCGCCTGGTTCAAAAACACGAAAACGGTCATGACCGTGTATCTGGAAAACAAGCGCGGCGAAAAGCTGAGCGACACGCTGAAAATCACGCTGGACGCCGGGGCGCAGTGGCAGAAGTTTTCCGTCAGCCTGACCGCCGCCAAAACCGACGACGGCATCCTGGTCATGGAGTTTGAGGACGGCGCGAGCGTCACGTTTGACTTTGTGAGCCTGTACCCGGTGCACAGCCACGGGTACGGAACCGACACCTGGAAATACACCTCCCTGCGCAACGATTTGTACGAAGCCATCGCCCAGCTGAATCCGGCGTTTGTCCGCTTCCCGGGCGGCTGCGTGGCGGAGGGGGACAGCCTCGAAAATCTGTTTAACTGGAAAGAGACCATCGGCGCGCCCGAAACGCGCAAACAGACCTACAACATCTGGCAGAATGACGTCATTGACTACAACAACAGCTTCGGCGTCGGCTACCACGAATACTTCCAGCTTTGCAGCGACATCGGCGCCGAGCCCGTCCCGATTTTGAACGTCGGCCTCATTTGCCAGACGCGCTGCGGGTATGACGACCATGTGCTTGCGCTCGAAAAGAATGAGATGACCGACGAGCAGTGGGAGACCTATCTCACCGAAACGCGGAACATGGACCCGGCCGATACAGAGGGCCGCGCGGAATTTACCGCCTATATCGAAAGCCTCGGTATCCGCACGCGCGCGGATCTGGAAGCCTATTTCGATACCATCGCCCTGCGCCCGGGCACGCCGGAATGGGACGCCTATGTGCAGGATGTGCTGGATTTGATTGAATACGCCAACGGCTCGACCGATACCGAATGGGGCGCAAAACGCGCCCAAAACGGGCACCCCGCGCCGTTCGGCCTGAAGTATCTCGGCCTTGGCAATGAAAACTGGGGCGAGGTCTATTTCCGCAACCTTGCGGCGCTCAAGGCGGAAATCAATGCCGTGTACCCGGACATCACCATCATTTCCTCCTCGGGACCCGTCAGCTCCGGCGAGCAGTTCGACGAATCCTGGGCGCTGCTGGACGAAAGCTACCGCGACACCATCGTTGATGAGCACTATTATCAGGAGGACCATTGGTATCTCGACAATGTCTCCC
>CASGAS010000069.1 GCA_949299505.1 uncultured Eubacteriales bacterium
CTTTACGAGACGGACGTGGACACCTGCCGGAAAATCGGCGAAAACGGCCTGCATCTTCTGAAAAACTGCCGCGCTGTGCTTACGCATTGCAACGCCGGCCGGCTTGCCGCCGTGCGGTACGGTACGGCGCTGGCGCCCGTCTACGCCGCCAAAGCGCGCGGCCAGCGTTTGGCCGTCTATGCCGACGAGACCCGGCCGCTTTTGCAGGGCGCGCGGCTGACCGCCTATGAATTGCACGAGGCGGGCGTTCCCGTCACCGTTCTGTGCGACAACGCCGCGGCGTATGTGCTTTCCAAAGGCCTTGTGCAGGCGGTGCTTGTCGGCGCCGACCGCGTCGCGGCCAACGGCGACACGGCGAACAAGGTCGGCACCTGCGGCCTTGCGGTGCTTGCCCGGCATTACGGCGTGCCGTTTTACGTCTGTGCGCCGCGCTCGACCTTTGACTTCGCCTGTTCCTGCGGGGAGGAGATTCCCATTGAGCAGCGCGACGCGCGGGAGGTGGGGGCGCTGTGGTTTCGCGAACCGATGCTGCCCGAGGGCGTTAGGGCCTTAAACCCCGCGTTCGACATAACAAAAGCGGACCTCATCACGGCGTTTGTTACGGAAAAGGGCGTTTTCGCCCCCGACGAACTTCGCGCGCTTCGATAAAAAGACACAAAAAAGCCCGAGAATCTCTCGGGCTTTTTTGGTTTTGCTTTTTCAGATTTGCGTCATGCCGCCGACGAGAATTCCGAGGTTCTCCCGGTAAATTTCCGGGAATTGCTGCAGCGGCAGCGGGTTCTGCCCGACACCGACCTCTATGGTGTACCCCGGCTTATCAAAGGTCGCAATGAACCAGTCCTTGTACCCCGCAAAGCCCGAAGCGTACGGCGTTTCCTCCACCGCATAGCCGCTCACGCTCCCGAAATATTCGGCGATTTGCTGCGAACGCGCCGGCTCGTAATCGAGGTATTTCCAGTAGATGAGTTTTCCCTGGCTGTGGTAGGAAAGCGTCAGCCTAAAGTCGTGACGCTGCGTAAAAGCATAGACCGCGTCGCTTTCCGGCGCGGTTAAGGGCGCGCTGCCCACAAAGTCGCGCGGGGCGGGGGAGGTGAAGCCCTGCTCGTACTTGATGCGCTTCGCCTCCTCCCAGTTCGCCGGGTACTGGAGGTTCAAATCCACCCCCGCAATGTTCGCCTTCCACCCGTCTGGAAAGGGGATTTCCGGATAGCGCTGCGACAGCCGCAGCGCGCTGTTGTAATACCCGCCCGCGTGCAGGACGCCGGTCGCCAGGTCCACGCCGTCGGGGTTGACCATCGGCAGAAGATACAGCGAATAGGAACGGAACAGCTCCGCCGCGAGCACACCGCCTATCTCCCCGCCCGCCGCGTAGCTTTCGCCGTAGTCCTCGGCAAATTTCAAAAGCACCGGCGTCGTCAGCCATTCGTTCGCGTGGTGCGCGGCGCTGTAGAAAATCTCCTTGCCGCCCCTGCCGCAGCGCAGAATGAAAAGCGGCTTGCCCATGACGCTGCGCCCGACGGCGGCGCTTGTAAAAAACGGGTAGCGCACCGTAAGCCCCTCTATGACGGCCTCGTTGAGCGCCGCGGAGTACGGGACGTTTTCGGGCACAAGCGGAAAGTCGAAGGGGATGTACACGACCGTGCCGATTTGCAAATTCCGCGGGTCAAGCGTCGGGTTGGCAAGCAAAATGCGCCGCAGGGTCGTGTCGTAGCGCTCAGCCAGGGCAAAAAACGTGTCTCCGGCGCGTATTTTGTGCGTCGTATAGCCTTTTAGGTACGGCATAAGCAAGGCCCAGGTGCGCTTGCCGACGATGCCGTCGGGCGAAAGTCCGTTTTGCCGCTGAAAGCTGCGCACCGCGTCGAGCGTGCGCGCCCCGAAAATGCCGTCGAGCGCAATCGAAAAGCCCGCCCGCTGCAGCGCGAGCTGCAAATATTGCACCGTCGTACCCCGGCTGCCATATCGTAAAGTTTCCATGTCGCCGCCTCCAAACCAAACTGTTTCCATATTGTATATGGCGCCGCCGCGGCAAAAAGAAGCGCGGACAGGTTGTTTTTTTCCGGCGCCTTTTGTACAATGAAAACAGAAGAAAAAAAGGGGAGATGCAAAACATGACGCCGCAGGAGCTGGTTGTGTGCGCGCTCGACGCGCAAAAGCATGCCTACGCGCCGTATTCGGGCTTTCGGGTGGGCGCGGCGCTGCTGACAAAAGGCGGCAGGGTGTACCTCGGCTGCAATATCGAGAACCAGAGCTTTTCACCCACCGTCTGCGCCGAGCGCGTAGCGCTGTTTAAGGCGGTCAGCGAGGGTGAGACGGAGTTTGAGGCCGTTGCCGTCGTCGGCTGCGGCAGGGACGGCGTTTACCGGCCTTTCTGCACCCCGTGCGGCGTTTGCCGCCAGACGCTTGCGGAATTTTGCGCGCCGGATTTCAAAATCTTTTTCGGCGACGATGCGGGTGCGTGTGAAGCGCACACCTTGTCCGAGCTTTTGCCGTACGCGTTTTCCATGGCGGAACCGACCACCTAAAGCAAAAAAGGGGGATTTTCGATGCGGTTTCGGGAAATGCGCGGGGAAGTGCGCTATATGTTGCGCAACTGGAAAGCGTGGGACGCGCGCAGCTTCGGCTTTTGCCTGGTGCGCCTGCCCGCGCTCGTCTTGCAGCCCATTGTCACCGCGCTCATTCCAAAGGTTTTGCTCGACGGCATTTACAGCCATGTTTCCATCGGCCGCATGACGGCGGCGGTTGCGCTTTTGAGCTGCCTGCTTGCGCTTACCATCTGGATGGACCCGTTTATGAAGGAGCTTATCCGCGGCAGCGCGCGCATCATCCGGATGCGCTATGCCGTCGGAGCGTTTTGCCAAACCATGCGGCTTCCCTACGCGCAGCTGGAAAGCCTTGCGGGGCGGCAGCGCCGCGCGCGGGCGGAGGCCTTTTACAACGCCCGGTTTTCGGCGGGCGCGGACTTTTTGGAGGTCTGCTGCGACATTTCCGTCTGCGCCGTCGGGACCTTGGCGTCCTGCGCGCTGCTGTACCGCGTCAGCTTCTGGATGATTACGCTGGTGCTTTTGACCTGCGCCGGCGAATTTTTCCTACTGCGCGGCCTTGGCCGCAGGCAGGAGGACGCCACCGGCGCCTTCGCGCGTTTTTCCCAGCAGCTCGATTATTTTTACGCGCTGTCCAAAAACGGCGCGGCCGCCAAGGAAATCAAAATCTACGGCTTTTCCGCCTATTGCATCCGTGCGCTTGCCGCCGTGCTTGCCAAGGCGGAGGGCGCGGTTGCCGCCTATCTGCGCGTGTCGGCGGCTGCAAGCGGCACGCGGGCGCTGCTGAACCTTGTGCGCCAAAGCGTGGCGTATCTGTATTTGGTGTATCTGACTGCGCAAAACGCATTGTCCGTTTCGGATTTTCTCTTTTATTTCGGCGTCCTGACCGGCTTTTCCAACTGGACGGTGCGGCTGGTCGCGTCCTATGCAAGGCTGGAGCGCTGCTGCATGGACTGCGCGGCGTACCGCGCCTATGTGCAGGAGGACGCGCCGCAGCCAAAGCCCGCCGCCGAAGCGGGCGCGGTCGACTCGATTGCGTTTTCCCACGTTACCTTCGCCTATCCCGGCGCCGACGCGCCCGCGGTGCGCGACCTGTCCTTTACCGTGCGCGCCGGAGAGAACATTGCGATTGTCGGAGAAAACGGCGCGGGCAAAACGACGGTCGTCAAGCTCCTGTGCGGGCTGTACGCGCCAAACGACGGGGCAGTTCTGGTAAACGGCGTGCGCTGTAAGCGCGACGAGGACCGCTTCGACCTCTTTTCCGTCGTGTTCCAGGAGAGCAGCTTCCTGCCGATGACGCTTGCCGAAAACCTCTCGGCCGAAAGCGACTGGGAAGAAGAGCGGCTTTTTGCCGCGCTCGAAAAGGCGGGCGTCGCCGATAAGGTCCGTGCCTTGCCGGCGGGGCTGCAAACGCGCCTGCGCCGCGACGTTTATCCCGACGCGGTGGATTTTTCGGGCGGGGAAAAGCAAAAGCTGCTGCTTGCCAAAGCGATATACAAGGACGCGCCCGTCCTGGTGCTCGACGAGCCGACCGCCGCGCTCGACCCCATCTCGGAAAACGAGCTGTATTTGCAGTACCGGGAGCTGACGCGCGATAAAATTTCCTTTTTCATTTCGCACCGCCTTTCCTCCACGCGCTTTTGCGACCGCATCCTGTTTTTGGAGGACGGCCGCATTCTGGAAAGCGGCACGCATGAGGAGCTCATGGCGCAAAAGGGCGCGTATTACCGGATGTACCGCCTGCAAAGCGAAGCATACCGGGAAGCGGAGGTGCGCCATGCGTAAGGGGAAGCTGATTTTCAAAATTTACCGGGAGATTCATGCCTTGGAGCCCCGCGTCCTGCCCGCGGCGGCGCTGCAGGCCGCCGCCGTCGCCGTCCAGCCGTTTGTGAACATCCTGTTTTCGGCAAGGCTTATCGAGCGCCTGACGGCCGGCGCGTCGTTTCGTGCGCTGCTGCCGCTGCTTGTGTTGGCGCTTGCGGTCAATCTCATTTTGTTTTTCCTGTCCGCTTTTCTGGAGGATTACAGCGAAAACCAGCGCCGCCTTTTGCTTTCCAAGGAAAACCGCCGCATCGCAGACAAGCTGTTCGGCGCCGACTGCCGGACGCTCGAGGACCCCGACTTTCGGACGCTTTTGCACAAGCACACCGAAGCGGAGCAGAGCCGCTGGGCGCGCTTCCCGTATTTTGTCTGGACCACCTTCCGGTTTTTAAGCGGGCTTTTCACCTTCTCGATTTCGCTCGTCCTTTTGTTCCCGCTTTTGCGGCTCGGCTTCCGCACGACCGGCGAGAGCTTTTTTGAGCGCCCGGTGTTCCTTGCTGCGCTGCTGGGCGTTATTCTCGCCATGGCGGGCGTTATCCTGGCGTTGGCGGCGCATATCAACAAGTCGTATCTCAAGGCCAACGAAGCCTACGCCGAGCTCGACCGCGTGTTTTATTGCTTTTTGGAGGTGTTCGGCGACTACCGGACCGGCAAGGAAATCCGCCTGTATAAAGAGCAGCCGCTGATTGACCGCCTGGCGACGACGGCCATTTTGACCGACGGCGAGGCCACGCTGCGCCGCGTCTCCCTGCACACGGCAAAGACCAGCTCCTTTGTCGCGGTGCTCGGGGCGCTCGCGGGCTTCGGCGTCTACTGGTTCATCGGCGTCAAGGGGCTTTTGGGGCTGTTCCCCGCCCATGCGCTGGTGCTTTACTGCGGCGCATTTTTGCAGATTATCAACGGGATTATGATGATGGCCAACACGTTCGGAAAGCTGCGGGAAATTTTGCCGCTGTCGCGCATCTATTTCGAGATTTTAGAGACGAAAGCGCAAATGGCCTACGGCACGCGCACATATGCCGGCGGCGCGGCCGAGATAGAGTTTCGCGACGTTTCGTTCCGGTATCCAAATGCGGCGTCTTATGCGCTGTGGCACGTGAACCTTACGCTGCACGCCGGCGAAAGCCTTGCCGCGGTCGGCCGCAACGGCTCGGGCAAAACGACGTTTGTGAAGCTGCTTTGTAGGCTGTATGACCCGACCGAGGGCGTGGTTCTCCTCAACGGCCACCCGCTGCCCGAATATACAAAAGAGAGCCTTGAGGCGCTTTACGCCGTCGTCTTTCAGGATTATACGGTTTTCGCCGTGCCGCTGGCGGACAACGTGGCAGCAAGCGAAACGGCGGACCGCGCAAGGCTTTTGGACGCGCTCGAAAAGGCGAACCTGCTCTCCCACGTGCAAACGCTGCCCAACGCGGAGCGGACGTGCATGACCAAAACGCTGGACGAAGCGGGCGTGGAGCTCTCCGGCGGCGAAGCACAGAAGCTGGCGCTCGCGCGGGCGCTGTATAAGGACGCGCCCGTCGTGGCGCTCGACGAGCCGACCGCCGCGCTCGACCCGAAGGCGGAGGCGGAAATCTACCGGCGCTTCCACACCTATGTCGCCGGCAAAACCGCGGTATATATTTCGCACCGGCTGTTCGGCTGCGCATTTTGCGACCGCATCGCCGTGTTCGACGCCGGCGCGCTTTGCGAGCTCGGCACGCACCGCGACCTCCTGCGGCAAAACGGCAAATATGCCGCGCTGTGGAACGCCCAGGCGCAGTACTACCTGGACGACGCCGCATATGCGGGAAGCCGGACTAACGCATTTTGACTCATACCCGCCCGGCGGCTGTACTTTGGCGCAGCCGCCGGGCGATTTTTTAATCGCCGAAAGTTATAAAATAGATACAAAATATTATAAATAAATCTACGATTTTTATGGATGACAAACAAGCAAAACTTTGTTATACTGGTATCAAACAAGGAGGAGATTCCAATGGACAGGGTTGCGTAGGCACACGGGTCAAGCGTTTGAAATGGGGACACTATGAAAAATACCAGGCGTTTTTTTATCCGGATATGCGGCTTGCTTGCCTGCGCAATCGCGCTGCTTGCCGGCTGTGTTCGGCCGTACGATGCACAGATTTTCCTGACGTATTCCGAAAACACGCAGGCCTTTCTCCGCATTTCGGTGCCGTGGAACATCCGAACTGACCGCTCGCCGTCGTATTCCGCGAAATACGCCAGAAACGGGACGTTTGTGTCTACGGAGCCTTTTTCCGAGATCGTTGCGGCGCTGCAAACCGAAAATCCCGACGTCACATTTCAAAAAATCCTGGAGGACCGGTATTTGCTGACCGATACGGCGGGCAGCCTGTGTATGCTGAAGGTCGAGCAGATTGTTGAAGCGGAGCCGTCCGGAGACGAAGCGTTTGAAAGCGTGTTCCCCAACGGGCTTACGGCGGGG
>CASGAS010000070.1 GCA_949299505.1 uncultured Eubacteriales bacterium
CGGAGAGAGCGTCTATGTTCGGAAAATGGGTTGTAGTTGTTTATAAAGAGGAGAGAATCATATGTTCAAAAAGGGAATATCCGTATTTTTGTCTTTGACCGTTTTATTGCTGTGCTTGTGCTCAGTTCCTGTATTTGCGTCTGAGCCGGAATTTGACATCAACGACTATACCATCGGGGATTTGGATACGATGACCACGGCGGAAAAGAAAGAACTGCTTGCCAATTTCATCGAAACCTATAACCCATATGGTATGCAGGATTTGCTGGAACAGGAGGCACAAGAGAATGCCGGTGGCGTAAGCGCGGAACCGGAGATTTCGCCGCAATGGGTTTCGGACGGGAATGACAGCATCCTTGATGGCCAGCAGATGGCAACACATCAACTGCTTACACTTGAGGCATTCAGTTCCTTTGTGACGCGGTATGGCTTTTATCAAACAGATGGAACAACTGCCCTTGCGTTGGCATTGAACTTAGCTGCGGCATCTGCCTTACCGGATCTTTTAGAAACCGACGTATTTACTTTCGCAGGTCATTTTTACGACGCGGATACCGGAGAAAATTGGACGGGGGCAACATGGCCAACAGCAAAAACTCGTACGCAATCGCACTATGACGATGCAGTTGATGCATTAAATGAGGACGAAAATCCACAGACACCCGATTTGGATGGGGATGCTTTTTCTGAGGTAATCCGAGAACTAGGTATGGCTTTGCATTATATCCAAGATGTAAGTGAGCCGCATCATGCTGCGAATGAGACGGCCGTGTCCTCGACCCACAGTGCTTTTGAATCCTATATAGAAATGCGAATCGATAATCTGCTTCCAAACAATGTCTCGGTTACGCAGGGCTTCTATGAAAACGGTAGAGGGAAAAGCGCAGGCGAGCTAACACATATGGCGGCAGCTATTGGAAAAGTCTATATTGATATGACTACAGAGCAATATGAATCGGATTGGAGTGATGTTGGGGAGACGTGCTTAGAGAATGCGATTTGGCATGCGGCGAGATTGCTTTATCTGTTTTTCTACAATACCAACGCTTCCTTTATGTGAGGAGGGAGACCATTGAAAATTAAGACACGCTGTATCGTAGCCATTGTTCTTGTATTGCTGCCAATTCTGTGGCTGGGCTTTTACGGAATCGGCAGGCTGCTTTGGGATGCGGCGCCGCAGGCCGCGTGGACAGTTATGGGCGTTTTGAATGCGCTCGGGGAAGCGGGCTGGCTTGTATATCCGATTTACCCGATTCTTTGCGCGGCGGCGACCTACGGTATGCATTGCTTTTCACAGGAAGAGCTTCCTTTGCATTTGGAAAGACTGTTTTTAGGCTTTCCGATTGCAGGCGGTATTCTGGGTGTGTTGAACTTTGTTTGCACATGGCTCTTCAGCGGCAGAGCCTTTTTGCCGCTGACGGTGCTTTCGGCGCTTGCACTGCTCGGCTGGCTCGTTTGCAACATCGCTGCGCTGCGCTTCCTGCACCGAGAAAACAACGAAGAAAGCATGCAGCAGGGCGATTCCCGGTAAGGAGGGAATATGCAAAACCGCATCAAGCCCTGGATGCTGTTTACGGCGGCGGGGATATTTTACACATCGTATATATAAGGCAGGTGACAGGAATGCGAGCCAGGACGCGCTGTATTTTATCGATTGTCCTAAGCCTTCTGCCCGCCCTTCGGTGGGCGGCACTGCAAGCGGGGGACTTGCTTTCGGCAACACACCCGCGCGCAGCCTGGATATTGTCTGATTTCGTTGGGATGGGCATTTTGGGCGAAAGCACCATATTGCTATATTTCCTGTACCCGATTCTTTGCGCGGCGGCGGCCTGCGCCATGTACCACTTTTCACAAGAGGACCTCCCCGCGCGCCTTGAAAAGCTGCTGCTTGGGTTTCCTGTTGCGGGCGGCGTTGTCACGGTGTTGAATTTTGTTTTAAGCGTTTGGGCGATCGGCTTCGAGGTGTTTGAGCCGCTGACGGCGCTTTCGGCGCTTGCGCTGCTCGGCTGGCTCGTTTGCAGCATCGCCGCGCTGCGCTTTTTGCGCCGGGAAAACAACGAAGAAAGCATGCAGCAGGACGATTCCCGGTAAGGAGGGAATATGCAAAACCGCATCAAACCCTGGACGCTTTTTACGGCGGCGGGGATATTTTACACATGGTATCTTGCAGCCGGCTTTATCGTTAACGCGACCCGGCTGCCGTATACCCTGCAAGGCACGGCGGGGGCGGTTTTGGACTTTTGCACCCGCTTCAATATGGAAATGGAGGCGTTTGTGCAAATTCATGCCGCCATACTCCCGTTTGTGTTTGTGCTTTACACCGTGTTCTTGCTGCTTGCGTACAAGATGTTCACAAAGCCGCAGAAAATCGTTTTCGGCCTGCTGCCCTGCGCGGCGATTTTCGGCAATCTAATTGCGATGCAGGTCGGCGCGTGGCTGTACGGGTGATTTTTCGCTTGCATTTTTCAAAAAGTGTGCTATACTATGAGTCGAAAACCGAACTGGAAACGCTGGGAAAAAGGCAGTAGGCAAAGGCTTTTCCGTCCGCAAGAGAGAATGCGCCGTGGGCTGTAAGCGCATTTCGGGCGTCTTTTTGCCGAACTTTCACTTTGGAGCGGCGCGGCTGAACAGAACGCAGTAGGCCGCGACGGTTGCCGCCGTTATCGGGCGCGGGAGTGTCGGCTCCTTTGCAATCAGGGTGGTTTAAGGCTTTTTCGCCGTCCCTTTTTGGGGCGGCGTTTTTTTGCGCGGCAGCGCAAAGCACGGACAGAAAGGAAGATGGATTTGAAGCAGAAGCTTGAAGAAATCCGCACGCGCGCCGAGGCGCAGCTTCGGGACATCGCGACGCTGGAGGCGCTTGAGGCGCTGCGGGTGCAGCTGCTCGGCAAAAAAGGGGAGCTGACCGCCCTTCTCAAAAGCATGGGGTCGCTTTCCAAAGAGGAACGCCCGAAAATGGGCCAGCTTGTCAACGAAACGCGCAAGGCGCTTGAGGAGCTGCTCGCCGAAAAAACGCAGGCGCTCAAAGAGGAGGCGCAGCGGCGCGAAATCGAAAGCACGCCGCTTTTCGATTTGTCGATGCCCGCAAAATTGACGCGCGGGTCGTACCACCCCATTACGCTGGTGCAGCGCGAATGTGAGCGCGTGTTTAAGTCGATGGGCTTTACGGTGGAGGATTACGCCGAGGTCGTCAGCGATTACGAGTGCTTTGAGTCGCTGAATATCCCGAAAGCGCACCCGGCGCGCGATATGCAGGATACGTATTATCTCGAAAACGGGCAGCTTTTGAAAACGCAGACCTCCGCCGCGCAGAACGCTATCTACAAAAAATACCGCGACGCGCTTGTAAACGACGGCGTGCCCATTAAGGCGATTTTCCCGGGCCGGTGCTTCCGCAACGAGGCGACCGACGCCTGCCACGAAAACACGTTCTTCCAAATGGAGGGCGTGATGGTGGATAAGGATATTTCCATTTCAAACCTCATCTACTTTATGAAAACGATGCTCTCCGAGGTGTTCCGGCGCGACATTAAGGTGCGGCTTCGTCCGGGCTTTTTCCCGTTCGTCGAACCGGGCTTTGAGCTGGACATCAGCTGCCTTATCTGCGGCGGCGAGGGCTGCCCCTCCTGCAAGCACAGCGGCTGGCTCGAGCTTTGCCCGTGCGGCATGATTCACCCGGTGGTGTTAAAAGAGGGCGGCATTGACCCCGAGGAATACACCGGCTTTGCGTTTGGCCTTGGGCTGACGCGCCTTGCCATGATGAAATACGGCGTCAAGGATATTCGTGACCTCAACAGCGGCAGCCTCAAGGCGCTTGCGCAGTTCACGGACGACGAGTAAGGGAAAGGGGGAGACACCATGTTTTTATCGATGAATTGGCTTTCGGACTTCGTGGATTTTTCCGGGCTGGACAAAATGGAGCTTATCCGCCGCTTCTCACTGTCCACCGCCGAGGTCGAAAATGAAATTTACCATAAGGGCGCGGACCTTTCCGGCGTCGTGGTCGCGGAAATCAAGTCCGTCGAACCGCACCCCGAATCGAAAAAGCTGCATCTTTTGAAGGTGGACGCGGGCGACGGGACGCTTATTGACGTGGTCTGCGGCGCGCCGAATGTGCGCGTGGGCATGAAGACCGCCTTTGCAAAGGTGGGCGCGCGTCTGGGCGAGCTCGAAATCACGCCGCGCGCGCTTGCGGGCTATACCTCCAACGGCATGTGCTGTTCGGAAAAGGAGCTGGGGATAAGCGACGACCATGCCGGCATTATGGACATCACGGACCCGCTCGAAAACGGCACGGACATAAAAGACGCTTACCAAATCGACGACATTGTGTTTGAGGTGGACAACAAGTCCCTGACCAACCGCCCCGACCTCTGGGGCCATTACGGCATCGCGCGGGAGTTTGCCGCGCTGGCCGGCCGGCCGTTGAAGCCCATGGAAACGGCGGACCTGTCTGTGTACGACGGCCTGCCCAAGGTGGACTTGAAAATCGAAGACCCGCTTTGCCTGCGGTATTCCTGCCTGCAGGTCGAAAACATCCACACGCAGGTAAGCCCCGTCAATATGCGTATCCGCCTTTACTATTGCGGGATGCGCGCCATCAACTTCTTGGCGGACCTGACGAATTACCTGATGCTCGAAATGGGCCAGCCCATGCACGCGTTCGACTCGCGCAAGGTTGAAAAGCTGCGCGTGCGCCGTTTTTCCGAGCCGTTTGAATTCCAGACGCTCGACGGCGTGGAGCGGCACATCGACGAAAACACCCTGATGATTTGCAACGGCACGACGCCCGTGGCCATAGCGGGTATTATGGGCGGCCTCGACTCCGAAATCGTCGAGGACACGACGACCCTGACGCTTGAATCCGCGACGTTCGACGCGGTCTCCGTGCGCAAATCGACGGTGCGCCTGTCCCACCGCACGGACGCGTCCATGCGGTACGAAAAATGCCTGGACCCCGAAATGACGGTTCCCGCCATTGCGCGTTTTGTCAAGCTTCTTACGGACACCGACCGCGACGCGCGCGTCGTTTCCTCCCTGACGGACGAATACGCCCGGCGCTACCCCGAGGTCACGCTGACCTTTGACAAGGCGTATGTTGACCGCTACACCGGCATTGAAATTCCCAACGACACCATTGTCCATACGCTGCGCGCGTTGGGCTTCGGCGTCGAAAACGAGGGCGACCGCTTTTGCGTGCGCGTCCCGAGCTGGCGCGCCACGAAGGACGTCACCATCAAGGCGGATATTATTGAAGAAATCACCCGCATCTACGGCTACGACAACTTTGCCGTGCACACGGCGGTTTCGCCCCTGTACCCGGTGCGCGCCGAAACGGAAAAGACCGTCGAGGACCGCATTAAGGACCTGCTGGTCAAGCGTTTTTCGCTGCATGAGGTCCACTCCTACATCTGGGCGTATTACGACGAGTACCGCGAGCTGGGGCTTTCGGTTGAGCCGAACGTCAAGCTGACGGGCGCGACGAACCCGAACATTGAAACGCTGCGGCGCTCCATGATTCCGACCCAGCTTTGCCAGGTACGCGCGAACGCGGCCTATGCGCCGGAATTCGGCATTTTTGAAATCGGCCGAGTTGTGGACGGGCTCGACGAAAACGGGCTTTGCAAGGAACACAAAAAGCTCGGCGTGACGCTGTTCTCCCGCACTAGCTCGACAGAGACGCTGTACTACAGGCTGCGCGGCATGCTGGCGGTCCTGGCCGATGAAATCAAGCACCGGCCGCTGACGTTTGACGCGTTGGAGGCGGCGCACGACTACCAGCACCCGCGCAATTTGAACGCGGTGCTGTGCGGCGGGGAAGCGGTTGGCGAAATCGGCGTCGTACACCCGGCGGTCGCCAGAAAAATCGACCGCAAGGCGGCGATGGTCTATGCCGAGCTCGACGTTCCGGCCTTTGATCCCCCTTCGGTCGAGGAGCTCCAGGCTTGGGAGCCCGCGCTCAACCGAAAGTACACGTCGACCCTGGATCGCCGCGACGACCTGCTGCGGCCCCTGAGCCTCGCGCTCCTGCGCCCGCCCGTTGCGGCCACCGCGGCGCTCGAGCACGTCGAG
>CASGAS010000071.1 GCA_949299505.1 uncultured Eubacteriales bacterium
AATAGATTTGCTCGTAAATGGGCACGCCGCTTTTGTTGTCTATAAAAATCTGCAATTGCATCACCACGCCTTCTGTATATAAACAGTATATACAGTTATAACAGTTTTGTCAAGACAAAAATAAAAGACCGCCGAATTTTTTTCAGCGGTCAAAGCATATTGCCGTTGGGCCGTTTCGCGTTTCGGGCTCAGCAAAACGGTTCGCCGTCTTCCAGCAGCACGCGGCGCTTGAGAATATCGGCGTGGCGGTACAGCCCGCCGTCCGGCAGAAGCGCCTCCAAAAGAAGCGCGGGGCTTACGTTGTTTTGATCCCCGGCCGTGACGCGCGCCGAAAGACGCACGCCGTCTTCCGCCCCACAGACCTCCAGCGACAGGATATTGGGCTTAATGTCCGTTTCCTTTTCGACCCGACGCCTGCCCTGCTTCGCTTTTTTGAGGACGGGAAGCGTTTCCCGACAAAAACTTTCCCGAATCGCCGCGGCGAGCGCATCGGGACTGTTTGTGTACAGCATGAGCTCGTAATCGGCAAAGGCGATTTCGGTCGGCTTGTGGACAGGCTTTGCGACGGACACGACCGTAATATCGCGCGGGAGCGCCGCCTGCAGACGTTCCTTGATTTCGCGGAACGTCATTTCGCCGGTCAGCCGAACGTCCATAACCTCGCAAAGGCTTTCGACCCCCAAGGGCAGCGGGCGCGCAAAGGTCATAAACAGATGCGGGTTGTACCCTTCCGTATACCACAGCGGCACGCGCGCACGACGCAGCGCGCGCGTCATACAGCGCATGAGGTCCAGGTGCGAAATGTACTTTGCCATGCCGGTCTTGGTGAAAAAGACGCGGATTTCGTCAAATTGCATCGCAGTGCCCCCCATTCAAGCGCGCCGCGCCGCAGGCCGCGCATTTTTCCCGACAATTGGGCGACGTAAGGCTTTGGTGCGCCTTTTGGTTTTCCGACTCCAAAAAGGCTCTGCGAATCCCGTAATCCAAATGCTCCCACGGCAAAAGCTCGGAAAAGTCCCGGCGGCGGTTCGCGTAGAACGCCGGGTCAATGCCGCAGGCGTCAAACGCCGCCGTCCAGGCGTCAAAGCGGAAAAATTCGTCCCAGCTGTCAAATTTGCAGCCGCGCCGCCACGCTTCCTCCAAAACGGCGCAGAGTTTGCGGTCTCCGCGCGCCAAAACGCCCTCCAACAGGCTGGTGTGCGGCTGATGGTAGCTGACCTTGATTTTTTTCGTATGCACAGACTCCAAAAGGTGCTTCTGCTTTTCCTCCAGCTGCGCCATGGTGTCCTGCGGCTCCCATTGGAACGGCGTAAAGGGCTTGGGAACAAACGACGCGACACTCACGCTGACGGTGACGCCCTTGCCCTTGGGCTTGTCCGGGTTCTCGTAAAAGGCGTTGACGACCTTTTGCGCAAGCTCGGCAATGCCGGCGATGTCCTCGAGCGTTTCGGTCGGCAGCCCCATCATGAAATAGAGCTTCACTGCGCTCCAGCCGCCCGCGAACGCCTGTCTGCAGGTCTTTAGGACCTCTTCCTCGGTCACGTTTTTGTTGATGGCGTCGCGAAGCCTTTGCGTGCCCGCCTCCGGCGCGAAGGTAAGCCCGCTTTTGCGGACCTTTTTCAGCTCCTCCATCAGCGTTTCGGAGAAGTTGTCGACGCGCAGAGAGGGCAGCGCGACGTTGATGTTTTCCTGCGGCGCCCAGGAAAGAAGCTTCGGAACAAGCGACTCGATTTCCGAATAATCGCTGGTGCTCAGCGAGCAAAGCGAAACCTCGTCATAGCCCGTGCTCTCACAAAGCGCGCGCGCCTGCCGGTCAATGGTATCGCTGCGCTTTTCGCGAATGGGACGGTAAATGAAGCCCGCCTGGCAAAAGCGGCAGCCGCGGATGCACCCGCGGAACACCTCGGCGACGGCGCGGTCGTGGACAACGTCGATAAACGGCACGACGAAATTGTCCGGGTAATAGACGCTGTCGAGGTCGGCTATCACGCGCTTTTTGACCTTTGCGGGCGCGGTCTCTTTCGGGGTTACGGCCAAGAGCGTGCCGTCCGGGTTATAGGAGACGTCGTAAAACGCGGGGACATATACGCCTTCGATTTTCGCGGCGTCGCGCAGAAATTCGAGCTTTGTAGAGCCTTTTTGCTTGTGCGCAATCAGCAAATCCACAAGCTCGTCGGTGACCTCCTCGCCCTCACCCGGCAGAAACAAATCGAAAAAGTCGGCGACAGGCTCGGGGTTGCAGACGCACGGACCCCCGCCGACGACAATCGGCGTCAAGCCTGTGCGTTCGGCCGCGCGCACGGGCAGCCCCGCAAGGTCGAGCATGTTGAGCACGTTCGTGTAGGAAAGCTCGTATTGCAGCGTAAAGCCGATCAAATCAAAATCCGCGACCGGGTCGCCGCTTTCCAGCGCGAACAGCGGCACGCCGTTTTCGCGCATACGCGCCTCCATGTCCGGCCACGGGGCGAACACGCGCTCGCACCACGCGTCCGGCCGCTTGTTGACAAGGCCGTACAGGATTTTCATGCCGAGATGCGACATGCCGATTTCGTAATTGTCCGGAAAGCAGAACGCATACCGAAGCTTAACCTCCGATTTGTCCTTTAAGACGCTGTTCAGCTCCCCGCCCGTATAGCGCGCCGGCTTCTGTACGCCGTCGAGCAGATATTCCCATTCTTTTCTCAAAGCCATTACCTCGCTTGGAAAGATGGCTCCATTGTACACGAAATCGCGTAAAAAAGCAAATCATTCCCCGCATTTCAAAAAAAGCACAGCGACCAGGTATCCGCATAAAAGCAGCAGCGTAAAATTGCCGCCGCTTCGCAGCAAAACGAAAAATCCGAAGCCCATCAGGAGCGTAATAAAGGCCAGCGAAACGGCCTTTTCGATTGCCGCGCACCGCCGCATGTCCTCCAGCCGCGCACGCAAAAACGCTTCCAGCGCCCTGCCGCCGTCGAGGGAAAATACCGGCGTGGCGTTGAAAGCGAAGATGCAGGAATTGACCGCGGCCGCCGTCAAAAGCCCGTCGCGCCGCAGCAAAATATAACCGGCCAAAAGCAGCCAAAACAGAAGCAGATTGACCGCCGGTCCCGCCAGCGCGCTGCAGATTTCCTGCCGGTAGGAAAGGCGCGTGTCTTCTTTTCGCACAATCGTCATACCGAAAAGACCGAACCGCACGGCGCGCGGCTTGCAGCCGAACGCATAGTCGCAGGCAAGGTGTCCGCACTCATGCAACAGGGAAAACGCGACCGTCATGCGCACAAAGCGGTCCTCCACAACCGTCAAAAGGCAGCACAGCAGAAAGGCAAATAAAAACCCGACGCGCACCTGCACGCCGCAAAGCTCAAACCGCATCGAGGAACAAAAGCCAGCCCGGGTCGCAGCGGACGCCGCCGATATGCACCTCAAAGTGCAGATGCGGCCCCGTGGACTGCCCGGTGCTGCCGACAAGCGCGACGGTCTCCCCCGCCCGCACAACCGTGCCCTCGGCTACAAGCAGCTCGCTGCAATGCCCGTACAGCGTTTCGGCGTCGCCGTGGGACAGCACCAGGTAGTTGCCGCGCACATCCGAATACCCGGCCGTGCGCACCACGCCGGAAAATGCGGCGCGAATGGGCGTGCCGGCCGGCGCGGCGAGGTCCGTGCCGGCGTGAAAGCCCGCTTCGTTTGTGACGGGATTTGTGCGGTGCCCGAACGGCGAGCTGACGCGCGTATAGTCGACCGGCACGCAAAACGCGCCGGTCACCACATAGGGCGCAAACGATGCGTTCTGGGCGGGGGCCGCCAAATCTTCGCCGCCCGCGCCGGTCGCCGACGGGGTTGTTGTCGGCGTGTCCGACTGCGTTCCGAACACGCGGTCGCCGAAGCGTTCAACCGCATCGGAAACGGCGGCGAGCGCATCCTCCCGGCCGAAAAGCGCGGTGTAGCTTTCCCGAAAGGTGTTCCAGGTCTCGGCAGACCCGCGCGACAGCAGGAACGCACAGAGCGCCAGCAGCAAACAGACAACCGTCTGCACAAGCACGACCAGTAGGAACCGGTCGCGCTTTGGTTCTTCCGGCTCCGGCTCTCTTGCACGGCGGCGCGGCGCGCCCTGCTCATACGCGTGCGCCTGCGTTTCTTCATACATAACGCGCACCTCCCTTACAGCAAGCTATGCGCACCGGCGGCGGACTATGCACCGTCGGAAAAAACTTTCCATTCAAAAAATTTTTGAAAATTGCAAAAATAGGGCTTGATTTTTTTTGAGAACTTCGCTATAATACAACAGCAACTTGCGCTTGGACGTTTAGCTCAGTTGGTAGAGCATTCGCTTGACGTGCGAAGGGTCAGCGGTTCGAGTCCGTTAACGTCCACCAAAAATCCCGTACACGCTTGTGTACGGGATTTCTTTTTGCTGTTAAAACGCATCTTATTTCTTCTATCCGGACTGCTTTTCGTCGGCGCGCACGCGTCAGACCTCCCTGTTTTGTTCATCCGGCTTGCAGCCCGAACGCAAATTCGCCGTGATAAACCGGAACACCTCCTGCCAGGCGGACTTACTTTCCTTCAGCGCGGGGAACATATACATGAAATCGTGCCACAACCCCGGAAAAACATGAAGCTCGGCGAAAACGCCCGCTTGCAGGAATCCGTCGTAAAGCATCCGGCTGTCGCTAAGAGAGGTCTCTAAGCTTCCCGCTTGAATAAGCGTTTTCGGGAACTTTTGAAAATCGGCGTATACAGGCGACAGAAACGGATTCTTAAAAGGCGTGTCACCGCAATACGGCGAAATACGGCGGATATTTTTTTCGTACTTTTCGAGGGCAAAGCGCTTCGGCATGGCATAAAGCGGGTCCTTGTATGCATTCTCCCGGTAGGAATCTCCGCTGGCCGCCATATCCAGAAAAGAACAAATGCAGACGAGCCCAGACGGCAGCGGCAGACCGTCCTCCCTTGCCCGCAGGCAGGAGGAAAGGAGGAGGTTCGCGCCGAAGCTGTCGCCTACGGCGACAAAATTGCCGTCTGTCAATACGGTTTCGCAAAGCGCCGCGTAGCCGCGGTAGCATTCGTCATGCACGGCCGGATACACAAGGCTTGCGCCGGTGCGGTAATCGATGCTGTAAACCGTGCAGCCGCAATTTGCGGCAAGCCGTTGGGCCGCCTTGCGGTACATATCGTTCATCGGCGCCGTATGGCCGCCGCCGTGAAACTGCAAAACAGCGCCTGCCTTCGCATTCGGCGGCGTTACCTTTTCCACCGGAACGCCGCCGTGCCGTTCCCTGGTAAAGGCAAAGCCCTTCGGCGGCAAATAAGGCCGGTTTTTCAGCGCAACGGACCGGGACAAGGAGGCAAATCTCTTTCTGTACGGATAGGTATAGGCCCTAAGCGCCGCGCGCACAACCGCCGCGCCCAAAGAAATCATATCTCCTTAAGCCTTTCGTTCATGTTTTTTACGAGCGGCCGCATAATAAAGCCGACCAAAACGCCCGACTGCATATAGCAGTAAACCTCATTCCATAGCCCGTAGAAGGCAAGCTTCTGCATACAATACCGGCTTGCGCCGTATTTTCGGATATAGGTTTCGCGCAGGAAAAAGCATTTGCCCGTCAGGTTGTCGAACTGAAACAGGTCGTACTCTCTGTCGGCATACGCGGAGTTGAGCGGGTCGATGAACCCGGTGATTTGATAGCCTTTCCCGACCATGATATTGCCGACGTTGAGGTCCCCGTGGATAAGGCAGGCCTCCCCCACTTCCTCGGAGAAGATGACGTCGAACTTTTCCCACGCGGCGCGCATGGCAAGCATGACCTTTTCGTCCAGCTTGCCCGCCGCAAAATATGCCTCCGCCTTTTGCAGCACGTCCGCGGCAAAGGGACGGTAGTAAGCAAGCCAGCTGTCGCAGTCGGCGTGCAGGGTGTCGCCGAATTTGTCGTTTTTGCAGGCATGGACGGCGTGCAGAGCC
>CASGAS010000072.1 GCA_949299505.1 uncultured Eubacteriales bacterium
GAATTAAGGGGATAGAACCATGGAAAAAACAGTTTTGATTGAAACCTCCGCACGTCACGTGCACGTCACAAAAGAAACTTTGGAAACGCTGTTCGGCAAAGGCTATCAGCTGACCAAGAAAAAAGACCTTTCCCAGCCCGGGCAGTTCGCCTGTGTGGAGCGCGTACAGGTCATCGGGCCGAAAAACAGCTTCCCGGCAGTTTCCATTCTCGGGCCGGAGCGTTCGGCTGACCAGGTGGAAATTTCCGCTTCCGACGCAAGAACCCTCGGCATTACCGCACCCGTGCGTGAGTCCGGCGACGTTGCCGGTTCCGGTGCGTGCAAGCTGGTCGGCCCGGCGGGCGAAGTCGAACTGAAAGAAGGCGTTATCATCGCCAAAAGACATATACACATGACCCCGGAAGACGCCGAAAAATACGGCCTTTCCGATAAACAGGTTGTTTCCGTTGAAATCAAATCGGCGGAGCGTTCGCTGATTTTCGGTGACACGGTCGTGCGCGTCAGCCCCAATTACGCGCTCGCCATGCACATTGACACCGACGAAGCGAACGCCGTTTTGGCGCCTGCGGGCGTGCTCGGCGTAATCTTAGATTAAATCCGTATGGCGCTCTTTTCTCGAGAACGCACGGCGCGCGGGCGGTTCGGCGTGCGTGAGGTGGTTTGCGTCGGCGCCTTTGCCGCCCTAACGGCGGTGCTTTCGCAGCTTTCCATACCCATAGGCCCGGTGCCTATCTCCTGCTCGCTTGTGGCCGTGTACCTCTCGGGGCTTCTGCTTCCCGTAAAATCCGCGGTTTGCAGCCAGCTTGTGTATTTGCTGCTGGGAATTGCGGGCGTACCCGTTTTTGCCGGCTTTCAGGCGGGCGCGGCGCGCCTTGCGGGGCCGACGGGCGGGTATCTGCTCGTTTACCCGGTTGTTGCGCTGCTTGTTTCCCTTTGCATGCGGCGGTTTGACCGCACCCTGCGGCAAAAGCCGCTTACAAAACGGGCGGCGGCGCTTACCGGCATTTTGCTGCTGGCGCTCGCGATTTGCTACCTTTGCGGCACGGCATGGTTCACGATTTTTTCGGGGTCCAGCTTTTCTTCCGCGCTCGCGCTGACGGCCCTCCCCTTTTTGGCAGGCGACCTTGCAAAAATCGCTTTGTGCGTCGCCCTTACGCTGCTGGCGCGCGACCGGCTGCAAAAGGTTATGCGGGGCAAGCTGTAAGCCTTTTTGCATATGCTTAAAACCTGCGCCCGGGCAAAATGCCCGGGCGCAGTTTTTTTCTTGCGGTCTTTACAGGCCCTTTGCCGCCGCTTCAAAGCGCAGGCGGATTTCCTCGGCTGTCTTTTCTTCGGCGGACGGTTCTTCAAGCCAGCCGCGTTTTTGCATTTCGGCTTCGACGGCGCTCTGCAGGTCGTGCTCCTCACGCAAAAGGTCCAGCAGATCGCAGACAAGCGCGGGCGTTTTGCCCGCGGAAGCCAGGGTGTTGTACAGGGTCTCCATATGCTGCTGCGACAAAAGGAGGTCGCAAAGCAGTTCGCGGTCGGAAAGCGGCTGCGGCATAGTCATTCACCTCGCGTAAGCGTTTGCAAAAGCGTCTCATAGTGCCGGCGGTGCTGTGCGGCAAGCTGTTCGCAAAGCCCGCGTACGGTCGGGTCGGCGGTCTGCAGCGCATAATGCCGAAACTTCCGAATCAGAAGTGCCTCGGCGCGCAGGCCGTCGGAAATGCCTTTGAGTTCGGCGGCGGTCCATTCTGCCATATAACGGCTCCTTTCCGAAATTACCTCAACCCACCGTGCTGCCAAGACCGAAGCTGACGGACAGCGCGTGGTCCACCCGTTCCATTTCCGCCTGCGGCAGATTGCCCATGCGCGTTTTCAGACGCGTTTTGTCCAACGTGCGGACCTGCTCAAGCAAAACGATGGAGTCCTTTTGCAGGCCGCAGTGCTCCGCCTGCACGCGAATGTGCGTGGGCAGCGGCGTTTTGTATTTCCGGCTGGTAATCGCCGCCGCAATTACGGTGGGGCTGTATTTGTTGCCGACGTCGTTCTGCACGATGAGCACCGGGCGCGTACCGCCCTGCTCCGAGCCGACGACGGGGCTTAGGTCCGCGTAATAGATATCCCCGCGTTTGATCGTCATGTGCATCACGCTCCCAGGAAGATTGCAACCATAGTTTGGCCGCCGAAGCGGCTTCCTAATCATGGTTTTTCAGAAAACGTGGGGAGCAGTACAGTATATGCCCGCGCCGGCGCGCTTGACAGGCTGTGCGGTTTCCTATATGCTGGTATAAACCACAAGGAGGCGCACCATGGAAACAGAACGGCTGTATTTCCGGGAGATGACCGACGCGGACCTGCCCGCGCTCTGCCGCATATTGCAGGACAAGGACGTGATGTACGCCTATGCGCACGCGTTTTCGGACACGGAAGTGCGCGAATGGCTCGACCGGCAAAAGGCACGCTACAAGCAGTACGGCTTCGGGCTTTGGGCGGTCATCCTGCAAGCAAGCGGCGAGCTGATAGGCCAGTGCGGCGTGACGGTGCAGGACGCCGGCGGGCGCGACGTGCTGGAGGTCGGCTACCTTTTCCGCAAGGACGTTTGGGGGCAGGGCTTTGCATCGGAGGCCGCGCAAAGCTGCCGCGACTATGCCTTTCGCACCCTGCGCGCCAAGGAGGTCGTCTCCATCATCCGCGACAACAACTTCCCTTCCATGCGCGTGGCTGTTCGCAACGGCATGCTGCCGCGCGGCGGCTTTGTCAAACAATATTATGGGCTTTCCATGTCGCACATTGTCTTTTCCATTTCCCGAAGCGAATGGGAAGCGCTGCAAGCGCGTGCGAAATAACAAACCGCCCCGCAGTTCAAAGGAACTGCGGGGCGGTTTTATCCGTTTGGTTTCAGCTTTCCTGTAAAAGCATCCGGTCGTTGTCAAGCGCTTTGCCCGCTTTTTCGCGGTACAGCTCCAGCAGCGCGGGCAGCGTCATTTGCGCGCGCGCATCGCCCGTAAGGTCCAGCACAATGCGCCCGGCGCTGAGCATAATCGTGCGCGTGCCGGTGTGCAGGGCCTGCTCGATGTTGTGCGTAATCATCATGGTGGTAATCCGGTTCGTTTCCACGATTTCGCGCGTGATTTCCATGACCTTTTGCGCCGTTACGGGGTCGAGTGCGGCGGTGTGCTCGTCTAAAAGCAGCAGCTTCGGGGTGACAAGCGTGCTCATCAGCAGCGTGACCGCCTGCCGCTGGCCGCCGGAAAGCTGGCCGACCTTGGTGCGCATGCGGTCCTCAAGCCCCATATCGAGCCGCGCGAGGCGTTCCTTGAAAAACGCGGTGTCCTTTTTGCGGCGGGCGGGCGACAAAATGCGGCGCGTCGCCTTGGAATAGGCCAGCGCAAGGTTTTCCGCGACGGTCAAATCCGGCGCGGTGCCCTTCATCGGGTCCTGGAAAATGCGGCCAATCTGCCGCGCGCGCAGGTGCTCTTTCTGATAGGTAATATCCTTGCCGTCGAGCAGAATACGGCCGCTGTCGCACAAAAACGAGCCGGCAACCGCATTGAACAGCGTAGATTTCCCCGCGCCGTTCGAGCCAATGACGGTGACAAATTCGCCGTCGTCCAAATGCAGGGAAAAGTCGTCCAGCGCCGTGTGCGCGTTGGGCGTGCCTTTCAAAAACACCTTGGTAACGTGCTGCAGGTCAAGCATGGCGCTTCGCCCCCTTTCGCGTGCGGTACCGCGCAAACGCGGCGCGCATGGCGGGCACGGACAGCGTAATGCCGACAATCACGGCGGAAACCAGCTTGAGCGCGTTCGCCGTAAACCATTCGCTTTCCAGCGCAAGCGCCAGAATCAGCCGGTAGCCCACCGAGCCGACCACGGCGGAAATAAGCCCCACCGTAATGGACCGTTTGCCAAACAAAACCTCGCCGATAATCACGGAGGCAAGCCCCACAACGATCATACCGTTGCCGCCGTTGATGTCCGCATACCCGCTTGTCTGCGCAAGCAGCGCGCCGGAAAGCCCGACAAGCGCGTTCGCCATGCACAGCGCGGTCACTTTCGTCGCGTTCGTGTTAATGGAGGAGGCGCGCACCATGTCTTCATTGTTGCCCGTGGCGCGAATGCAAAGCCCGAACACCGTTCGGAAAAACAGGATGAGCACTGCCGTAACGGCCACACAGACCAGAAGCACCGCCAGAATTTCCGGGATGTTTTTGCCGGCATTCGGGAAAAGCGCTTCCAGCGGCTCGTAAAACCGGGGCTTGCCAATCAGCGAAACGTTCGGCGCGCCCATAATGGTGATGTTGACCGTATAAAGCCCGCTCATGGTCAAAATGCCGGCCAAAATGGGGTGGATGCGCGCCTTGGTTTGCAAAAGCCCGGTCACGCCGCCCGCCAGCGCCCCGCAGGCAAGCGCCGCAAGCAACCCCAGATACGGGTGTCCCGCCGCGCCGAGCACCGCCGAGACCGCCGCGCCCAGCGTAAAGCTGCCGTCGACGGTCAAGTCGGGAATATTGAGCACGCGGAACGTGATGTACACGCCGAGCGCCAGCATGGCATATTGCAGCCCCAAAAGCAGGGCGCTTTCTACGATAGCCAACTTCCGTTCTCTCCTAACAAGCCGATTCGGGCGGCAAAGCGCCGCCCGAACCGCCGTTTGTTTTTAACCGATGACCTGGTAATTGTCGCCCTGGGGCACGGTCACATTAAGCGTCTCGGCCGCTTCGCGGCTGATGACGTACTGGAATTCCTGGAGCGCCTCTGCCGGGACCTCCGACACGGACTTGCCGCGCAGGATTTCATCCGCCATTTCCGCGCTGCGTTCGCCGAGCTGCGTGTTGCTGACGCTCACGCACGCCAGCGCGCCGGACTGGACCATGACGGGGTCGCTGCCGTAGACAGGAATACCCGCGGCGTTCGCGGCTTCCACGACCTGCGCCATCGCCGCCTGCACGGTGGAGTCAATCGGAATATAAATGGCGTCCACATCCGCCGCCAGCGACTGCGCCGCCTGCTGGACCTCGGCGGAATTGGCGACGGTTACTTCGCGGTAGGTAAAGCCGTTTTCGGAAAGATACGTCTTGGCCTTTTCCGCGGTCTGCACGGCGTTCTGCTCACCCGAGCAGTAAAGGATGCCGATATTTTTGACCGCCGGCGTCAGGGTCTTGGCCAGCGTGAAAATCTGGTCGACGGGGACAATGTTCGACGTGCCCGTCGCATTTTTGTCGGGCGCTTCCATCGTGGTCAAAATGCCGGACGCCACGGGGTCGGTCACGGAAATGAACACCACCGGGCAATTCGGTTCGCCGTTGACGACGGAAATGGTCGCCGGCGTGACGATGGGGACAATCAGGTCGTAGTCGCCCGAGCAGACAGACTGCGTAATGCTCGCAAGCATGGACTGGTCGCCCTGGGCGCTTTCAATTTCAAACTGCATTTTCGCTTCGTCGTAGCCGAGCTCGCGCATCCGGGTAATAAACGCCTCGCGCATTTCCTGGAACGCGGCGTTGTCGGCGTATTGGACAATGGCGACCTTATAGGTGTTGTCGGAATCGCGCGGGGTCGTTTCGCCGGTCGAATCGGTCTGCGTACCGCACGCGGTGCACACGCCCAGCGTAAGGACGAGCGCCATGAGGATGGTCAAAAGCTTTTTCATACGGGTGTACCTCCCAAAAGTTTTTGTCCGACGGTGTTGCGCAGAAAACAAAAAACGCCTGTCCTTGTACAAGGACAGGCGAAAGACCTGCGGTACCACCTTGCTTGACGGCGAAGACGCCGCCCGCTCAAACAGGATACGGACATATCCCTCTTTCTGTAACGGG
>CASGAS010000073.1 GCA_949299505.1 uncultured Eubacteriales bacterium
CGCCGTTCTGGTGCGATTACGGGTACAACATCACGGTCGGCGACTGGTTTTACGCGAACCACAACCTCGTCATTACCGACGGGGCGAAGGTCACCTTCGGCGACCATGTGTTCATCGCCCCCAACTGCTGCTTTACGACCGCCGAACACCCGACCGACCCCGCGCAGCGCATGGCGGGGCTTGAAATCGCAAAGCCCATTACCGTCGGGAACAACGTCTGGATCGGCGCGGGCTCGACGGTGCTTGCCGGCGTGACGATTGGGGACAACGCGGTCATCGGCGCGGGCAGCGTCGTAACCCGGGATATCCCTGAAAACGTCGTCGCCGTCGGCGTGCCCTGCCGCGTGGTGCGCGAAATCACCGAAGCGGATAAAGACCGCTACCCGATGTTCGACCCGAACGCATAAGGAGCGTGGAACCATGCCCGCAATTTCTTTGATGGTCAAGCCCGCTTCGGCGCTGTGCAATTTAAGCTGCGAATACTGCTTTTACCGCGACGTGTCGGCGCACCGCGAGCACCTCGGCTTTCGCATCATGCAGCCGAAAACAACGGAAGCCCTTGTGGAAAAGGCGTTGGCCTATGCCGACGGGGCGGGCGTTTCCTTTGTCTTCCAGGGCGGCGAGCCGACGCTTGCGGGACTCCCCTACTTTGCGCATTTTGTGCGCACGGTGGAACAGAAGAACGAAAAACAAAGCCCCGTGCAGTACGCCCTGCAGACCAACGGCACAACCATGACGCCGGCGTTCGCCCGATTTTTCAAAAAGCATGGGTTTCTTGTCGGGCTCAGCCTTGACGGCGATTTTGCCGCCAACCGCTTTCGGAAAACGCCCGACGGGAAAAATGCGTTTCATTCGATTCTGAACGCCGCCGCGCAGCTGACAAAAGCCGGGGCGGACTTCAACATCTTAACGGTGCTCACCGGACATACGGCGCAAAGCGGCGAACGCATCTACCGCTTTTTCAAAAAACAGGGCTTTCGGTATTTGCAGTTCATCCCCTGCCTGCGGCCGTTCGGCTCCGCAGAAGAAAGCGACCTCTATATGACGAACGCGCAGTATGCGGACTTTCTTGTGCGCGTGTTCCGGCTGTACGCGGCGGATTTGCTTGCGGGCGACTACGTCAGCGTGCGGGAATTTGACAACTGGGTGCGCATGGACCTGGGCGGTGCGCCGGAGCAATGCGGCATGGGCGGCGGCTGTTCGCCGCAGTTTGTCGCGGAAAGCAACGGCGATATTTTCCCATGCGACTTTTACTGCACGGACGAATACCGGCTCGGGAGCATTTTAACGACTTCCTTTTCGCAGCTTGCAAAAAGCGAGGCCGCATGCCGGTTCGCCGCCTCGTTTCCCGAAACGCCCGCGCGCTGTACGGCCTGTCCGCATTTCCGGCTATGCCGGGCGGGCGGCTGCCGCCGCACGCGGGAAAGCGCCGACTACTGCGAAGCGTACAAGGCCTTTTTCTCGGCCTGCGCGCCGGAATTTGCCGCCATAAAGGCGCGCCTGACCGGCGGGCGGGCCGTGCCCCGGGGATGACCGAAAACGGTCTCCCCTTTTTTCGTTTGAAAGTTGCAATGCGTGCGAAAATCTGCTAAAATAACGTGTATTCCGTGTAAGCGACAACGGGCGCAAAGCGTCCGGAAACCATAGGAGAAAAACGATGAAGCGCAAATCGATACTCAGCTTTGTTTTGGCGGGGCTTTTGCTTCTGCTTACGGCCTGCGGCACCGATACGGACACACAGGGGGACGACACAAGCCCCTACGGCACGACCCGCTTTTCCGGCGGCGTGTATGCCGACGGTACGAACGCGCCGGAAACGAACCCCGTGCAGCAGTCCGACCTCATTTCCGTCACCGTGCCCGAGGGGTATACCCTTGTGCGCATTTCCTGGCTTTTGGAGGAAAAGGGCGTCTGCTCGGGCGACGCATTTTTGGAAGCCGCGCAAAGCTACGACCTGTCGAGCCGGCCGCTGCTTTCCGGCGTGCGCGCAGCCGAAAACGTCTGCTTTAAGCTGGAGGGGTACCTGTTCCCCGCGACCTATGAATTTGAGAAAAACACCGACCCCAAGGTCGTGCTTGACGCCATGCTTGACGCAAGCGAAGCGCGCCTGACGGACAGCATGCAGCAAAAGGCAAAGGCGATGGGCTACACGATGCACGAAATTCTGACCGTCGCCTCCATCATCGAAAAGGAAGCGTTCACCGCCGAGCAGCGCACGCTGATTGCCTCGGTGCTCTATAACCGGTTGAAGGACGGGGACCCGCTGCAGTGCGACGTGACCGTCAAATACTGCACCGGCGTTATCGAGCTGCAATACCCCGACCAGATTGACCATTACAAATACTACTACAACACCTACCGCTGCGACGCGCTGCCCGCCGGGCCCATTTGCAACCCGGGGCTGTCGTCCATCAACGCGGCGCTTGACCCGGCGGACACGGATTACAAATTCTTCGTGATTGACACCGAGCCGCCGTACGAATCGCGTTTCGCCGCGACGTATGAGGAGCACCAGAAAAACTGCGCGGAAATGGGCTATTGACAAAGCCGCCGAACGCCCGGCACAGAAAGCAAAGGAAGTGGAAAGCATGAACATCGCCATAGCGAACCGTCTGGTCGCGCTGCGCAAGGCCAACGGCCTGTCGCAGGAGGCGCTGGCCGAAAAGCTCGGCATCAGCCGCCAGGCCATCTCCAAATGGGAGCGCGCGGAGGCCTCGCCCGACACCGCCAACCTCATGGCGCTCGCGCAGCTCTACGGCACGACGCTCGACGACCTGCTCAACACGGAAACCGACGCCGAAACGCCGCAGCCTGCCGAAGCGGCGCCGGAAAAACCGCCCGAAACCGCCCTGCAGAAAAAGGCGGGCGCGATGTTCAAATTCCCCTTTCCGCTGCTTGTGGTTATCCTGTACCTGGCGCTCGGGTTTATCGGGCACCTTTGGCACCCGACCTGGCTTGTCGGGCTGCTTATCCCCATCTACTACCACCTGGCCGGGGCTTTGAAAATCCGCAAGCCCCGCGCGCGGCTTTTGGCAATGCCCGTGCCGGAGGCGGTGCTGCTGCTCTATTTGCTGCTGGGCTTTCTTCTGCACCTTTGGCACCCGGGCTGGCTGCTGTTTTTGCTCATCCCGCTTTACTACTGGCTCGTCGGAAGCCTTTACAAGCCGAAAGCAGCGGCGCCGGACGGCGAAAACAAACAAAAATAACGAAAACACAAACGGCAAGGCCAGCGCTTTGCCGTTTCTTTCTTTTGCCATAGCTTTTGCTTTGAAAATATGCTACAATATTGTTTAAGCTGCAAGAATCGAACACAGTGTGCCGACACGCCAATACGGCGGCTTAGGAGGAATGGAATATGCACTGCACGCGTAAACTGACAGAAGACATCACCTACATCGGCGGCAGCGACCGCAGGCTCGCCCGTTTTGAAAATATGTACCCGGTGCCCAACGGCGTTTCCTACAACGCGTATTTTCTGGACGATGAAAAAATCGCGATTCTGGATACGGTCGACCGCGCCGTAGAAGAACGCTACTTTGAAAACATCGAGTCCCTTTTGCGGGGCCGCACGCCGGATTATGTGATTGTGAACCACATGGAGCCGGACCACTGCGCCGCGCTCGGCGCGCTTTGCGCGCGTTACCCGTCCTTGCAGATTGTCTGCACCGCCAAGGCCGCGGCGCTGATCGCGCAGTTTTTTGACGAGGCGCTCGCCGCCCGCTGCGTACCCGTGAAGGACGGCGACACGCTGGCGCTCGGCCGGCATACGCTCTCCTTTTACACCGCGCCCATGGTCCATTGGCCGGAGGTCATGGTCACCTACGACGCTTTCGACCATGCGCTGTTTTCGGCCGATGCGTTTGGCACGTTCGGCGCGCTTGGCGGCGCGCTGTTTGCCGACGAAACCGGCTTTGACGGCGCGGCGTTTTCGGAGGCCCGCCGGTACTACACGAACATCGTCGGGAAATACGGCCCGCAGGTGCTTGCGCTGCTCAAAAAGGCCGAAGCGCTCGACATCCGCCTGATTTGCCCGCTGCACGGGCCGATTTGGCGCAAGGAGCTTGCAACGCTTGTAAACGCCTACCGGGCTTGGGCGTCGTATACGCCGGAAAAGCAGGGCGCGCTCATTGTGTACGGCTCGATTTACGGCGGAACGCAGAACGCCGCCGAAATTTTGGCGGCGCGCCTTGCCGACCGCGGGGTAACGGACCTTGCCGTCTACGACGTATCGGCCACCGACCTTTCCTACCTCGTCGCCGAAGCGTTCCGGTACAGCCACCTGGTCTTTGCCGCTTCGACCTACAACAATGAAATTTTCACCCCGATGGAAACGCTGCTTTCAGACCTGCATGCGCATGCGCTCAAAAACCGTACCTTTGCCACCATGGAGAACGGCTCCTGGGCGCCGCAGAGCGGCAAGAAAATGCGCGAGCTGCTCGCCGCCATGCCGGGGAACACGCTGCTGGAGGAAACCGTCTCCCTTCGCTCCACTGTAAAGGAAGATAACTTGTCAGACATAGACGCGCTGGCCGCCGCAATCGCGGACAGCCTGCAAAGCCGCTGAGCTGCGCGCACGGAGGTTCGCCTATGAAAACCGGGGAAAAGCTGCGGCAGCTGTGGCATGACCCAAAAAAACGCGCCGCCCTTCTTGCGGCCGGACTTGCCTTGCTGCTTTTGTGCGGCACCGTAACTTTTTTTGCCGTCCGCCGGCACCGGGCAAACGAAGCGCTGCTGTCGGAGCTGACGGCGACCGTCCCGACGACGGTTCCGACGACTGTCCCGACGACCGCCGCGCCGACTACCTTACCGACCACGACCGAAGCGCCGAAGCCGGTAGGCACCACGCGCGCCGAAACCCTGGCGGAGACAAAGCCGCCCAAGCGCGAAAAGCCCAAGCAGACGGCAAACGTCCTGCTGGACGTGCCCTTCATTGACCAGCGCGCCAAATACCCCACCGGCTGTGAAAGCGTTTCGGCGGTGATGGTTATGCGCTATTACGGCATGGACATTTCGCCCGAGTACTTCATCGACCACCTGCTTGCGAAGGGCGGCACACCCGTCAAGGACAGCTCGGGCACCTATTTCGGCGACGACCCGCGCAAGGTCTTTTTGGGAAGTCCTTACAGCGAGGCCGGCTGGGGCTGCTATGCGCCGGTCATTGTGGACGCCGTCAACAAATATATCGACCATGACAAGTTCGAGGTCAAGGCCGTATACAACCAGTCGCCGGACGCGCTTTGCAGGCAATATATCGACAAGGGCGTTCCGGTCCTCTTTTGGGCGACGGCGGACATGGCGCCGTCCTATGTCGGGAAAACCTGGTACATCTCCGGCACGTCGGAGACATTTACCTGGACCGGCCCCATGCACTGCCTGGTTTTGGTCGGGTATAACAGCAGCGGATATTTTTTCAACGACCCGCTGCAAAGCAAAAGCTTCTATTACGCGAAAAGCAAGGTGACCAAAGCCTACAACGCGCTCGGCCGACAGGCGGTCGTGCTGCAAAAGGCCGTCCCGAAGCCGACGGAGCCGTCGACCGTCGAGCAGACCACTGAGCAGACGACGCTGCCCGTTTCGACCACCGAGCAGACGACGCCGCCCGCTTCGACCGCGGCGCCGACAACGGAAGCCGCAACGACTCTCGCCTAAAGCAAAACGCTTCCCGTCACCGGGAAGCGTTTTTAAGGCCGGTTAGCCGGTAAAGCCGAATTGCGCTGCAACGGCACGGTACTGCGGCGTCGGAACGCCGTAGCGCTCCCCGAGCCGCACGGGCTCGAACAAAAGCCCA
>CASGAS010000074.1 GCA_949299505.1 uncultured Eubacteriales bacterium
CTTCCCGGAAATGGAAGCGGATTTGACGTTCTTAAGCGAAACCTACGCGCCAATCGGGAGAGCCGTTGAAAACGCGGGCTGCGCGTGGCTGAAATCGGCGCAGGCGGTGGACACCTACCGCGACGACGCGGGGCGCAAATCCATCACGGTGCGCCTGACGTTTTCCGACCCGGAACGCACCCGCACGCGCGAGGAGGTCACCGCGGTGACCGACGGCATCAACGCCGACCTTGCCAAAGAGAATATCCCGCTCAAGCAGTAAGCGGCGGCGGCAAAACAGACGGCGGCGGGCTTCGGACCGCCGCCGTTTCTTTACTTATTCTGGAAAATAGAGTATACTGTAGGTGTTTTCGGGAGGTGCCCATGAAAAAGCATATCGTGTTGCGCAAGCTGTTTTTTTCTACGCTGTACTTAAGCGCGTTCACCTTCGGCGGCGGGTACGTCATTGTGACATTGATGAAAAAGAAATTCGTCGACAAGCTCCACTGGATTGAAGAGGACGAAATGCTCGACCTCGTCGCGATTGCGCAGTCCTCACCCGGGGCGATTGCCGTCAACGGCGCCATCGTCGTCGGGTACAAGCTCGCCGGCATTTTGGGGGCGCTCGTCGCGATTCTGGCGACCATCCTCCCGCCGTTCGCCATCATTTCGCTGATTTCCGTGTTCTACGACGCGTTCCGCGAAAACTTCGTCGTCGCCGCGCTCTTGGAGGGCATGCAGGCGGGCGTAGGGGCGGTGATTGCGTCGGTCGTCTTTGATATGGGCGCGGGCGTCGTGCGGGAAAAAAGCGCCGCGTCGGACGTCATTATGGCGCTCGCCTTTGTCGCGGCGTGTTTTCTCGACGTCAACGTCGTGTACATCGTGCTCGTCTGCGCCGCCGTCGGCGTGGTGCGCACGCTTTGGCACAAGCGAAAGGGGCGTGCGCAATGATTTACTGGCAGCTTTTCTGGAGCTTTCTGCAAATCGGGCTCTTCAGCTTCGGCGGGGGCTACGCCGCCATGCCGCTGATAGAAGAACAGATTGTGTCGCAGCACGGTTGGCTGACGATGCAGGCGTTTACGGACCTTATCACCATTTCCCAAATGACGCCCGGCCCTATTGCGGTCAACGCCGCCACCTTCGTCGGCATCAAGATTGCCGGCGTCCCCGGCGCCATTGTGGCGACGTTCGGCTGCATTTTGCCGTCGTGTGTGCTGGTGCTGGTGCTTGCCAAGCTCTATTTCAAATTCCGCAATATGCAGATGCTTCAGGGTGTTCTCGGTTCCCTGCGGCCCGCGGTCGTCGCGATGATTGCGTCGGCGGGCGTTTCGGTGCTCGTCACGGCGTTTTGGGGCGGCGGCGAAATTACCCTTGCCGCGACCGGCTGGGCGCTTGTTGTCATTTTCGCGGTTTGCTTTTTGCTGCTGCGCAAAACAAAGCTAAATCCCGTGCTCGTCATGGTGCTCGCCGGCGTTTTGAATCTCGGCGTCAAATTGGCGCTGCGTTAAGCCGTCGGTCAGCTCAATTACGGTTTTTCCCCGCCGCTCGGCCAGCTGCCGGTATCGGGCGGCGCCGCCGGTTTGGTGCAAAACGCAGGTGACCACATAATCCGCCTGTTCCATCATCCACCGGTTCCGCCTGTCGATTGCAAAGCGCGGGGGAACGCGCTCCAAGGCCTCCGGGAAGATGGTTTCGGCGCCCAAATATGCGCTTTGCGCGGCCGAAGCGGCCGGCCGATATGCCAAAACGACGCAGACCTTCAGCTTCGGGTACAGCGGCTGCAAACGCTGCAGGCTGCGCAGCACAAGACTGTCGAAGCCGCCCTGGTGTCCGACGTAAAAGTGCAGGACGTGCCGCTTTTCAATCAGTTCGCTTAGAGTCGATTGTAAAAGCGGCTCTATTTTTGCCGGGACTTCCCGATGTCCGAAAAAGGTGCAAACCACAGGCTGCGCCGCCTCTCCCAAATTTAGTCTACTTAAAACAAGTATACCAATGCCATTTTAGCACAGAATCATCTTAAAATAAACTCAGATTAAGATTTTTCGGTGATTTTATGCGCAACAAGAACAATAAGCACTTAGGGATAGAGGTGGAGCCGGAACTCCACCGGAAGCTGCACTATATCGCGAAGTATGAGGGACGCTCTGCGAACGGGCAGATTTTATATCTGATTCGGAAATGCATCCGCGAATTTGAAGCGGAGCATGGCACCATCCCGGAGGAAAAGCCGTAACCGCGTGCGCCGCCGCCCATTATTTGGGCAGCGGCGCACTTGGCTTTTTTCAAATCTCCATCCAACCGGCCGTATCGTCCGGCAGCGCGCGAATCGAAACGGTCAAAATGTCTTCCGTAACAAAGGCCTCCACGGAAAAGTCCGGGGCCGCATATGCTTTTTTCATGCCAACGCTCCTTTCTGCTGCTGCGTCCTTTCCCCGACCGCCGCCCGCCGGTCAGCGGTCCGGCGGGCGGTCGTACCCGTCGGCGCTCAGCAAAAGCTGCACCACAAGCGCGCCTACGCCGACCGCCCCCAAAAGCTCCTTGCCGCACAGGAAAAGCTCTGCTGTAATGCGCGCCAGCTTGTCGTAGTCGCCGCAGTGTCCCAACAGGAGCCGCCCGGTAAGCGCGGCGGCAAAAAAGCCGAGCACAAACGGCATCCCCGCACGCAGAACGGCCTTGGAAAACGGCGAAAAGCTGCAAAAAAATTTTCGGATTTCCGGAAATAGAGCTTGCATTTCTACCTGCCTCCCGATTACAATACAAATTGTAACGGGAACGCATATGCCGGCGCAACGCACAAATTCCGGCAGCGCCGGCAGGAACTGGAAAGGAGGGAGCGTTATGGCTGTTGGTATTTCCACATCCTGCTTTTATCCGCAGACCACCGAGGATTCCCTGCGCGCGGTGGGGGAGCTCGGCGCGCCCTGCACCGAGATTTTTATCAATTCGCCTACGGAGCTGCGCCCCGGATTTATGGATGCGCTTGCAGAAATCCAAAAAGCCTACGGGCTTCGTGTGACGAGCTTTCATACCTACGCGTCTTTCACGGAATCGTATTATTATTTCAGTTCGTATGCGCGGCGCTTTACGGACAGTTTGGAGGACTTCAAGCGGTATTTTTACGGCATGGCGCTTTTGGAGGCGAAATTTCTGGTGCTGCACGGCGCGAAAATTCCCGGCAGCATCCCGGACGAGCAGGTGTTCGAGCGCTTCGGCGTGCTCGCGGAGCTTGCGGCGGCGCACGGCGTTACGCTCTGTCAGGAAAACGTCGTCCACTACCGCTCGGAAAGCCCGGCATACCTGAAAGCCATGCGCGCCTATCTCGGCGACCGGTTTCACATGGTGCTGGACGTAAAGCAGGCGCGGCGCACGGGGATAGACCCGTATGTTTTCGCCGAAGAATTTGCCCGCGAGATTGTTCATATCCACATCAGCGACTACACGGACGCGCAGGACTGTGTCGTGCCGTTTGCGGCGGGGACGCGGTTTGATTTTCCGAGGTTCTTTTCGTTTATGCGGGAAAAAGGCTACCGGGGCGATTATATGCTGGAGCTGTACGAAAACAGCTACCGGCGCCCGGACGAGATTCGCCTTGCGCGCGAGCGGCTCGAAAAATGCCTGTAGGCGGCCGGGGAAACGGAAAGCTCTTTACTTTGCGCGGAATATCTGGTATACTGCTTATTTGGAAAGCCGATTTTCTACAAGATAAGGGAGTGACGCTTCTTGAAGTGCCCGTTTTGCGGTTATGAGGAAAGCAAGGTCATTGATTCGCGGCCTACGGACGAGGGCGAGCGGATTCGCCGCCGGCGCGAATGCCTGCAATGCAAAAAACGCTTTACGACTTACGAGATTATTGAAAGCGTGCCGATTTTAGTCATCAAAAAGGACAAATCGCGCGAGGCGTTTGACCGCAACAAGCTGCTGCGCGGTATGCTGCGCGCCTGTGAAAAGCGGCCCGTCGCGATGGAAACGCTGGAAAAGGCCGTGGACGATATTGAAAGCAGCCTGCAAAACTCCCTGGACCGCGAGGTCACGTCCATGCGCATCGGGGAGCTGGCCATGGACAAGCTCAAGGATATTGACGAGGTCGCCTATGTGCGCTTCGCTTCGGTGTACCGCCATTTCCGCGACATCAACGCCTTTATGGACGAGCTTTCGGCGCTGCTGCAAAACCGCTGAAGAACATACAAAGAAAAACGGACATTCCCGGGAAAGGGAATGTCCGTTTTGTGGCTTTTGACCGCTTAAAACCCGACAACCTGGTGCGTGCGCGGCCGCGTCGGCGGGTCGCCGATGCGCCCGTAGGTCCGCAAGGTCGCTATGCGCGCCATATCGGCGTCGGAAATGGTGAAGCCGAATACGTCGGCGTTGTTGCGGATGCGGTCGGGGTGCGTGGATTTCGGCACCGGCACCACGCCGCGCTGCACAAGCCACCGCACGCAAAGCTGCGCAACGCTTACGCCGTAAGCGGCGGCCGTTTCGACAAGCAGTTCGCGCTTGAACGCCTGCCCTTGTATAAGCGGGCTCCACGCCTCCGGCAGAATCCGGTTTTCCCGGCAGTAGTCCACCGTTTCCTCATCCGGACACTGCGGGTGCAGCTGCACCTGGTCGAGCATCGGGTACAGGGCAAAATTGGACTTTATGATTTCGAGGTGCTCCGGCATGAAATTGCTCACGCCCACCGCGCGCAGCTTGCCGTCCTTGTACAGCCGCTCGAACGCGCGCCAGGTGTCGCAGAGGTCCTCTTCGACGTGGTCCTGATTTTCCACAAGCACGGGCCAGTGGATGAGGTACGCGTCAAGATAGTCGGTCCCGAGCCGCTTGAGCGACGCTTCGCACGAGGCGATGGTTTTTTCGTAGCCGTGGTCGTCGTTCGGCAGCTTGCTGACTAAGAAAATCTCCCGGCGCGCCACGCCGCTTTTGCGCACGCCTTCGCCGACGCCGGTCTCATTTTGGTACGCGCCCGCCGTATCAATATGGCGGTAGCCGTTTTCCAGCGCGCAGCAAACCGCCGACGCGGCGACGTCGTCCGGCATTTTCCAGGTTCCGAACGCAACGCACGGCACCTGCACGCCGTTGTACAGCGAATACGTATCCTGTAAACTGTTCATCATTCCACCTCATGTCCGCTTCTAAATCTTACCGGTTTATTGTACCACGTCCGCGCGCATAAAACAATCGTTTCGGTAAAATGTAGAAGCAAAGGGGGCGGATTTCTTGTTTTGGAAGGCGTTTTTAATCGGCGGGCTTATCTGTATGATTGGGCAGCTTCTCGTGGACAACACAAATTTGACGCCGGCGCGGATCTTGGTGCTGTTTGTGGTGCTCGGCGTGGTGCTCGGCGCGGTCGGGCTTTATGCGCCGCTTGTGGAATGGGCCGGGGCGGGGGCGAGCGTGCCGCTGACGGGGTTCGGCAATACGCTTGTGCAGGGCACCAAGGAGGCCTTGCGCGAGGATGGATGGCTCGGCGTGTTGACTGGCCCCCTGTCCGCAGGCAGCGCCGGCATTACGACGGCGGTGCTGTCCGGCGTCATCGTTTCGTTTTTGGCCAAACCCAAAAGCAAGTGAGGCGGCGCCGCAAAGACGCCAAAGCTGCGCTTAAAGTGCCGATGTCCGGCTTTCCTGTTTGGAATATCGCAACGCGATGGAGGCGGCTGCTTTCTGTTTTTTTCAAAATCCCGAGCGGAGGGTGGAGGATAGGGCGGGGGGTGTTGTGAAAAAGGGACAAGTAAAAATCCCGAACGCAAGCGCGTTCGGGATTTTTGGTGAGCCATCGGAGATTCGAACTCCGGACACCTTGATTAAAAGTC
>CASGAS010000075.1 GCA_949299505.1 uncultured Eubacteriales bacterium
GAGGTGCGGGCGAAGCGTCACGCCGAGGCGGCGCGCCTGGCAAACGAGCTCTCCGACCAGCTGGGAACGCCTCGCTCCGCCGCGCGCATCCTCACCGCCCACACCGCGGACGACCGCGCCGAGACCTTCTTTATGAATGCCATCAAGGGGTCCGGTCCAGCCGGCCTTTCGAGCATCCCGCGCCGCCGCAACATCATCGTGCGCCCGCTGCTTGATTTCACCCATGAGGAGCTTTGCCATCGCCTCGAGGTGGCGGGAATCGCCTGGCGCGAGGATGAGTCCAACAAGGATACGGCCTACCTGCGCAACTTCGTACGTCATCGCGTGCTTCCCGTGGCGCGTCAGCGCAACGAGAACCTGCCCCGCATCATCGGAGCGACCTGCGACATTCTGGGTGATGAGGACGCATTCATGTCTCAGCTCGCCGCCCGCGCGCTGCGCACCTGCACGCGCACCCGCTTCGCGCTCATCGTGCCTCCAGCGCAAGAAGCAGCAGCCGGTCCAAAAGCGCCCCGTATTCGACGCCGTCATACGCCTGCAGCTTCGGATACATGCTGATGCTCGTAAAGCCCGGCATCGTATTAAGCTCATTAAACAGCACGCGGCCGGTCGCCTTTTCGTAAAAGAAATCGACACGCGCAAGGCCCCTGCAGCCCATAAGCGCATAAATCGTCAGCGCCGTCGCGCGAACCGTCTCGGCCGCCGCTTTCGGGATATGCGCCGGAACCTGCAGCTCGCTGCCCGCGTCTATGTATTTCGCCTCGTAATCGTAAAATGCAGCCGCGGGCACAATGCCGCCGACTGTGGAAGCCGTTGGCGCATCGTTGCCGAGCACGGCGCACTCGACCTCCAGAATATCCTGCGCCGCCGCCTCCAGCACCAGCTTTTCGTCAAAGGAAAACGCCGTCTCAAGCGCACAGGGCAGCTCGGACGCGTCGTCCACCTTGGAAACGCCGCAGGAAGACCCGGCGTTCGCGGGCTTGACGAACAGCGGCAGGCCGAGCTTTTCGACCGCGCTTGCCAAAAAGGCCGCGCCCTCGCGCCTGTACTGCGCGCGCGTTACGGACAGCCACGCAACCTGTGCAATGCCGGCGGTGTCCGCCAAAAGGTTCGTAACCGCCTTATCCATGCACATCGCAGACGACAGCACGCCGCAGCCGACGTACGGAAGCCCCGCCAGCTCGAAAAGCCCCTGAACGGTGCCGTCCTCGCCGTTTTTGCCGTGCAGCACGGGAAAAGCGGCGTCCACACGGATGCGCTCCATACCGCTTTCGCGGAAAACCAGCAGCCCGCCCGCCTTGCGGTCCGGCGAAAACGCCGCCGGGGTGCAGGGGCCCGTTTCAAGCCACCGGTCGCCGGGCAGCGCCGCCGTCGAGCCCTCGTAAAAGTACCAGGCGCCGTCCTTTGTGATGCCGACGAGTACCGGCGTATACTTGTCGCGCGGGAGATGCTCGACGACCGACTGCGCCGACACGCACGAGACCTCGTGCTCGCTCGACACGCCGCCGAACAGGACCAACACCGTTTTCTGCATTTCAGTTCACCTCACGGGAAACAATACGCATTCATCATACCATATACGCCTGTTTTTCGCAATCGGTATCCGAAAAAAAGTAATGACAAACCGGGGATTCTATGCTACAATGGGGTACGATCTTAAAATAAGGCAGGTTTTCCTATGCTGACGTTTGACGACGCGCTCGCGCAGGTGCTGCACGGCACGGCGCAGGTCCTTGCGGACAACGGCTTTACGGCCGTCGTGCCCGAGGGCACGAAAAAGGGCGAACGCCCCACGCAGAAAAACGGCGACGAAACCTTTGTCGACTTTACCGGCGACAAGGGGCTTGTGCGCTTTTCCTTTGCGGACAACAAGGCCGTGCTGCTTTTGGCGGCCGCCGACGAAAACGGCGAAGTCCCGGAGCTTAAGGCCGCTTCGACAAACTATTTTGACCCGGAGAACTTTGACGAACGCGACATCAAGTCGCTTTGCAACGAAATGAACGACACCATCGCCTCAAAATTCGGCAAGGCGAAGGCGAAGGCGCAAAACACGAAAATGCCCACGCCCGTTTCGCGTTCCGCGGCCAAGGCCGGCGCGCAGAGCTACGACGCCAACACGCTGGCGAACCGGCTTGTCGCCGTGTACCCCGAGCTCAAGGCGCCCTACCACGAAAATTACGAACGGTACGGCGAATTTTTAGCGGAGGAGTTTTTCACGCAGCACGCCACCGCGCGCATCATCGACACGCTGCGTACGGGCAACAAGCAGACGCTTTCCAAGCTGTTCCGCATTCTCAACGACATTTATGAAAACGGCACGAACGACACGCAGAGCCTGATTGCCGTAACCATTCTCGGAGAAATGCAAAACGACCCGGCGCTGCTTGGCACGGCGCAGGACTACATGTGCGAGGACATGTCGGAAACGGTGGTGCTTGTCAACAAGTTTCTGGCATCCCCCGCCGGGCAGCGGGCGAAGAAGAAGATGCTCAACCCCCCGCCCTATAAGCCCAAAAAGCAGAAAAAGCCAAGCGCCTTTGCGCAGGCGCTCGCCGGCGGCGGGCAGGGCATGCCCCCCGCCATGTAAACCGCAAACGAACCGCCCCCGTACCGCACGCCGGTATGCGGGGCGGTTTTTTTAAAAAAACGATTTTTCCCTGCAACGGTTTGCCGCCTTGCGGCGTCTATTGAGGTGGAAGGGCTGGAATATGAAAAAAGGGGGCGTGTGTATGGAGAGAACGCCGACAGAACTGCTTTTGCGCGCACAAAACGGGGACGCGGACGCTTTCGGCGCGCTGTATGCCCTGTATGCAGACGAGCTGTACGCCTACGCGCTCTATGTGCTCGGGCACCGGGCCGACGCCGAGGACGCCGTGCAGGAGACCTGCCTGCGCGTCTACCGCTCCATTCGCAGCGTCCGAAAGCCCGACCGTATCAAAGCCTATTTTTTCAAAGCCCTTTCCAACACAATCCGCACCCTGCGCCGGCAGCCGTCCCCGGCGGCGCTGCCGGACGACGCCGCGCTGCCCGACCCGGCCGATGAAGCGTCTGCCGCCGACCTGCGCGCAGACCTTAAAGCGGCGCTCGACGCGTTGCAGCCGGACGAACGGCAGGTCGTGCTGCTGTCAGCCGTGGCGGGGCTGCGCTCGGCCGAGGTGGGCGACGCGGTCGGCCTGACGGCGGGCGCGGCGCGCTCGAAGCTTGCCCGCGCGCTGCGGAAAATGCGGCCGTATTTGACCGAATCCGGGAGGGAAACCGAATGAAGAAACAGGACCAAAACAAAGACATTCTAAACCGCATAAAAGCGGAAACCAAAACGCCGCTGCCGAAAAGCCTTGCACCCGAAAACATTGCAAGGCTCGCCGCACAGGAAGCCGTCGTCCCGAAAAAGCGGTATGGCGCGCGCTTTGCCGCGGTCGCCGCCGCGGTGGCGCTGCTTGCCGCCGGTGTCTTTGCCGCGGTGCATTTTTCCACGCAGTCGCCGACGCGCACCGCGCCCGAAGCCGCGCCCGAGGAGGTCGTTCCCGACGCGGGCGACGCGCACCTGCGCACGGCGGAGAGCTATGCCCAGGTGGAGGCGCGCTTTCTTTCCCTGCGCGACGAAGCCGCCGAGCGTGCAAAGGAGAACGGCTCGCTTTTTGACCGGTTCAACACCGGCAGCAAGGAGGGCGCAGGCCTTGCCGCCGGAAGCGGCAAGGACGCCTCCTACGGCACGACGAATCTCCAGGTCGAGGGCGTGGACGAGGGCGACATTCTCAAAAACGACGGCGATTTCCTCTATATCGCCCGCCGCGACGACGACGGCGCGTATGTGGACATTGTGGACATCCGCGACCGGCAAACGCTCAGGCGCACGGCGCGCATCCCGCTGACCGGCTCGGGGGTTTCCGGCGAGTCGCAGGACTGCTCTCTGGATTCGACGCAGCTTTTCGTAAGCGGCGACACGCTGACCGTGTACTACTGCGAAACCGTTTGGCAGGACGAAAACGCACCCGAAAGCTACGACGGGCTCGGGGCGCTGCAGAGCAGGACCTTTGTCGCCGTCTACGACATTTCCGACCGCACAAAGCCCGCGCTTCGCTTTGCGCAGGCGGTCGACGGGCAGCCGGTGTCGGCGCGGATGCAAAACGGCGCGCTGCTGCTTGTCACCGAGTACAGCGTTCCGCTTTACAAAAACGACGACGACTTAAAAAACGCGAGCGTCCCCTGTTATTATGAAAACGGCGTGAAATACCGCTTCCCGGCGGGCGCGGTCTGCCTGACCGAAAACGACGACGCCCGGAGCTTTTTGACCGTCACCGTGCTCGATACCGCCGCGGGTGCCGTGCAGCGCAAGGCCGTGCTCGGCGCGGGGACCGATCTGTACTGCGCGGACGATACGCTGCTTGTCGCATCGGCCGAATACGCGCCGGCAAGCGGCCCCGCCGACAGCCCCGCCGACATGGCGGTATTTCAGCCGGCCGTCGCCGACACCCGGCTGTACGCCTTTTCGCTTACGGACGGTATCCGCTACCGGGGCAGCGTGCTGCTCGAGGGCGCTGTTCTCGACCAGTTTTCCATGGACGCGTACGGCGGCTATTACCGCATCGCCACCACGACGCCGGACGGCTGCGTGGTCACGGTCTTAAACGAACAGCTCGTTGTCGTCGGGACAAAAGACGGCATCGCGCCCGGCGAGGATATCTATGCCGCGCGGTTCCTGGGCGACACGGCGTATCTCGTCACCTTTTACCAGACCGACCCGCTGTTCGTGCTTGATTTAAGCGACCCAAAAGCCCCCAAAATCACCGGGGAATTAAAGGTGCCGGGCTTTTCCAACTACCTGCACCCGATAGGCGACGGCTGGCTTATCGGCGTGGGCGCGCAGACGGATGAAACGGGCGCCTCCGCGAGCTTGAAGGTCTCGCTTTACGACGTGCGCGACCCGGCCGCCCCGCGCGAGGCGGACACCCTTGTGTTTGACGCCGCGCCATACACCTACAGCGCCGCGCAGTCCGACCACCACGCCTTTTTGGAACTGGCGGACGGCACGTTCGCCCTGCCGGTCTCCTGCAGCGGTACGGCAGAGATGCTGCCGAACGGCGCGTACCGGCTGTCGGTCGAAAACGGCAAGCTGCGCATTTTAGGAAGCTTTGCGCCCGCAGAGGCAAGCGGCTTTGAAACGCAGCGCGTCACATACGCCGGTGACACGTTCTACACCCTGTCCGCCGACGCGCTGACCGCCTACGACCTTACAAGCGGCGACGTTTGCGCCACGCTTGCCTATCCTGTTACGGGAGGGATGCTGTCATGAAGCGCCGGTTTTGCTCTTTCGCCGTCTTTTTCGGCGTCGCGGTCCTTTCCTGGCTGCTTTTGAGCTTCTACTTCTTCCCGTTGAAAATGGCGCCCCCCGCGGCGGATTTCCAGGCGTTTTTCTTCGCTTCGCTCGGGCACATGGCGGCGCTCAAGGTTCTCATTTCCCTTTTGTTCGCCGTGTTCGCCCTGTTCGTTTTGGACCGCCGCAGGGAAAAGCGGGAACGCAGCAGCAAAAATAGGGATTGACATTTTTTGCGGGCTGTGGTTTAATAGGCTAAACCGATGAAACGGAAGTAAAACTGCACGACGCGCATACAGAGAGCGGGCGGCGCTGAGAGTCCCGCTGCAAACGCGGCAG
>CASGAS010000076.1 GCA_949299505.1 uncultured Eubacteriales bacterium
CGCGTTTGAAAAACCTGATTTACAAAAGCACCTTTTTTGAAGACCTCGGGTTTCGGTACATGGGGCCGATTGACGGTCACGACATTTCTCTTTTGACGGCGGCTTTAGAGGGCGCAAAGACGATCAAGGTTCCGGTCCTGCTGCACATTCATACCATCAAGGGGAAGGGCTACGACCGGGCGGAAAAAGCCCCGAGCGCTTTCCACGGCGTATCCGAGTTCAACATAGACACCGGGGAGCCTTTATATTCCGGCCCCAACTTTTCGGCGGAATTCGGCTCGTTTTTATGCGAGATAGCCGCCAAGGACAAGCGCATTTGCGCGGTTACGGCCGCCATGTCGCTCGGCACCGGCCTTGAGCCGTTCCGAAAAGCGTATCCGAAACGCTTTTTTGACGTCGGCATTGCGGAGGAACACGCCGTTACCTTTGCTTCCGGGCTTGCGCGCGGGGGCATGATTCCGATTTTTGCCGTATACTCTACGTTCCTGCAGCGAAGCTTTGACCAGCTGGTGCACGACGGCGCCATGCAGGGCCTGCACATGCTGTTTGCGGTGGACCGCGCCGGCTTTGTCGGGGAGGACGGCATTTCGCACCAGGGTATTTTGGATACGGCTTTTTTGAATGCAATTCCGGGCGTAACCGTTTTTGCCCCTTGCACTTACGCCGGACTCAAGCACGCGTTCATCGAAGCGATATACCATCGCTCCGGCGTGGTCGCCGTGCGGTATCCGCGTGGGTGCGAGCGCGATTTCCTTTTGCCGGTGGAGGAAACCTTTGCCCCCTATACCTGGTACGGAGACCGGCAGGCCTCTTGTGTGCTGGTTACCTACGGTCGAATCCTGTCTGAAGTGCTGCGCGTGCGAGAAACGCTTATCCGGCGCGGCGTTTCCTGCGCGGTGCTGCAGCTTATGCAGATTACGCCGCTGCCGCAGGAGGCCGTTGAGGCTGCCGCGGGCGCAAATGATGTGTTTTTCTTTGAAGAAGGCATCCGAACCGGTGGAATCGGCGAAAGCTTTGCCGCGCGTCTGGCTTCGACGGAAGCCTGTCCGAAATTCCACTTGACCGCCGTACCGGATGAATTTGTACAGCATGCCAGCGTAGATGCACAGCTGGTGCGGTACGGGCTTGACTACGACGGGATGCTGCAAACGCTGGAGGAATGCGGCTATGGCGAAAAATAAGATTCGTCTGGATATCGCCGTTACCGAACGAGGCCTGGCCGAAACGCGTTCCAAGGCCACGGCGCTGATTATGGCGGGTCAGGTTTACGTCAACGGGCAGAAGGCGACGAAACCGGGGCAAGCGGTTTCAGAGACGGACGAGATCGTTGTGCGCGGTGAAAAAATGCCCTATGTCAGCCGCGGCGGTTTGAAGCTGAAAAAGGCGGTGTCCGCTTTTTCCCTGGACCTGCACGGCCGGATTTGTCTGGATATCGGTGCTTCTACGGGCGGGTTTACCGACTGTATGCTCCAAAATGGCGCTGAAATGGTCTATGCCGTAGACGTTGGGTATGGGCAGCTGGCGTGGAAATTGCGCACGGACCCGCGCGTCGTCAATATGGAGCGGACCAATTTCCGCTATACTGCGCCGTCCGATTATCCGAAAACGCCGGATTTTGCAAGCATCGACGTGTCCTTTATTTCTCTGAAAATCATTTTGCCGGTGCTGCATTCGATTCTGTCGGACAACGGCGTTTGCGTATGTCTTGTAAAGCCGCAATTTGAGGCCGGCAGAGAACATGTCGGCAAGAAAGGCGTTGTGCGCGACGAGCAGGTGCACACGGACGTCCTGCGCGGGATTGCTGAATTTGCCTTTGCCTCCGGCTATTCGGTGCTCGGCGCTGCGTTTTCGCCGATTCGCGGCCCGGAGGGAAACATCGAATACCTGTTGCATCTTTCCAAGGCTGCCGCACCGGTATTTGCTGAAATTCCCTATGCACAGCTTGTACGTCTATCCCACGAATCCTTAACATAAAGCGGGTGAAAGTATGAAGATCGCGCTGCTTCCCAACCTGACGCGCCGCCACGCCCGGCAGGTTACGGCGGACGTTTGTGCCTGCCTCGATAAGCTGGACGTTTCCTACGCGTTTGAAGATACGCTGCGTGCTGCGCTCCCCGAGCGCAAAAGTGCATTTCTGCCGACGGACCGTCTCCTTTCTAAGGCGGACGTCGTCATTGCCATTGGCGGAGACGGCTCGCTTATCCACGCCGCAAAAAAGGCGGTGGAGTATGACAAGCCCGTGCTGGGCGTCAACGCAGGCAATCTTGCGTTTATGGCGGGAATTGAGAAAAATGAGCTGTATCTTTTGGACGACCTGATTGCAGGCAGGTTTACCACGGACCGGCGCATGATGCTCGACGTGTTTTGCCGAACGGCTCAGAACGAAAATCCCCGCTACCTCGGCCACTGCATCAACGACGTTGTAGTTGCACGTGGGGAACAGATTAAGCTGATTGACCTCAACGTAACGGCGGACGGAAAATTGGTTAACCGGTACTACGCGGACGGCATTATCCTTTCCACGCCGACCGGCTCAACCGCGTACTCTCTTTCCGCCGGTGGCCCGGTCGTTGACCCGCGCATCGAGAGCATTCTGCTGACGCCCATTTGTACGCATTCTTTGTTTGCGCGCTCTTTGATTTTTGAAAGCAGCGCGGAAATTTGTGTGGAAATCCCGCAAACCGGGGAAGATATATATATATCCTGTGACGGCGACGCCTCCGTGCCCGTTGCGCCCGGCAGCACGCTGCTTGTGAAACGGGCGCAGAAAAGCGCCGCTTTCATTCGGGTAAAGCAGGATTCTTTCATTGACGTATTAAACAGCAAATTATCGCAAAGGAGGGCGTAAGCCTTGAAAAAGAAACGTCATGCGCTGATTTTGCAGCTTGTCCAAAACAACTCTGTGGCAACGCAGGAGGAGCTTTTGCAGCTGCTGCGTGAAAACGGGTTCGATGTTACGCAGGCAACGGTTTCACGCGATATTAAGGAGCTGGGGCTCATTAAGGCGCCGTCGAAGGACGGTCCGTCCCAGTATGCGCTTTCTGTTACCAAGCCGGTTGAGGATTTTCGTAAGTTTTATGAGATTTTTTCGCACTCCGTGCTGTCGATTGATAACGCCGGTCATTTGTGCGCGGTAAAATGCTATGCCGGGACGGGCAACGCCGCCGGCGCGGCGATTGACGCCATGCAGTTGCCGGATGTCGTCGGAACGCTGGCGGGGGACGATACGGTTTTTGTGCTTTGCCGAACGCCCGAGGAGGCGCAGAGACTGCAAACCCGAATTTATGCGATGCTGAATGGTGAGTCGGATGCTCAGTGAACTGCAGATTCAAAATATTGCAGTCATAAAAGAAGCTGTCCTGCATTTTACGGACGGCTTTAATGTTTTGACCGGCGAGACCGGCGCCGGCAAATCGATTATCATTGACGCAATCAACGCGGTCCTTGGTGAGCGGACATCGCGCGAGCTTATCCGGACCGGCAGCGACAGCGCCTATGTTTCCGCACAGTTTTTCTCCGACAGCCGCCAGGTACGCGGCGTTTTGGCCGAGTTGGAAATACCACCGGAAGAGGACGGGTGCGTTCTGGTTCAACGGCGCATATTTGCCGACGGGCGCAACAGCTGTAAAATCAACGGCGTCGGCGTGACGGTGTCGGCTTTGCGCAGGCTTTCGCGCGCCTTGGTCAGCATCCACGGGCAGTCGGACAGCCAGACGCTGCTTTCTCCGGAATACCACGTCGGCTATATCGACCGCCTTGCGCAGGATGATGCGTTGCTGGAAAGCTATCGTGCGGCTTTTTCCGTTTATACGGATCTTCGCCGCCGGCTGCAGGCGCTCGATACGGACGACAGTGAAAAGCGCCGCCGGTTGGATATCTTGAATTTCCAAATCGACGAGCTGGAGGCGGCCGGAATCACACCGGGCGAGACTGAAGAACTGGAAGCGCGATTGCAGGTTCTGCGCAACGCCGAACATATCCTGGAGCTTTTGCAATGCGCGTATAGCGCGCTCAACGGTACGGACGGGGAGGGGGGCGCCGCTTCTCTTGCTTTTTCCGCCGCCGACGCGCTGGACCGTGCCGCCGCGTATTCCGACACGCTTTCAGAAGCATCTTCCGGCGTGCGCGAGGCCGCGTTTGCCCTTTCGGAATGTGCCGATACGCTGCGGGATAAGTTATATTCGGAGGACTTTGACGCCGCTTCAGCCGACGCGATTGAGGAACGGCTGGACATGCTCCACACCTTGCGGCGCAAATACGGGGAAACGGAAGCAGATATGCTGCAGTTTCTTGCGGACGCTATAGCAGAACGTGAGCAAATCGAAATGTCCGACGAGTTGCGCGTACAGTTGACGCAAGAGGCAAAGGCGGCTTATAAAAAGGCTTTCGAGCTTGCCCAAGCGCTTTCTGACGAACGCAAGCGGGCGGCGGACGCCTTTTGCCGCAACGTCTGCGAAGAGCTGCAGTTTTTGGATATGCCGTCTGTTCGCTTTACCGTTGATTTTGCGGAAACGGACTTAACGGAAAACGGCATGGACCGGCTGGAATTTCTGCTGTCTGCAAATGCCGGCGAAGCGCCGAAGCCGTTGTCCAAAATCGCCTCCGGCGGCGAACTTTCCCGTATTATGCTGGCTATTAAAAGTGTTTTGGCGGAGAAGGACGATATTGAGACATTGATTTTTGACGAAATCGATACCGGTGTCAGCGGCCGCGCTGCGCAAAAAATCGCCATAAAGCTTTCCGGCCTTTCACGCACGCACCAGGTGCTCTGCGTCACGCACCTGGCCCAGATTGCCGCCTTTGCCGACACGCATTTCCGCATTGAGAAAACGGAGCATGACGCGCAGACCTATACGAACGTCGAGGCCCTGGACGCAATCGGCCGCAAGCATGAGCTGGCGCGAATTTTGGGCGGTATTACTGTAACGCAGCTGCAGCTTCAAAGCGCAGAGGAAATGCTGCAAAACGCGGAAAATGAAAAAAAGCGTTGACAAACAAATGGAATATGGTATAATCCTGCTAACGGCTTTGACGGGAAGAAGTACGGCAAACCTTTCGTTACAGAGAGCTTCCGGTTGGTGTAAGGAAGTACGAAGCTTGTCCGAAATACATCCCTGAGCTGTGGGGAAAAACGCTGTTCGGCCAGTAAGCCCCGCCGTGTGCGCGCGTTAAGCGCAGAGCGATGTTTGTCGCTCGCCGAGGCCGCCCTCGCGAGGGTGCGGCGAATGAGGTGGTACCGCGTAATTTACGCCCTCTGTTTTCAGAGGGCTATTTTTTATTT
>CASGAS010000077.1 GCA_949299505.1 uncultured Eubacteriales bacterium
AGGGGGCAGAGGGATTCTGCTGATTTAGTAATATCATCCGCACCGCGGGGAATCACCCTCGTCAGAGGGGGCAGAGGAATTCTTCTGATTTTCAATATCTGCACCGCCGGAAACCGTCCGCCCGCGTGCGGCGCATCCGTTAAAAATCCAGCGTATCCACGCGCGCAAGCAGGTCGCCAAGGTGCGCCTTGCAGCACGCGACGGTCGTGCGGCCCTCGTCGGAATCGAGTCCGATGCGGCGGATGGTGCGGCGCATGAGCCGCGCATAGCCGACGACCATCGCCTTTTCCTCTACGGCGCGAATGCGCGCGGGGTCGTCGGTCCCAAGATACTTTGCCAGCGCCTTTTTCCAGAACTGCCCGGCAAGGGCATAGGGCAGCTTCAAAAACTGCTCGGTCACGGCGTGGTCGAGCTCGCCGAAGCCGACGTAGGCCAGGTACATTGACGCAAGCTCAAACACCGGGTGCCCGACGCACAGGGTGTCCATGTCGATAAGCAGCACCTCGTCGCCCTGCATGACAATGTTGTTGGTGTGAAAATCCCCGTGCAGCATGGTGTCGCGGTCGGGCGCGTTTTGAATCAGGGCCTCCAGCTTTTCGGCCTCGCCGGTGGGCAGATACCCGCGCAAAAACCGCGCCCAGTCGAGCGCGACCGCCTTCATCTCCGGCAGCTCCCCGGGCGCAAGGCGGGTTGCGTGCATTTTCTGCATCAGGTCCACATACAGGTCCACATATTTGTCCATCCCGGCGGGGTCGGCGGCGATGAGCTTGGAAAACGACCGGGAATTGAGCAGCTCAAACACCGAACCGTAGCGCTCTCCCACGCGCACAACGTCGTAGGGAATGGCCGTCGGGATGCCCAGCACAAAGGCCTTGCGCGCAAGCTCCCGCTCGCGCTGCACGTCGGGCAGGCAGTCGGGGTTGTGGTAGACCTTGACCACCGTGTCCCGGTCGATGCGGTAGACCGTGCCGTTCGAGCCGCGCCCAAGCGCCTCGCAGCCGTCGATACACAGCGTGCGGTATGCCTTTTCCACCGGCAGCATCTCGGTAAAGCCGGTCATGTCGAGCACCTCGTAGACCTCGGCGCCGGCGTTCACAAGCCGCAGCGACGGTTCGGCCTTGCGCAGCCGCAGCACGACGCGCAGCCCGGCGCTCGATATGTAGCTGACGTCCTGCAAATCGAGCACCAGCCCCGTATGGGGCTTTTCCTCACGCAGCGCCGCGATTTCCCGCTCCAGCTTTGCTGCGTTGCCCGAATCGATATGCCCGGACAGTGTGATTGTCAAAATTCCGTTTTCCGTGTTCCCGTTCATGCCGAGTCCCTCCCTGCTTCCCCCGCGGCTTCGGGGGCGGTTTTGTCTTCGTCAAAGACCAGGCGGATAAGCCGGTCGTATTCCTGCCACGCCGGGGTCTTTGAAAGCCCGAAAAGCGCGTCGGCAACGGCGCGGTAGTACCAGTGGTGCGCCGCCGGGTCCTTCTGGTTGAAGGCGTCCCACATGGCGCCGCCGGCAAGCAGCTTCGCCCGGTACAGCGCGCGCAGGTTGGAAAGCTTGTCGCCCAGGGTCACCGCCGCAGCGCCCGGGTCCGTCTCCGCCCGCAGCCGCGCGACGGCCGCCTTTTTGCGCGTGTGCCAGCTCTCCTCGGGCGGCAGATGGCGCATTTTGTCCTCGGTTTCCGCGGCGACAAGGTCCGCCACGCGGTCGCCGAACCGCGCGCGGAGCTCCTCCGGGCGCACGCCGCAGTCCTCGACCGTATCGTGCAGCACGGCGGCGGCCAGCACGTCCTCATCCGATGTGAGCGTCGCGGCAACGGCGGCCGCCTCCATCGCGTGGAAAATCGCCGGCGTCCCGTCGCCCTTGCGCTTCGCGTCGCCGTGCGCGGCGATGGCAAACGTCATCGCGTCTGTCAATTTTCCCAAGATAAAACTCCTTTCGGAAGACAGCGTTCAGATAGCAGCTGGCAGAATCGCAGGCGGGCTTCCATACCCGCCCGTGCAAAGTCCGGCAGGAACGCCGTCCCGGCTGCGATAAAAATAAAAATAACCGTTTGTAGGGGCGGGTCTCCGTGCCCGCCCGTGCAAAGTCCGGCAGGAACCAAGCCCCGGCTGCGATAAAACCAAAAGTCAGCAGAAATCTATTCCTCCCTCTGAGGAGGGAGGTGGGTCGGCGGCTTTGCCGACGACTCGGAGGGAGAGATACAGAAAAATAAAGTTTCCCGTATCTCTCCCCCAGTCTCGCCTCATTGCATTCGGCTCGCCAGCCCCTGACGGGGGCCGTCCCCTTTGTCCGCTATGCGGACATTTCCCCGCACCGCGGGGAATCCCCCTCGTCAGAGGGGGCAAGGGGTAACTTCTGATTTTATAATATCCGCAACGCCGGAAACAGTTTCGTTAACCCGCCGCCATTTTCCACGGCGGGAGCAAGCCCCCGCCCTACGGTGTGTGCGAATTTTTTATTTTTGGGGAAGCCGTGAATAGTTTGGAAATCCAACCCCCCTCGGGCGGGCACGTAAGCCCCGCCCTGCGCGGTCGAGCATCTGGAATCCAGAATCTACCGCCTGGCATAAAACGCCTCGCACGCGCGGTAGGTCATATAGACGTCCAGCTTCGAGACAACCTCGAACGGCGCGTGCATGGACAGCACCGGCACGCCGACGTCCACCACGTCGATGTTCTGCGCCGCCAAGAACATGGCGACCGTCCCGCCGCCGCCGCCGTCCACCTTGCCGAGCTCCGCGCACTGCCAGACAACGCCCGCTTCGTCGAGCATCCGGCGCACCCACGCCATATATTCAGCCGACGCGTCGGAGGTGCCACTCTTGCCGCGCGCGCCGGAATATTTCATCAGCGCAACGCCGCGGTTCAAAAAGGATGCGTTCGTCCGCTCGTAGGCGTCGGGGAAGGTCGGGTCAAACGCCGCGGTCACGTCGGCGGACAGGCTTTTCGTGTTGGAAAGGGCGATGCGCACGTTTTCGCCGCGCGCAAGGCAGAGGTCCGTCAGGAAATGGAGAAGATAAGCGGAGTTAAGCCCCGTGTTGCCGTCGGAGCCGATTTCCTCCTTGTCGGTCAGCACCGCCACGGCCGTGTAGGCGGGCGTGCCCTCTATGGCGAACAGCGCCTCGGCCGCCGGGTAGGCGCAGACGCGGTCGTCGTGGCCGTAGGCGCCGATCATGCTGCGGTCCAGGCCGACGTCGCAGGCGTGAAACGCCGGAACAGCCTCCAGCTCGGCGCTTAAAAAGTCCGCTTCCGTCACGCCGTATTTCTGGAACAGAATGTCGAGAATGTTGAGCTTCACAAGCTCCGACGCCTCGTCGTCGGCAAACGGGCGGCTGCCGACCAGTACGTTGAGCTCTTCGCCGCGCACGCCGTCGGACAGCGTGCGCTTCATCTGCTCGCCCGCCAGATGCGGCAGCAGGTCGGTCACGACAAAGCGCGGCTCGTCGTCGCGTTCGCCGATGCACACGCGCACCGTTTCGCCGTCCTTGCGCACGATAACGCCGTGCAGCGCCAGCGGCAGGCTCGTCCACTGGTATTTTTTGATGCCGCCGTAGTAATGGGTCTTGAATAGCGCCAGCTCATCCGCCTCATACAGCGGGTTCGGCTTTAAGTCGAGCCGCGGGGAGTCGATGTGCGCCGCGGTCAGCCGGACGCCCGCCTCGAGCGGCTTTTCGCCCAGAACCGCCAAAATCAGCGCTTTGCCGCGGTTGCAAAGGTAGACGCGGTCGCCGCTTTCGTACCGGCGCAGCGGGTCGAATTCCGAAAACCCGTGCTCCTGCGCGCGCGCCGCCATAAACGCCGCCGCCTCCCGCTCGGTCTTGCCCGCGTCCAGAAACGCCTTGTACCCCTCGCAAAACGCGTCCGCCGCGCGCGCTTCGGCCGGGAGGGTCTTCGCCGCGTTCTGCCGCTTATAAAGCAGCGCTTCCTTTTTCATTTCCACCGTGCTTTTTTCTTCAGCCATTGTCCACAAGCTCCTTTTCATATAAAACTTCGTATATGCGCATCGCCCGCCGCACCTTGCGCACATAATGCGCCGTGGCGCGGGAGGGAATTGTATCCAGCCGTTCGCCGTCCGCCGAGTACCGCGCGTCGGCAAGCCACCGGTTGACCTGCCCGCGTCCCGCGTGGTACGCGGCCGCCGCGGTTTGGACGTCGCCGCCGAATTCATCGAGCAGAAGCCGCAGGAACACCGCGGCATAGTTCGCCGCGACGTCCGGCTCAAAAAGCGCCTCGTCGGGCAGGGCTTCGCCGGTCTTCGTCTGCAGCCACGCAAAGGTCTCGGGCGTAATCTGCGTCAGCCCCAGCGCGCCCGCCTCGGACACCGCCGCCGGGTCAAAGCCGCTTTCGGTGTGCGCGACGGCATACAACAGCGCGCGCTCCACGCCGTTGTCGTCCGCCGCCGGGTCGATTTCCGCCCGGTATTCGAGCGGGAACGCCGCAAGCAGCGCCGCATATCCCCCGCCGCCGGCCGCCGCCAAAAGCGCCGCCGCCAAAAGCAGCGCAAGCCATCGCCTGCCACGCCGGGCGGGTCGTTTTACCGCCCGCCTCATACCGGGAACACCCGCCGGATTTCCTCCTCGAGCGCGTAAGGGGGGTAATTGCGTATCACCGCGTCGCACCGCGCGCAGTACCAGTCCTCGGTGTGCTGCGCTTCAATCCGCCGGCGCGCGGTCTCCTCGGACACGCCGTCGCGCGCCAGAATCCGGGCCAGACGCACCTCCGCCGGGGCAACGACGGCAACGGTGCGGGTGCACAGCGCGTCCTCGCCGCTTTCAAACAGGGCAATCGCGTCGAGCAGGACCGTTTCGACCCCGGCGCGTTCGTACGCGTGCAGCTGCCCGCGGACCGCCGCCGTAACCGCGGGATGGACAATCGCGTTGAGCGTTTCCAGCGCCTTTTTCGACGAAAACGCCGCCTTGGCCAGCGCGTCGCGGTCGACGTGGCCGTCGGTAGTTAAAATTTGACTGCCGAACGCCGCCGCAAGCCGTCCCACAAGGGGCAGGCCCGGTATGTACAGATTTTTCGCCACGCGGTCGGCGTCGATGTGCGCCCAGCCGCGCTTTTTCAGCGCCAGACAGACCGTGCTTTTGCCCGCGCCCGTCTGCCCTGTGATGCCGATAACTTGCATAAAAATCGCCTTTCTGGATTAGATGGTGAATCCTAGATAATAGATGTTAGCCCAACGTAGGGGCG
>CASGAS010000078.1 GCA_949299505.1 uncultured Eubacteriales bacterium
GAATAACCTCACGAAGCTCTAAAAAAAGCAGAGCTTTTAAGAGCTTCGGAGAACATTGTATCATTCCTGCTTCGCACTTGCGCGCTTCGCAGAAATGGTAGAATAACCTCACGAAGCTCTAAAAAAAGCAAAGCTTTTAAGAGTCTCGTAGGTATTTGAATCTGAATCGGACGTTGAAATATGCAAGGAAAGGTGGGCTTCCCTTGGCCATCAACGGGTCGCCGCGTGACGGCGAGGTCGTGATTTCCAACGATGTAATTGCCTCTATCGCCTGGAATGCGGCAAAAGATGTTGAGGGCGTCAGCGCTTTCGTATCCAAGACGCCGGACCCGGTGTCGCGGATGCGCAAGGAGGACTGCGGGAACAAGGCGGTTCGCGTCTGGTCGTTTGACGGCAGCTTTCGCATCCATATTTATCTGCGCTTAAAAGACGGCGTCAATATGCAGGAGGTCTGCAGCTGCGTGCAGCGCAGTGTGAAAAGCGCGGTGCAGAGCATGACCGGTAAAATCGTCAGCGAAGTGCATGTCAGCGTGCAGGGGATCGACTTTACCGCGCCGGACGAGGAAAACGCATAAGCGTACAAATCTTGGCTCTCCGCCGGAAAGCGGAGGGCTGGTTTGGTTTATTTGGAGGATAAAAATGACCAGGAGTGAAGAAAGAGAACAGGCTTTTATTTTGATTTTTGAAAAAGCCTTTAACCCGGATGTGCCGGAGGAGGATTTAATCGGCTATGCGGTGGAAGCACAGCTTATGGAGCCTACGGTGTTTTCCAGCTTTTTGTTTAAGCAGGTTTATGAGAAGCTGCAGGAGATTGACAGCGTAATCGAAACCTATGCGATCGGCTGGAAAAAAGAGCGCATTTCAAAAGTTGCCCTTTCCGTACTGCGCTTGGCGATTTGCGAGATTTTATTTGTCGATTCCATTCCGAGCAGCGTCTCTGCAAATGAGGCTGTGGAGCTTGCAAAAAAATACGCGACCGCAGAAGACGCATCATTCATAAACGGGATTTTGGGGTCGTTTATCCGGGGAAGGAAGCAGGAAAATGCGGATTCTCGGAATTGACACGAGCAATTACACGACGTCCGCCGCCGTTTACGACACGCAAACGAACGAAATTACACAGCAGAAAATGCTTCTGCCCGTAAAATCCGGCGCATGCGGATTGCGGCAAAGCGATGCGGTTTTTCACCATACGGTGCAGCTTCCGAAAGTCCTGGCGTCTCTGCTTACAGAACATGCGCCCTTGCCGGACGTGGTTTGCGCGTCGTATGCGCCGCGGCGCGTCGAGGGGTCCTATATGCCGTGCTTTTTGGTCGGCCAAGGACTTGCGCAGTCTCTGCACACGGTTCTTGATATTCCGCTTTTCACCGTTTCCCATCAGGAGGGTCACATAGCCGCAGCACTGTATTCTGCCGGTATGCTTTCTTGTTTGGACAAGCCGTTTTTTGCGTTCCACATTTCCGGCGGCACCACGGAGGCGCTTTTGGTCGAGCCGGATGAAACGTATTTGTTCCGTGCAGCCTGCGTGGCGCGTTCCTTGGATCTGCATGCGGGGCAGGCGGTCGACCGTGTCGGCGTCATGCTCGGGCTGGATTTTCCCTGCGGTCCGCAGCTGGACGCATTAGCGCAGGAAAGCAAGCGTTCCTTTTCCGTTCACCCCGCCATGAAAGGGGCGGACTGCTGTCTGTCCGGCATAGAAAACCAGTGCCGCAACCTGCAAAATGCGAACGAATCGCCTTCAGATATCGCCAGATATTGCCTGGAAAGTATTCGCGCCGCCCTGGACGCGATGTTGCTGCAGCTTTTTGCCAAATACGGCGTGCTGCCTGTTGTTTTTTCCGGCGGCGTTGCGTCCAACAGGTTGCTCCGCGGCTATTTCTCCGCGCAGTACGGCGCGCATTTTGCCGAACCGGCCTTTTCCGCCGACAATGCTGCCGGTGTGGCTGTGCTCGGCGCTTTGCGGATGAAAGGCGGTGTATAAACATGGCGTATGACCAGCCGCTGATTTTAACGGTTTCCCAGCTGAATCGATATGTCAAATCCAAACTGGACGGCGACGAAAACCTAAACCCGATTTTTCTTGTCGGAGAAATATCCAACTGCAAATATCACTCGTCGGGTCATTTGTATTTCACCTTAAAGGACGAGACTGCGCAGGTTCGCGCCGTCATGTTCCGCAATGCCGCTTTGCGGCTTCGTTTTCGTGCAGAGGACGGTTTGCAGGTGCTTGTGCGCGGACGCGCCTCCCTGTACGAAGCCGGCGGCTCCTATCAGATTTTTGTAGAGGACATGCAGCCCGACGGCGCCGGCGCGCTTTCCCTTGCCTTTGAACAGCGCAAGCAGAAGCTGGCCGCGGAGGGGCTGTTTGACCCGTCCCATAAACGTCCGATTCCGGCTTTCCCGCGCAGAATTGGGGTAATCACCTCCGGCACAGGTGCAGCCGTGCAGGATATTCTGCATATTTTGGCGCGCCGCTGGCCTGCGGCTGAGGTGGTTTTGGCGCCTGTCGCCGTACAGGGGGAAGAAGCGCCCGGCCAAATCATCGGCGCTTTGCAATCGTTTGAAAAGCTGCGCTGTGCGGACGTTTTAATTGTCGGGCGCGGCGGCGGCTCTGCGGAAGACCTTTGGGCCTTTAACGACGAAGCGCTCGTGCGCGCGGTGTTTTCGTGTACGATTCCGGTTATTTCCGCCGTCGGACATGAAACGGATTTTACGTTGTGCGATTTTGCCGCAGATCTTCGCGCGCCAACGCCATCTGCCGCCGCGGAGCTTGCGGTTCCGGACCGGCTTGCGGAGGCGGCGCGGTATTCACAGCTGTGTACGCGGCTGGTTTCCGCTGCGATTTCCGCCGTTTCCACAAAACGCGACAGACTCCTTATGCTGACGGGGCGCGCTTCGTTTCAAAATCCCCAAATGTTTTTGGACGAAAAGCGGATGCGGCTTATGCAAAAGGTTAACGCGTTTGAAGCGCTGCAAAAAAACCGCTTACATGCGGCGCGCGAGCAGCTGGCTTCTCTTGCGGCCAAGCTGCACTCCTTAAGCCCGTTGGCTGTTCTGGCGCGCGGCTACACGCTAGCAAGCACACCGGACGAGCATACGGTCGGTACGGTCCGCGCCTTAAGCGGCGGCGACCGGCTTCGCGTACGGTTTTGTGACGGCACGGCGGACTGCACGGTTCAGTCCGTCTCTTTGGAAAGGTAAGGACAAGGCTATGGAAAAAATGACGTATGAACAGGCTATTACGCGTCTGGAGGAAATCGTCAAGCAGCTTGAGGACGGCTCCGCTTCGTTGGACGACGCGCTTAAGCTGTTTGAAGAGGGAACAAAGCTTTCGGCCTTTTGCAGCAAGACGCTTGACAGCGCCGAGCAGAAAATACGGTCCCTTTCGGAGTTTCGACAGGAGGGGGAGGCCGAATGACGGATACAAAGGCGGATCGTATAAAAATTGAGCGCGCGCTGCAGGAATACCTGCGGATTCCCTGCGAAGGGCAGGAGCGCGTCGTAGAGGCGATGCGCTACAGCGTAGAAAACGGCGGAAAGCGCGTTCGCCCCATACTAACCTTGGCGTTTTGCCGTGCTGCGGGCGGGCGCGAAGAAAATGCGCTGGCGTTTGCGTGCGCGGTCGAAATGGTTCACACATATTCGCTGATCCATGATGATTTACCCTGCATGGACAACGACGATTTCCGACGCGGAAAGCCGTCCTGCCACAAGCAATTCGGCGAGGATACGGCGCTGCTTGCCGGCGACGGGCTTTTAACGCTTGCCTTTGAAACCCTTGCTTCGGCGCCCGTTGAACCGCAGCTGATTTCCAATGCCGTACAAACGTTGTCCGCCTGTGCGGGCGTTCGCGGCATGATTGGCGGGCAGGTTCTCGACCTGCTTTCCGAATCCGGCGTGCCGGACCGGGAGCTGCTTGAAAAAATCGACCGCTTGAAAACGGGCGCTCTAATGGAGGCCGCCTGCGTTTTGGGCTGCATCGCCGCGGGCGTCACCGACGAATCGGCTTTGTCCGCCGCGCGCGCCTATGCCAACAGCCTGGGCCTTGCTTTCCAAATTGTGGACGATATGCTGGACGTTACCTCTACGCAGGACGAGCTCGGCAAGCCGATAGGCAGCGACGACAAAAATGAGAAAGTCACGTTTGTTCGTCTTTTGGGTCTTGCCGGCTGCCAAAAGCTGGTGGATTCACTGACAGAGCGCGCACAGCAGGCCGTTTCCGTTTTTTCCGGCGACACGACTTTTTTACGCGCGTTTGTGCGTGAGCTTGCGGTCCGCCGCAAGTAATCGCGCGGGAGATGTCGACATGAAATATCTCGATTCCATTCATTCCCCATCGGATTTGAAAAAGCTGGACGCCGACGCGCTGCCCGAGCTTGCCGCTGAGATTCGGCAGGTGCTTATGGACACCGTATCGCATACGGGCGGCCATCTTGCAAGCAATTTGGGCGTGGTTGAGCTTACGCTGGCGCTGCACCGCGTGTTTGATTCGCCCAAGGACAAAATCGTCTGGGACGTCGGGCACCAAATCTATACGCACAAGCTTCTCACAGGCCGTTATACGGCGTTTTCCACGCTTCGGCAGGAAAACGGTCTGTCCGGCTTTTCCTGCCCGAGAGAAAGCGAGCATGACCTGTTTTTCAGCGGGCATTCCAGCACCTCGGTTTCAGAGGCTTTGGGCCTTGCGACGGCTTTATCTCTGGAAAACGACAAGCACACCGCCATTGCCGTAATAGGCGACGGCGCCCTGACCGGCGGACTAGCCTATGAAGCGCTCAATAACGCCGGACGTTCCGGGAAACGGCTGATTGTGATTTTGAACGACAATGAGATGTCGATTTCCAAAAACGTAGGCTCGGTTGCGCGTTATCTGGCGGTGCTGCGGACAAAGCCCGGATATTTTCGCCTTAAGCAGCACACCGAAAGCTTTTTGCGGAAGATTCCGCTGGTCGGGAAACAGCTTTCCGATTTTGCGTTTCGTGTAAAAACGAGTTTGAAAAACCTGATTTACAAAAGCACCTTTTTTGAAGACCTCGGGTTTCTGTACATGGGGCCGATTGACGGTCACGACATTTCTCTTTTGACGGC
>CASGAS010000079.1:0-4207 GCA_949299505.1 uncultured Eubacteriales bacterium
CTTCTGCCCGCCGGAGACGTTCGCGCCGCCCTGCTCGATGTAGGTGTCGTAGCGCTCGGGGAAGGTTTCGATAAATTCGTCGGCGCACGCAATGCGGCACGCCTTCATCATTTCGGCGTCCGTTGCCTCCTTGTTGCCCCAGCGCAGGTTTTCCTTAATCGTGCCGGAGAACAGGACGTTCTTTTGCAGCACAACCGCAACCTGGTTGCGCAGCGTTTCAAGGTCATATTCGCGCACGTCGTGCCCGCCGACCTTGACGGCGCCCTGTGTGGCGTCGTACAGACGCGGGATAAGCTGGATAAGGGAGGACTTCGACGAGCCCGTGCCGCCGATAATGCCAATCGTTTCACCGGAGCGGATGTGCAAATCGATGTCGGACAGCACCATGCGCTCGGCCGCGGCGGAATACTTGAAGTTAACGTGCTCAAACGAAATGGAGCCGTCCGGGACCTCGTAAAGCGGGTTTTCCGGATTGTGCAGCGTGCTTTCTTCGTTGAGGATTTCCGCAATACGCTTGCCGGACTCCTCGGACATCGTGATCATGACGAACACCATGGAAACCATCATCAGGCTGCTTAAAATCATAAAGCTGTATGTCAAAAGCGAAGAGAACTGCCCGACGTCCAAATCGACGCCGCGCGAGGTGATGATGGTGTAGGAGCCGAAGGACAGCACGAACGCCATGACGACGTACATGCAGAACTGCATAAGCGGGTTGTTAAGCGCCAAAATCCGCTCGGCGCGGGTGAAGTCGTTGCAGACGTCCCCGGCGGCGGCGTTGAACTTTTTCTGCTCGTAGTCCTCGCGTACGAAGGACTTGACCACGCGCATCGCCTTGACGTTTTCCTGAATGGATTCGTTGAGCTTGTCGTATTTGCGGAACACCTTGCGGAACAGCGGAATCGTTTTGGCAATGACGGCGATAAGCCCAATGGCCAAAATCGGCACGACGACTAAGAAAATCCACGCCATGCGCCCGCCCATGACGAACGCCATGACAAAGGCGAACACGAGCATCAGCGGCGCGCGGATGGCGATGCGGATAATCATCATGTACGCCATCTGGACGTTCGTCACGTCGGTGGTCATGCGTGTAACCAGGGACGAAACCAGAAATTTGTCGATGTTTTCAAACGAATACGTTTGAATCCGCGCGAACATATCCCGGCGCAGATTTTTTGCAAAGCCGCTGGACGCCGTCGCGCTGGTGGAGCCGGCGATTGCGCCGAACACAAGCGACAGCACCGCCATAACCACCAAAACGACGCCGTAGCGCACAAGCAGCTCCATGCTGACGCTGCTTTTGATGGAATTGACGAGCTTTGCGATGACAAACGGGATTGTGCACTCCAGCAAAACCTCCAGCGAGACGAAAATGGGCGTCACGATAGAGGTCGCCTTGTACTCCCGAATGCTTTTCGCGAGCGTTTTGACCATATCTCTACCATCCTTTCCGAACCGCGGCGCACGCCTTGCGCCGGGCAAACACGGCCGGCTTTGCGGCCCTCGTACAAAAAACAAACGTGTTGCCGAAAGCCTGTCGGGCTGCCGCTACACGTACATACATATTTTACCGATTTTCGCCGGATTTGTCAAACGGTTTTCCGGCGAACCATTCGTAGAAAATCACCAAAAACCCAAGGAGGAATTTGTATGAAAGCACCGATACTGGAAACCGAACGCCTGCTGCTGCGGCCGCTCAGCCCGGCGGACGCACCCGACGTATTCGCGTGCGCCGGCGACGAACGGGTGGCGCGGTACATGGCCTTTCCGCGGCACGAAACGACGGCGGACACGCTCGAATGGCTGCAAAGCCTCGACAACGATTCGGACACATCGTATGATTTCGGCTTCATCGAAAAGGCAAGCGGCGAGCTAATCGGCGTGGGCGGCCTTTACTGGGAGGCCGAAAAACAGCAATGGCGCCTGGGATACTACCTGCGCCATGACCGCTGGCGCCGGGGCTTTGCCACCGAGGCGGCGCTGAAGATTGTGCAATTTGCAAAGGAAACCCTGCACGAAACGCGCATCGGCTCCTGCCACGCGGTGGAAAATCCCCGCAGCGGGCAGGTTATCCGAAACTGCGGGCTTGTGTTTACGGGCTACGGCGAATACGAAAAATTCGACGGCAGCGAACGCTATCGCTGCAAAGAGTATCTGTGGACCAAAACCGGCGAGGAACTGGCGCACCACAAGGGGACGCAGACGCTTTACACCGGCCGCCTTGTTTTGCGCCGGTTCTGCGAAACGGATGCGGCGGATATTTTCGCATGGGCGGGCAACCCCGAAGTCACGCGCTATGTCAGCTACCAGACCCACCGCAGCATCGCAGATTCCGAAAAAATCCTGCAATACTGGCTCGACGGCTACCAGCGCGAGGACAACTACAACTGGGCGATTACGCTCGACGGCAAAAAGGCCATCGGGCAGATTTCGGTGACCGAGCACGACGGGGTTTGGGATGCCGGGATGGGCTGGCAGATTGACAGGCCCTACTGGAACCGGGGCTATATGACGGAAGCGGCGCGCGCCGTGTTCGAATACCTGTTCTGCGAGGTCGGCTTCCACCGCTTGTATTCGGACCACGATACCCGCAACCCGGCGTCGGGCAAGGTCATGCAGAAGCTCGGCATGACGCCGGAGGGCGTCGCGCGCCAGCACTACTACAAGCCCGGCTTCGGCACGGGCGACGCGCAGAAGTACGGAATTTTGAAGGAGGAATGGCTGGACAAATACGCAAAATAAAGCAAAGGACCGCCCCGCCCAAAACAGGCGGAGCGGTTCTCGTTTAGGCTGTACCAAAATGCGCGTTACCGCGCTTCAACCGCGTCGTAGACGGCCTCCAGATCTTCCATCGCCGCGTCAAAGGTCTGGTACGCGGACAGCGGCGCCTGGTTGAAATACCGCAGGTACTGCATTTTGGAGACAGCTTTTTGCCGCGCCGCCATTTCGTCGAAGGTCTCCCCCTTCTTCTGCGCCTTTTTGCGCAGCTTTTCGACACGCGCGTCCGCCCGCTTGAATTCAAGCTCCAGGTCGTGCGCGAACGCCTCCAGGTCCGCTTTGCGCTCCTGCGCTTTCACCTTTTCCAGCACCGCGTCCGCCCGGGCATTGATTTCCTGCAGGCAGTCGTGCCGCGCAATCTCCTCAAGCACAAACGCGTCGTTCTTTTCGTTGGCGTAGTCAAGTACCTCGCGGACGTTGACGTAGTCCTTGTCCGTAAGCGTGCCGTCCCGGAAATTCTCCGCCGCGGCGCGCAGCTTTAACGCGCGCACATAATTTGCGTGCTTATCCTCGGTCAAATCATAGAAGAACAGCGGCAGCGCGCAAATCACACAGCCGATAAGCCCCAGGAGCGTCTGGTAGAAATACGCGTTGTCGCGCAGCGTCGTGTCGCGCAGCGCGGTGTTGAGGTCGTCGCCGAAGCCGATGCCGCCAAACGACAGGAACAGCGGGGTGAGCATCCCGGTAAATACGCCGATGAGCGTCGTAATGAAGCCGGCGTAATTCTGCCAAAAGCCCTCCAGCCGCTTGCCGGTCTTCCATTGCTGGTAGTCGAGCACGTCGGACACCATCATCGAAGAAACAAAGGAGAAGCCGCCGAACAGATTCTGGCAGAACGAAGCGAACAGCACAAGGTACGGATTTTTGTAGACGAGCAGCTGCAAAAGCAGCATCGCCGCGTACCCGATAGCGCTCATGAGCATCACGCGCCGTTTGCCCCAGCGTTTGATGAGCGCCGGCGAAAAGACCATGCCCACGATAAACGCGTTCATCAGCAGCGTGGTGCAGAACAGGTTGGCAATCGTCTTGGCCGTCGCGCTCTCGAAGCTGAACTGGCAAATCCAGTTTGTAATGTTGGCGACGGCGCGCAGATTCGCGAACACGTTGAAGACCGTGATAATCCAGAAATACTTATTTTGCGAAAGCTCCTTCGCCCCCTGCCAGAATTTGACCCGGTGGACAAAGTTGTTGCTGACAATGACGCGCTCGTGCACGCCGAAATAGGTGAACAGCACGCCGCCGACGCCCAGGACCATGCAGATGGGGAAAAAGATGCGGTACAAATTGATGTTGAGCTGATGGCCGGAGTCGGCGAACAGAATGCCGGCGACAATGGGCATCAGCATATTGATAACCGAGCCGGGAATGTTGCTGATAAGCCCGCGCACTGAAATGAAATTCGCGCGCTCCTGCGCGACGGAGGAAA
>CASGAS010000079.1:4216-6450 GCA_949299505.1 uncultured Eubacteriales bacterium
GCCTGGTTGACGATATTCTGGAAAAACGTCCCCAGCTGCAGCATGACGAACATCACGATGACGGCCAGCGAAAACACCGAGGTCTGCGTCTCGTAAAGGCCCATAATGGGGATGGCGGGAATGGTGATGGAGAACAGCTCCACCTCCGCCCAGCTTGCGGGGATAAACGGAATCAGCCCGAAAAACAGCGCCCAGCAAATGGACGGCACAATCAAAAACTGCTTGAACTTGCCGCGTTTTTTCTTGTCGTTGCGGTTGTCGATAAGCATCGACAAAATCGGCGCGCGCAAAAGTCCGCAGACAGAGCCCAGCACCGTGCCGAGAAAAAAGACGACGCCGGTCGAAATTTTGAAGTGCGAAATCATCATGTAGGTCGTCGTGGCGATGCTCGTCCAGTTGCAAAGCACCGACAAAAACGACGTCCCGCCGAAGCCGAGCGCGTAATACACAAATTCCTTGTATGTAACCTCGTAGCCCTTCGGCGGCTTGCGCCAATAGGTCTTGACCTTGAAAAACAGCTCCATGAGCTTATCGAGCATAAAAAACATCCTTTGCGCAGTTTTGTCCATGATACCGTAAGCGGGACCGGCGCACCTGTGAAATCCGACGGAAAAGTTCAGAATTTTCGCGGAAATTTCAGGTGAAATCCTCAATTTCGCAGTATAACAGAAATTGCCGCGTTTGGCAACCGTGGATTTTGAAATATAGAAAAATAAAAAAAGAACCTGCGCCCCGTATGGGTACAGGTTCTCGAGATATGCTGACGCCAATTTTGGTTTTCATCCGTTTCTCCCCCGTTTCGTTTTTCATTATAGCGTGTCGGGGCGGAAATGAAAACCCTGCATTTGCAAGCAATCTGCTTTCCATCCTATTCTGCGGCAGACAAACATGCCGTCTTGCAAGAGAAAAGGACGCTTGAATCGGAATTGACCCGATTATAGAAATATAGTATACTGTATTTTGACATAAACCTCTATAATTGTCAAAAATGAGGGGGGACATGCGGGTGGAAAAACAGTCGGGGCAGCGCGTCGTTCAGCTGGATTATATAAAAGCTATAAGTATCCTGATGGTCGTACTGACCCATGGCGCCTTCACGGACGCGGATCGAGAAAGACCGATTTTTGTATTCCTGATCAATATGGCCATGCCTTTGTTCATGCTGGTTTACGGGTATGTAAGAACAATGACCGACCGCAAAAAGCGAGAAAGCAGGAGAAGCAAGGCTGTCGCATGGAGTAAAAAAATCTATAACATACTGATTCCTGCTTGCATCGCGTTCGTCATAGAATTGAGCTTGATGTATCTTTTTAACGGACATTTACCCGCCGACCTGCTCAGGCTTTTGTGGAAAGAGGGCGGCATCGGCCCGGGAAGCTACTATGTCCCTATCTTATTGCAGCTTTTGTTCCTGTATCCCATTTTGCAAGCTTGTTTTCACAAAAATTCGATTCTTACCACAGCCGCTACCGTTGCGTTTTTTCTTGCGTTTGAAATACTTGCCGGGCGATTCATTGACGACAAGCTATACCGTTTGCTGTGTTTTCGCTACCTCCCGTTTATCGTTGCAGGCATGAACATGGCGAAATACCGCGGCAGCTTAAAGAAGTGGAAAAACAGCATATTTGCGCTTTCCGTCGTGAGCTTTGTGTGGCTGTATTTGGTGGTTTACAGAGATTATCAACCACGTATCTTTTCACGGTGGACGACAACTGCCGGACCTGTTGTATTTTTAGCAATGTCCATCATGCTTGTATTTCTTTTGTATGTGAAACCGCTAAAGGGGATTTTCGGAAGGCTGCTTTCGGAAATCGGGCAGTCCTCCTATTATATCTTTTTAACGCAGCTTGTTTGGTTTGGCGTACCTCTGAGTCCGCAGAGTCTGACCGGACTGCCGGCAATTGTGCTCAATTGGATATGCACGGTCTATTTCGGAATTGTATTCAAAAGAATCGAAAGATGCATATACAAGAAAATTTTTACGCGCCCTGAAAAACAAACCGAGAATTGAAATCTTATAATCCCTTGCAGATAGAAAAAGGACCTGTCCAAACGGACAGGTCCTTGATTGCACCCTAAAAACTGAACAAAGGTGGGAAGTGAAGAGAGAAGAAAGAGAGGGGAAACAAGCGTGATTTCGCTGTTGGAAACCACGAAAGGTCAAGCCCTCGACCTATTAGTACTGCCAAGCTGAACATGTCACCATGCTTACACACGCAGCCTATCAACCTCAT
>CASGAS010000080.1 GCA_949299505.1 uncultured Eubacteriales bacterium
GGGCGGCGCGACGGCCGCGGCGCGCCTGCGCCGAAACGATGAAGAAGCGCAGATTGTGGTGTTCGAGCGCAGCGGCTTCGTGTCTTATGCGAACTGCGGCCTGCCCTATTATATCGGCGGCGTTATCGCGGACGAAGCCGAGCTCACGCTGCAAACGCCCGAAAGCTTCCGCGAGCGGTTTCGTGTCGATGTGCGCGTGCGCCACGAGGTACTCTCCATTGACCGCAAAGCAAAGTGCGTGACGGTGCGCGACCTTGCGACCGGCCGGGAATTCCGGGAAGGCTACGACAAGCTTGTGCTGTCCCCCGGCGCGCGCCCGGTGCGCCTGGGGCTGCCGCAGCCGCTTCCCGAGCGGGTATTCACGCTGCGCACGGTGGAGGATACGCTGCAAATTCACGATTTTGTGACAACCAAAAAGCCGCGCACCGCCGTGCTTGCGGGCGGCGGCTATATCGGGCTGGAGCTTGCCGAAAACCTGCTGCGCCAGGGGGTCTCTGTGACGCTTGTCCAGCGCGGCCGGCAGCTTTTGAAGTCGCTCGACGCAGACATGGCGGCGTTTGTCCACGCGCGGCTTAAAAAAGCGGGCGTGCGCCTGTTGTTCGGCCACGCCGTGCAGGGGGTCGAAGGCGGAGAAGACGGCGTGCGGCTGCGTTTGGAGGGTCTGCCTGCCGTCGAAGCCGATATGGCGGTCGTCTGTGCCGGGGTGGAACCCGATACCGCGCTGGCAAAGGACGCAGGGCTTAAACTGGGCCTTAAAGGGAGCATCGTCGTAGACGACCACATGCGCACCTGTGACCCGGACATTTACGCCGTCGGCGACGCCGTGCAGGTGCAAAACGGCGTGACCGGCGAAAACGCCTGCATTCCGCTTGCGGGACCTGCGAACCGGCAGGGGCGCATTGCGGCGGACAACATCTGCGGCGGGGACACGGCTTACCGCGGGTCGTTCGGCTCGGCAGTGGTGCAGGTGTTCGATATGACCGCCGCCTCCACGGGGCTTAATGCGCGTGCGGCTGAGGCGGCGGGGCTCGATTACGACCGCATCTACCTTTCGCCCGCCGACCACGCCTCCTACTATCCGGGCGGGACGCTCATGGCCATGAAGGTGCTGTTCCAAAAGGGGACGTACCGCCTTTTGGGCGCGCAGATTGTCGGGGGCCGGGGCGTGGACAAGCGCATCGACGTGCTTGCGACCGCCATGCAGGCGGGGCTTCCCGCAACGGCGCTCAAAGATTTGGATTTGGCCTACGCGCCGCCCTATTCTTCCGCAAAGGACCCGGTCAACCTGGTCGGCTATATGGCGGACAATCTGCAAAAGGGCCGGCTGCGCCAGTTTTTCTGGGATGAGGTAGACGGTCTCCCGCGCGACGGCAGCGTGACACTTCTGGACGTCCGCACGCCGGGCGAATATGCGCGCGGGCACATAGAGGGCTGCCGAAACATCGAGCTTGACGCCTTGCGCGAACGCCTTGGGGAGCTGCCCGCCGGAAAACCGGTTTACGTCCACTGCCAAAGCGGGCTGCGAAGCTACATTGCCTGCCGCATCCTCATGCAGCACGGCTTTGCCTGCTTTAACCTTTCGGGCGGCTACCGGCAGTACGCCGCCGCAACCGAAGCGCGCGCCGCCGCCGAGGCCGCCTGCCCCTGCGGGCAGGACAAAAGCTGACGGAAACCGAACACAATAGGGGAACAAAACAGCGCGGGACCTCCAAGCCGGAGGCCCCGCGCATGCATTTACCGGGTTTATTCGATATCGATTTTGCGGTCCTTGTAGTAATACAGCCGGTCGCGCTCGCCGATTTCGCGCAGCACGCGGCAGGGGTTTCCCACCGCGACGACGTTCGCCGGAATGTCCTTCGTCACGACGCTGCCCGCGCCGATAACCGTGTTGTCCCCAATCGTCACGCCCGGCAGCAGCACCGCGCCGCCGCCGACCCACACGTTTTTGCCGATGCGCACGGGCAGGTTGAACTGCATCCCGCGGCTGCGCAGGCCCGGTTCGACCGGGTGCCCGGCGGTGGCTATGGTGACGTTCGGACCGAACATGCAGTTGTCGCCGATGAAAATGTCGCCGTCGTCGACCAGCGTCAGGTTGAAGTTGCCGTACACAAAATTTCCGGCGTGCACATGCCGTCCCGCCCAGTTTGCGTGCAGCGGCGGCTCAAAATAGCAGCCCTCACCGATTTCGGCAAACATCTTTTGCAGCAGCGCCTGCCGTTTTTCCTGCTCGTGCGGACGCGTCGCATTGTAGTCGTACAAAAGCTCCAGGCAGCCAAGCTGCTCGCGCAGGATGCCTTCGTCGTCGGGCGGGTAGATGCGCCCTTCCTCCATCCGGGCGCGGACTTCCTCATGGGTCATTGCGGGGTTCTCCTTTTTCTGGGATTTCTTTTAACAGCCGTTCGCGCGCCTTGTAGTCGGGCAGCACGTCGGCAATCAGGCGGTAAAAGGCGGGGGCGTGGTTCTTTTCGCGGATGTGCGCAAGCTCATGCACCACCACATACTCGACCGCTTCGGGCGGGTACAGCATCAGCCGCCACGAAAAGCAAAGCCCGTTTTCGCCGCTGCACGAACCAAACCGCGTTTTGGCGCTTGTGATGCGCACGGACTTTGGCCGAACGCCCATTTTTTCGGCAAAACGGGCGACGCACGGCGGAATTTCCGCCTTGGCGCGGGCCTTGAGCGCGGCGACGCGCGGTTCGGTGAGCGTTGCCTCCAGCGCGTTTTGGGCAGCCTGCCGCCGGCGCGCAGCACGAAGCCAGGCTTCATGCCGTGCCAAAAAGCGTTCGGCCTCTGCTTGCGGGTACCCGAGCGGCGCTTTAATCATCGGCACGCCGTCCGGCGTAAGCTGCCGGGAACCGAACCCGATATGCCGAAAACGCACCGGTGCGGCGCCTTTTCCCCTTTTCGCCCTTGCCGGGCGGCAGCCCGCCTGCGGGCTCAAAAGCGAAAATCCATCCCCACCGCCTGTGTTTTCGGTGCGAAGCAGTTTTGGGCGAGGAGATTTTCGTGCGGGCAAGGCATAAATTTGAAGCCATACTGACGTATGGCAAAAATTTTAACGCTGCCCGCGCGGGAAGGGGCCGCCCAAAACCATATTGGGTTCGATTTCCGGCAGCTTAAGCTGCAGGACGATTGTCCTGCGCCGGCTGCGGCGGATAAGGTACTCCATCGTTTTCCCTCCTGTACGCTTCCAGCATAGCATCTGCGGGGCGCGTTTGTCAAGGGCGGCGAAAGCGGAAAAAAGACTTGAAAAACCGGCGGCGTTGCGCTACAATACAGGGTGGAATCTAAAAAGGACAAGGAGCGTATTCCATGGATAAGAACTGGCTGAATTTCAAGACTGTCATCGTTACCGGCGCGTCGAGCGGTATGGGCAAGGGTATTGCCGAAAAGCTGATTAAGGAGCATGGCTGCACCGTTATCGGCGTCGCCAGAAGCGAGCAGAAAATGCAGAAATTCGTCGAGGAGCTCGGCGAGTACAAGGACCGCTTTTCCTATCAGCTGTTTGACGTTTCCTCCCTTGAGAACTGGGAGAATTTCCGCAAGTACCTCTTCGCCGATTACTTCCTCTTTATCCGCGGAAAGGTCCAGCCCCGGCCCTACAACGACCAGGAACTCGAATTCAAGATCCTCTCGATGGTCCAGCTGCAGGAGCTGCGCGATACGATGATCAGGGAGATCTCCGTCCAGCTGCCGATCGAGGAGGTGACCGAAACCCTGATCCGCGACTTTGCCGAACGGGTCCGCCGGGCGAAGGGAAACACGCTGCTGCGCGTGAATGTCGTGGACCGCGAGGCGAAGGTCTCCCTGGGACTCTTCTCCAAGAGCCACAAGGTGAGCCTCACGGCCGAACTGACCGACTATCTGGAGAACGGCAACATCA
>CASGAS010000081.1 GCA_949299505.1 uncultured Eubacteriales bacterium
AGGAAATGCCCGCCGAGGCGATTGAGATTGAAGAGGCCACCGAAGAGGGCGTGACGTTCCGCTTTTTGACGGCGCCCGTCGAATTTGCCGACAACGGCGCAACCGTGACCGCAACGCTGCAGCATATGCGCTTGGGCGAGCCCGACCAAAGCGGCCGCCGCCGTCCCGAGCCGATTGAAGGCGACACCGAGCGCGTCGAATTCGATACGGTGCTGATGGCCATCGGCCAGCAGCCGGACCTTGCGGGCTTTGAAGCGGTCGAAGCGACAAAGCGCAATACGGTAGCGGCGGATGAGGAAACGTTTTCGACTTCGCTGCCGGGCGTATTCGCGGTGGGCGATATGACGAACCGCGGCGCGTCCATTGCGATTGCCGCCATCGGCGAAGCACAGAAGGCGGCGCTTGTGGTCGACCGGTATCTGCACGGCGAGGCCGCGCGGTACAAAAAGCCGTTTTTGGTCGAACGCACGCCCGCGCCCGAATTCTTTGATAAATTTGAAAAAGCGCCGCGCGTGCAAATGCCGGTGCGTCCCGCCGGAGAGCGCAAGCACGATTTCGGCGAGGTCGCGCTCGGACTTTCCGAGGCGGAAGCGAAAAAAGAAGCCATGCGCTGCCTTTCCTGCGGCTGCCACGACTACTTCGAGTGCAAGCTGATTGCTTACGCGAATCAATACGATGTAAAGCCGGAACGCCTTACGGGCGAAAAGCATCAGCGCAATCAGGAGGATACAGCCTCACTTATTTCCCGCAATGTGGACAAGTGCATTTTGTGCGGGCTTTGCGTGCGCGTCTGCGACGAGGCGATGGGCAAAACGAACCTGGGCCTTGTCGGTCGCGGCTTTGATACGGTCGTCAGCCCCGCGTTCTCTCTGCCGCTGGAACAGAGCGACTGCATGTTCTGCGGGCAGTGCGTGACGGTCTGCCCGACCGGCTCTCTGCGCGAAAAGCAGCCGGTCGCAAAGCCGACGCCTGTAAAGGAGAACAGCTTGTCAACTGTCTGCACCTTCTGCTCGGCGCTTTGCCCGGTCGATTTGCGCTATCTCGGCAAAACCGTGATGCGCGCGCTGCCTGCGGGCGAAAAGGGCCTGCTGTGCAAGGGCGGCCGTTTCGGTATTTTTGCCGCCAACACGAAAATGCCGCCCGTCCCCCGCGAGCGGGTCGAGGCGATGCGCGAAAAGCTCGCGTCGTTCGGCGACAGCGTCGCCGTCGTGCTCGGGCCCGCCGCATCGCTGGAGGAAGCCGCCTTTGCAAAGGCGCATTTCCCGGCCGTGTATATGGACGCGACGGAAAAAAGCGCGGGCTTTGCCGGAATGCGGCTTTTGGGCGTGGAACCTGTCTGCGCCTACCGCGGGGAACGCGCCGCAGTGCTTTTGGACTGCAAAAAGCCGGACGCCGTGACGGCGGAATATACGCTTTCGCTCTCAAACGCCTATACCGAAACGGCAAGCGAACAGCTGTTTACCGCACCGTTTACGGCGCAGAGCGGGACCTATCTGCGTGCGGACGGGTCGCTCGGCGTGCTGCGCGCGGCGTTTTTGTCGCCGCTTCCGACCGCGCTCACGGCGCTCGGCCTTCTCTGCGGGGCACAGGCGCCGGACGCGTCGGCTCTCTTAAGCGATCTGAAAGCGCAGTACCCGACGCTGGCCGCGGCAAAGGAAAGCGCGACCGCCGCTAAAGAGGTTGTCCGTGCCGGCGGGTATTACAACTGGAACGACCATTCGCCCGTCATTGCAGATTTCTGCGACAATTATTAAAACAGAATTCCGCGTACAGGTGCTTTGCAGCGCGCAAACCGCGCGCCCGGGCAAAGTGAAAAGGGAACACGGTGCAAAGCCGTGACAGCCCCCGCTACTGTAAACGGTTTTTGCCGCCAAAACGCCACCGAAGCTTTGGCTTTGGGAAGGCGGCGGCAAGCGCGCCGTGAGTCAGGAGACCTGCCTGTACGCGCAGTTTTACAGGATTCTTTCGGTGGGAAAGAAGCTGTCGGAATATGCGCGCGGCGCAGGTGCGCCTGTTTGCGCTTTTTCGGCGGAGTCCCACGGGGCTCCGCTTTATTATTTCACGAAAGGCGGTACACCATGAAACAAGTATTCCGTATTTCCCTTGCCCTGCTGCTGATTTGCGCGCTTGCGCTGCCGGCGTCGGCCGCGCCGCAGAACGCGCGGGAGGCGGCGCTTTCCTGGCTGCAACAGGAGGAAAACACGCAGTTCGATTATACGCAAACCGACTATCCGGACAGCCTTGCGGACTGGACGGCCTTTACGCTTGCGCAATGCGGCGTGCAGCCGGACGCGCGGTATGGCGGTTACCTTACGGCGGTGGTGCAAAACAGCCTGGAAACGCTGTACCCGAGCGACGTTGCGCGGCTTGTTCTGGCGGCGAAGGCGGTCGGACGTTCCCCGCAAAACATCGGCGGGCACGATTTGCTCGCGGCGCTGCGGGCGGTGGATTACACGTCGCAAATCTATGTCAGCAGCCTTGCGTTCCCACTTTTGGCGATGGATTTTGACGCGTCTTTTCCCTTTACGGACAGCGACCGGGAGCCGGTAGTGAAAGCTCTGTGCGCCGCGCAGCAGGCGGACGGCGGGTTCCCGTACTGCACCGAGGACCAGGGGTACGGCATTTCCTCCGACTGCGACACGACCGCCATGGCGGTGCAGGCGCTCGCCCCGTACCGGGAAAAGGATGAAACGGTCCGCAAGGTGCTGGACCGCGCGCTTGCCTATCTGAAAGCACAGCAGTTCGAGAGCGGCGCGTTCGGCACGGCGGTGTTCGGCACGCCCAGCGGCGAAAGCACCGCCCAGGTGATTCTGGCGCTGTGCGCGTTGGGGCTTGACCCGACCGACCCGGAATTCTGCAAAAACGGCGTGTCGCCCGTTGATGCGCTTGAAACATACCTGTCCGAAGCGGGCGGCGGGCTGAACTACGCGGGCGCGGAGGATCCGCTGACGACCTACCAGATTGCACAGGCGCTTGAGGCGTATCGGCGGCTGCAGGCCGGCGAGCCGACGCTGTTTACCTTTACCGGCGCGCCCGCGGCTTCCGAGCCGGAGACGCAAACGCCGCAGACGGAAGAGACGACCGGAATTTCCGCCGAAGAAACGCCCGTTTCCCCGGTAGAAATTCCCAAGACCGGCGGCGCCGCGCCGGCGCTTGCCGCTTTTGCGCTCCCGTGTCTTGCGGCGGCGCTGCTGCTTGGACGCAAGCGCCATGTGTAACGCGCGCACCGTATTGCGGGTGCTTGCGCTTTTGTGCGCCTGCAGCCTGCTGCTTTGCGCCTGCCGAAGCGCAGAAGAGCCCGCCGCGACGACCGGCGAAGCGCTGCAAACGACGGCTGCGGCGCAGACGGTCACGGCCGGACAGACGGCAAGCGCCGGGACGACGGCGGGAGAAACAACCGCTGTGCAGAAGAAGCCCGAAACGCAGCATGCGTCCGGCGGCGAAAGCTCGACCGCCGTACCGTCCGCCGCGCCCGCACCGACCGCCGCACCCGCGCCGCAGGCGGAAACGGTCACGTTGACCGTCGGATTTTCAACCGCTGTGGAAAACGGAATCCTGCGCGACCCCGCCTATGCGGACGTGCTGCCGGCAAGCGGTTATTTCCTCGAAAACGAAGCCGTTGCGCTGGAAGCGGGGGAGTCCGCCCTCGACCTTTTGCGGCGCACGCTGCGGGAGCGAAATATCGCCTTTTCCGTAAGCGGCGGCTATGTGCGCAGCATCGGCGGTCTGTCGGAACGCGCCCTGGGCGCGCAAAGCGGCTGGCTATACAGCGTCAACGGCGTGTTCCCGAATTATTCCGCGCGGTCCTATGCCTTAAAGCCCGGCGATCGCGTTGCGTTTCGGTATTCCTGCAGCCTCGGCGACGTTGG
>CASGAS010000082.1 GCA_949299505.1 uncultured Eubacteriales bacterium
CCAAGCTGTTTCCGGCGGTGCGGATATTGAAAATCAGAACCGCCGGGGCGTGTGTCCGTATCGAACTGCGCACGGGCGGGCACGGAGACCCGCCCCTACAAGCGGTTATTTTTATTTTCATCGCAGCCGGGGATTGGTTTTTAACGGGCTTTGCACGGGCGGGCGTGGAAGCCCGCCACTACGCGTCCCGCCATCGTCCTTTATCTTCCGTCTGATTTCCACCCACTCCCTGTTGCAATTTCGCCCCGTTTTGTATAGAATGGAAAAGAACAAACGGGGAGGCGAACCGGTATGCGCATGGTACTTCTGACCGCGCTCGGCGTAGGCGGCTCGACGGTTGTCGGTGCGCTGCTGGGCTTTATGTTTCGCAAAATTCCACACAAGTGGAACGATATTATCTTGAGCTTTGCCGCCGGGGTGATGCTCTGCGCCGCCATTACGGGGCTTATTTTTCCCGCGGTCGAGCAAACGGGCCTGCGCGGGATTTGGCAGGTGGTGCTCGGGGTGCTTGCGGGCGCGGCGTTTTTGAACCTTATGGACAGACTTGTTCCGCACCTGCACCATCTTTCCGGCCTGGACCGGGAGGCGCACGCGCACAACGGCTCGGCCGACAAGGTGCTTCTGTTCGTCCTTGCCATTGCAATACACAACCTGCCCGAGGGCATGGCGGCGGGCGTTTCCTTCGGCGGGGCGGATACCGGCCGCGCGCTTTCCGTCGCGCTGGGCATTATGGCGCAGAACATCCCCGAGGGTATGGTCGTCATTTCGCCGATGCTGCTTGCAGGCATCAGCCGTCCGCGCACGCTGCTTATCGCCATGTTTACCGGGCTTATCGAGGTCGTCGGCACGCTTATCGGCTATGCGGCGGGCACCGCGTCCGCGCTGGTGCTGCCTTTCCTGCTCGCCTTTGCGGGCGGGACGATGCTCTACGTCATCTGCGACGAAATGATTCCCGAGACCCATTCCCACGGCTTCGAGCGGCCGGCCTCCTACGCGCTGCTTGTCGGCTTCCTTTTGATGCTGGTGCTGTCCGTCGCGATGGGGTGAATAACGCAAAAAAAGCCGGGCGTTCCTGTTTTGGAACGTCCGGCCTTTCTTATATGGCGCTATAATCGTTTTTCCAAAATCACCCGGTCGAGCAGCTGTTCGCCGCCCTCATAAATCGGGCGCGGGTAATGCTTCGGGAAATAACCCGGCTCGCGCCCGACTTCATAAAACCCGCAGGCGCGGTAAAAGGGGAGCGTTAAGCGGCTGTCGCCGGTGCCGAGGCGCAGCGTGTGCCCGCCCGCCGCCTTGCACCGTGCTTCGACCGCCGCGAGCATTTCCCGCCCGAGTCCGCGCCGCTGCAAACGGGGGCTTACGGCGAGGTTCTGCACCTCCCAGACGCCGCCGCCCTCGTCGGTGTAGACGCAGACGGCGGCAGGCTTCCCGTCGGAAAACCCGACCAGCAGCACCCCGCGCGCCAAATAGCGGTCGAGCATTTGCTCGTCCTCGTCGCCGAGCAGCAAAAGGGGGAGATATCGCTTTTTATCGGTTTGGACCTCAGCAATGTTCATGGGCATTTCACCACGCGCATGGCGGGCTGCTCCAAAAGGTCGTTGTAGTTCGGCTCGTTTTCGCGCAGGTTTTTGTATGCCGCGAAAAAAGTCGGATTGTCAAAAATATTCTGCGCCATCAGGTCTCCTCCTCAAAAAGCGCCCGCAGGACGTCTTCCGGCAAAAGCGCCGCCATGTCGGCGGGCGGTGGGGCGTAAAGGTCTAAAGCTTTCCCGCTGACGGGGTGTGTAAAGCGGATGCGCGCGCAGTGCAGCGCCTGATGCGAAAGGCGCGTGTCCGGGCTTTTGTACATATCGTCGCCGACCAGCGGCGTGCCAAGCGACGCGAAATGCACGCGGATTTGGTGCGTCCGGCCCGTTTCGGGGCGCACGCGCAAAAGCGATATTTTCCCGTCTGTCCAAAGCGCCTCCCAGTTTGTGACGGCGGCTTCGCCCGGTTTCCCCACGGCGCGCAGGGTCTTGCCGGGGTCGGGGCGGCAGATGGGCGCGTCAATCGTGCCGCAGCCCTCGTAAACACCGCAGGCTACCGCGAGATATTCCTTTTCGATATGCCCCGAAAGCTTCGCCGCGCCGTATTTGTGCAGCGCGCACACCACCGCGCCCGACGTGCCCTTGTCGAGCCGCCCGACGGTGCGGAACACGGCAGCGCTGCCCTGCTGCTGCAAGTAATACGCCACGGCGTTGGAAAGCGCGTCGCCCTGGTGGTTGTGCGTTTCGTGCATGGCGAGCCCCGCGGGCTTGTTGACGACCAAAAGGTCGTCGTCCTCGTAAAGCACGTCCAAGGGCAGCGGCAGAAGCGCGCGTGTGCCGCCCGCGCCGCGCTCGTCGGGGAGGGTGAGCGTCAGCCGGTCCCCGGTATGAAGCAGGTCAACCATTCTAAGCGGCCGCCCGCCGCGGCAAACGCCCATGGGGTCCGCCTTGAGCGCGCGCAGGAGCCGGGCGGAGACCCCGGCGCCCCGGCGCAGAAATTCCCGCGCCTTTTTCCCGTCGTATTCCGACGGGACCGTAAAATGCAGCACGCGCATGGGCGAACACCTCCTTTTTGATACGCACGCTTGCGTTCTTGTGTAAATTCGTATACAATAGTATCATAAAACGGAAACGGAGGCAAGCTATGCAGCTGATGATTCTGATTGTCCCCGACAGCGAAAAGATGGACAAAATCTTAGTCAAAATGATGGAGGCGGGCATCCGCGGCGGGTCGCTGCTCGACTGCGAGGGCGCGCTGCAGGTGGTCGGGCAGAGCGGGCTTCGCAAGCCGCCCGTGTTCAGCTCGCTCGAGCAGTATCTCAAGCCTGACACCGGCAAGGGCAAGCTGCTGCTGGCCGCCATGAACACCGGCCAAATTGAAACGGCGCACCGCATTGTTACGGAGGTCACCGGCGGCCTTGAAAAGCCCAACACCGGTGTGTTTTTGACGCTGCCGCTCGGCTTTTTTGACGGTGTGCGCGGCGAGAGCTGAAATTTACGAAAACCTTTACAAAACCGAAGCGTAAACCGCCCCCGATTTGTCGAAATCGGGGGTTTCCTTTTGCCGCGGCGCGGCGTATAATAGCGTGCGGAAAAGAAAAGGGGCGTACAAATGGAAGCGTATACGATATTCAAGAGTCTGTGCATCATCGTCATCGCCGCCAAGGTCTGCGGCATTGCGGCGCGCAAGCTCAAAGCGCCGCAGGTCGTCGGGGAGATTCTCGCCGGGGTGCTTATCGGCCCGAGCGTTTTGGGCCTTGTCGGCCAAAGCGATTTCTTGGCGCAGCTTGCGGAAATCGGCGTGGTGCTGCTCATGTTTTCCGCGGGACTGCAAACGAACCTGCGCGACCTTGTGCGCACGGGACCCAAGGCGTTCGCCATCGCGTGCGCGGGCGTTTTGGTGCCGCTTGTGGGCGGGACGCTTCTCTACATGGCGTTTTACGGCGCGTCGCCCTTGGGTTCGCCCGAATTTTACCGTGCGGTGTTCATCGGCGTTATTATGACCGCGACCTCGGTGAGTATCACCGTCCAGACGCTCAAGGAGCTCGGCCGGCTTTCCACGGAGGTGGGCATCACCATTCTAAGCGCCGCCATCATCGACGACGTGCTGGGCATTATCGTGCTGACCTTTGTTATCGGCATGTCGGGCGGCGAAGCCCACCCGGCGTCCGTTGTGCTCAAGACTGTGCTGTTCTTCGTCTTTGCGTTCGTTTTCGGCTTTGTCTGCTACAAAATTTTCCGCCTGGCGGACAAGCGCTG
>CASGAS010000083.1:0-3587 GCA_949299505.1 uncultured Eubacteriales bacterium
CCTCTGACGAGGGAGGTGGCACGCGCTTTGCGCGTGACGGAGGGAGAGATACAAAAAAGGGGATTTTAGCGTATCTCTCCCCCAGTCACGGTGTCGTTCCTCCACCGTGACAGCCCCCTCGTCAGAGGGGGCAAGGGGTTTTTTCTGATTTTCACCATCCGCACCGCCGCAAACCGTCTGGTAACCCAACCCCCGGCGGGCGTGGAAATTCTCCGGATTCGGGCGCCCTTTTTCCGCTGCGCGGACAGTTCTCCGAACAGGGGCATCACCCGCCGCTGCGCGTTCTGGCACCGAATCTCTAAATAGCAAATACCGTCTATCCGCTACCATCCAGCATCTAATAAAGGAGTACGATTCATGGCAAACGAAGAACTGCGACCGCTCGACGAGGAACAAATGGACACCGCCGTCGACACGGAATACGGCGCGGACCAAATCCAGGTCTTAAAGGGTCTGGAGGCCGTGCGCAAGCGTCCGGGCATGTATATCGGCTCGACGGGCCCGAAGGGGCTGCACCACCTGGTCTATGAAATTGTCGACAACTCCGTCGACGAGGCGCTGGCGGGCTACTGCTCGCACATTGAGGTCGAAATCCTGCCCGGCGACGTGATTACCGTGCGCGACAACGGCCGCGGCATCCCGGTGGACATCAACGAGGACGAGGGCCTGCCCGCCGTGACGGTCGTGCTGACGGTTCTGCACGCGGGCGGCAAATTCGGCGGCAGCGGCTACAAGGTTTCGGGCGGCCTGCACGGCGTGGGCTCCTCGGTTGTCAACGCGCTGTCCGAATGGTTTGAAATCGAGGTCAGCCGCCAGGGGCACGTCTACCGCCAGCGCTTTGAGCGCGGCGACGTCGTGACCGATTTGGAGGTCGTCGGCGACACCGACGGCACGGGGACGTTTATCCGGTTTAAGGCGGACCCGGAAATTTTCACCGAAACGACCGAATACGAATACGACGTCCTGGCGCGCCGGCTGCGCGAGCAGGCGTTTTTGAACGCCGGGCTGTCCATCACGCTGTGCGACCGCCGCGACGAGGCGAACGTCGTGCGCGAGGAATTCTGCTACGAGGGCGGCATTCGCAGCTTTGTCGAATACATCAACGAAAGCCGGGGATTGACGCCGGTGCACGACGAGGTCATGCACTTTTCGACGGTGCAGGGCGACAAGAGCGCCGAGGTCGCAATTTCCTACAACGACGGCTACAACGAGATTATTTTGAGCTTTGCCAACGACGTGCGCACCGTCGATGGCGGCACGCACGAGCAGGGCTTTAAGACGGCGCTGACGCGCGTGTTCAACGATTACGGCAAAAAGTTCAACCTCTTAAAGGACGGCGACAAAAAGCTGTCCGGCGAGGACGTGCGCGAGGGGCTGACGGCGGTCATCAGCGTCAAGCTGACCGAGGCGGAATTTGAGGGGCAGACCAAGGGCAAGCTCGGCAACACCGAAATGGCCGGCGTCGTCTCGAAAATGCTGTATGAAAAAATGATGACCTATTTCGAGGAGCGCCCGGCCGTTGCGAAGGCCATTTTCAACAAGGCGCTCGACGCTTCGCGCGCGCGGGAGGCCGCAAGAAAGGCGCGCGACTCCGCCCGGCGCAAATCGGCGCTTGAAAGCAACGCCCTGCCCGGCAAGCTCGCCGACTGCACCGACAAAAACCCCGAAAACACCGAAATCTACATCGTCGAGGGCGATTCCGCCGGTGGCTCGGCCAAGGAGGGCCGCGACCGCAACATCCAGGCCATTCTGCCGCTGTGGGGCAAGATGCTCAACGTCGAAAAAGCGCGCGTGGACAAGGTGATTGGCAACGACAAGCTGACGCCCGTCATTATGGCGCTGGGCACCGGTATCGGCGACGATTTTGACATTACGAAGCTGCGGTACCACAAGGTCGTCATTATGGCGGATGCCGACGTCGACGGCGCGCACATCCGCACGCTGCTGCTGACCTTCTTCTTCCGCTATATGCGCCCGCTTATTGAGGAGGGCTACGTCTACATCGCGCAGCCGCCGCTTTACAAGATTTCCAAGGGCAAAAAGCATGTGTACGCCTTTTCCGACGAGGAGCGCGACCGCGAAATCGCGGAGCTCGGCGGCAGCTGCGACATCCAGCGGTACAAGGGCCTTGGCGAAATGGACCCGCAGCAGCTGTGGGAGACGACGATGGACCCGAATTACCGCACGATGCTGCGCGTCACCATGGAGGACGCCATGGAGGCCGACGAGACCTTCTCCATTTTGATGGGCGACAAGGTCGAACCCCGCCGCCTGTTCATCGAAAAGAACGCGAAATACGTCGAAAATCTGGATATTTGACAGATAGATAGTTTTTAACTATTCCGAAAACGAGGTTTTTCCATGAAAAACAAACCCATCGAACACCACGAGGACTACATCCCGTTCGAGCAGCAGAAGATCATCAACGTGGAGATCAACCGCGAAATGCGCAAGTCGTTTCTCGACTACTCCATGGCGGTTATCGTCTCCCGCGCGCTACCCGACGTGCGCGACGGCCTGAAGCCCGTGCACCGGCGCATCCTGTACACCATGTACGAAAACAGCCTCTACCCCGAAAAGGCGTACCGCAAGTGCGCGGACACCGTCGGCGCGGTTCTGGGGCGTTACCACCCGCACGGCGACGCCTCCGTGTACGACGCGATGGTGCGTCTGGCGCAGCCGTTTTCGCAGCGGTACATGCTCGTCGACGGCCACGGCAACTTCGGCTCGGTCGACGGCGACCCGCCCGCGGCGTACCGCTACACCGAGTCGCGCATGAGCAAAATCTCGATGGAGATGCTCACGAACATCGACAAGGACACCGTCGATTTCATACCGAACTACGACGACCGCTTAAAGGAGCCGGTCGTCCTGCCCAGCCGCTTCCCGAACCTGCTGGTCAACGGCTCGACGGGCATTGCCGTCGGCATGGCGACCAACATCCCGCCGCACAATTTGGGCGAGGTTATTGACGGCGCGTGCCTGCTGATTGACGACCCGGACGCGTCGCTCGAGCAGCTGATGGAATGCATCAAGGGCCCCGACTTCCCGACCGCCGGGATTATCATGGGGCGCGCGGGCATCCGGGCGGCCTACGGCACGGGGCGCGGCAAAATCACGGTCCGCGCCAGAGCCGAAATCGTCGAAAACGAGAAAAACGGCCGTTTTTCCATTGTCGTGACGGAGCTGCCCTACCAGGTCAACAAGGCGCGGCTTATTGAGGCCATCGCCGACCTTGTCAAGGACAAGCGCGTCGAGGGCATTTCGGACATCAACGACTACTCGAACCGCGAGGGCATGCGCATGGTCATTGACCTCAAGCGCGACGCGAACCCGCAGGTCGTCCTCAACCAGCTTTACCAGTACACCCAGCTGCAAATCTCCTACGGCATCATTCAGCTTGCGCTTGTCGGCGGCGAGCCGAAGACGCTGACGCTAAAGGAGATGCTCGAGCAGTACATCGCGTTCCAGTGCGAGGTCGTCACCCGCCGGACGCGCTACGACCTGAAAAAGGCGAAGGACCGCGAGCATATCCTGGAGGGCCTGGCGCGCGCGGTGGACATTGTCGACGACATCATCGCCGCCAT
>CASGAS010000083.1:3596-5193 GCA_949299505.1 uncultured Eubacteriales bacterium
GCGGGGCTGGAGATTCGCAAGATTCTGGACGAGCGCGACGAGCTGCGCAAAAAGATTGCCGAGTACGAGGAGATTCTCACCTCCGACCGGCGCGTGCATGAAATCGTCAAGACGGAGCTTCTGGCGATTCGCGACAAGTTTGCGGACGACCGGCGCACCGAGATTGTCGGCGTTTCGGGCGAGGTGGACATAGAGGACCTCATCCCCGAGGAGACCTGCGTCTATACCCTGACGAACATGGGCTATATCAAGCGCCAGAGCGTGGATACCTACCAGACCCAGCACCGCGGCGGCCGCGGCGTCAAGGGGATGACCCGGCGCGAGGAGGACCTTGCCGAGACCATGTTCACCTGCTCGTCGCACGACTATATCCTGTTCTTTACGTCCTTGGGGCGCGTCTACCGCTTAAAGGGGTACGAAATCCCCGAGGGCAGCCGCCAGAGCCGCGGGATGAACATTGTCAACATCCTGCCGCTTTCCGCCGACGAGCGCGTGACCGCCATGCTGCGCGTGCCGGACTTCGGCGCCGAGGAGAAAAGCTATCTGTGCATGGTGACGAAGCAGGGCGTCATCAAGCGCACCGAGCTCGACGCCTACCGCAACATCCGCAAAAACGGCATCGCCGCCATTAACCTCGACGAGGGCGACGAGCTGTGCTGGGTGAAGCTGACCGACGGGCGGCAGAAGCTGCTTGTCGCGACGAAAAAGGGCATGTGCATCACCTTTGACGAGGCGCAGGCGCGGCTTATCGGCCGGACGGCGCGCGGCGTGAAGGCGCTCACCCTCAAGGCCGGCGACTGTGTGGCGGGGCTTTGCGTGCTCGACGAGGAAAAGAAGGTCCTGACCGTCACGGAAACCGGCTTCGGGCGGCGCAGCGACGTGTCGAATTACCGCGTCCAGTCCCGCGGCGGCAAGGGGCTTATCAATTACCACACCGAGCGCTTCGGCGACGTGGCGGGCGTGACGATGGTGGCCGAGGATGAGGACGTGATTCTCATCTCCTCCGACGGCGTGCTGATTCGCATCCCCGCGTCCGACATCAGCGAATTTGCCCGCCCCTCCAAGGGCGTGCGCGTCATGCGCGTGTCGGAGGGCGAGAAGATTGTGACCCTGTCCGTGACGCAGGCGGAGCCGGACGAACCGGAAGCCGAAGCGGAGGTGTCCGAACCGGAAAGCGCGCCGGAAACAGCCGAAGCGGAAGCCGGAACACAAACGGAAAAGGCCTGAGCGGCGAACCGGACCCGCGCCGGAAGAACCGGAAAACGAGGCAAAGCCTGGGAAACGAAGAAAAACGCCGGGAAACGAAGAAGAAAAAACATCGGGGAACCCGGGTAGTTAATTTATAACTATCCGGACAAACCTCGGCAAAAGCCAACCCCCGGCTGTGATGAAAATTTATTTTTCAGCCGCGTAGTGGCGGGCTTCCACGCCTGCCCGTGCAAAGCCCGGCAAGAACACCGTCTCGGCGACAATAAAACCAAAGGTCAGCAGAAATCTATTCCTCCCTCTGACGGGCGCCGTCGCCGAAGCGCCGCCGGTGGCGGATGCAGCGAGGCGAGGGCGGCGAAGCGGTCAAAATTTGCCCGCGCGTAAAGCC
>CASGAS010000084.1 GCA_949299505.1 uncultured Eubacteriales bacterium
CGCTCGCCCTCATTCAAATTGCGCCGGCGAACCCGAAATTTGCCGACCGCCTTTCGCACCGCGATTTTTTAGGAAGCCTTTTGAATCTGGGGCTGCGCCGGGAGATGCTCGGCGACATCCTGGTACATGAAAACAGCGCCTATGTGTTCTGCCTGGCGCGCACCGCCCGCTTTTTAACGGAAAACCTGACGCGCGTCCGGCACACAACCGTACGCACGGCCTTAACGGACGCGCTGCCCGCCGGCGCCGTTCCCACCCTGGAGGCGCGCGACGCGGTTGTCGCATCCAACCGGCTGGACGCTTTGGTGGCGGCGGTTTTTCACCTTTCCCGTGCCGACGCGCAAAAGCTGATTGCGGCCGAACGCGTTTTCGCCGACAGCGCCGCCGTGCTGCGGCCGGATTATGCGCCCGCGCCCGGGCAGCTGATTTCCGTGCGCGGCCACGGGCGGTTTCGCTACGACGGGATTCTGCGCGAAACAAAAAAAGGCAAGCTGCGCGCGCAGGTACAGCTCTATGTGTAAAAGCCGCAAAAACCGGCCGGTCTGCAAGCCCCGCAGACCGGCCGGTTCGTTTTATGGATTCAGTGCTCGTCGCGCAGGACCGCTTCGGCGCATTTGATGCCGTCGACAGCGGCCGAGACGATGCCGCCCGCGTACCCCGCGCCCTCGCCGCAGGGGAAAAGGCCGTTTACGGTGCTTTGGAAAAATTCGTCGCGGACAATGCGCACCGGCGAAGAGGAACGGGTCTCCGGCGCGGTCAGGACCGCTTCGGGGAAAGCGAAGCCTTCGAGCATCCCGTCCATTTTAACAATCGCCTCGCGCATCGTTTCCGTCACGCGGGCGGGCAAAAGCGCAGAGAGGTCCGCAAGCCGCACGCCGGTGGGGCAGGTCGGCGCGACCGCGCCGAGGCGGACCGATGAAGTCCCCCGCAAAAAGTCGCCGACCAGCATGGCGGGCGCGGTATAGTCGCCGCCGCCGAGCCGGAACGCGTTTTGCTCAATGGCAAGCTGCAAATACATACCGTCAAGCGGGTGATCCCCGGGGAACTGATCGGGTTCAACGCCGACTAACAGCGCCGCGTTTGCATTTTCGCCGTCGCGCAAATAGGGGCTCATGCCGTTGGTCACGACCGTGCCCGGCTCGCTCGACGCGCAAACGACCGTACCGCCGGGGCACATACAAAAGGTATACGCCCCTCTGCCCCCGGGCGGGTGGCAGGCCAGCTTATAGTCCGCCGCCTGCAGCTTCGGATGGCCGGCGAACCGGCCGTACTGCGCACGGTCGATCATTTCCTGCTTATGCTCAATGCGCGCGCCGATGGAAAACGCCTTTTGCTGGATGGGAATTTTGCGGCGGTAGAGCATTTCGACCGTATCGCGCGCGGAATGGCCGACGGCCAGCACCAAAGCGTCGGTTTCCAGGTCGGACGACCGGCCGGCTTTGTCCGTTATGCGCACGCCCTGCACCGCGCCGTTGTATACAAGCAGGTCGTCGAGCCGCGTTTCAAAGCGGACCTCGCCGCCCAAAGCCAGAATTTCCTCGCGAAAAGCGCGCACCACGCCGGGCAGCTTGTCCGTTCCGATGTGGGGCTTGGCGCTTGTTAAAATCTCCTGCGGCGCGCCGTGCAGAACGAACTGCCGCAGCACCTCGCGCTGGCGGATATCCTTGGTCCCGGTGTTGAGCTTGCCGTCGGAAAAGGTCCCGGCGCCGCCCTCGCCGAACTGGACGTTGGTATTGGGGTCGAGCACGCGCGTCTGCCAAAAGGTCTGCACGCGGTTCGTCCGTTCTTCCACACATTTGCCGCGCTCAAGCACGATGGGCCGCAGCCCCGCGCGCGCCAAAATAAGCGCCGCAAACATGCCGGCCGGTCCAAATCCGGCCACAACCGGCCGAAGGTCCGTGCGCCGCCGGTTCTCGGGCAGCGTGTAGGTATAGTCCTGCGCGGCTTCCACGCGGTTCGTGTGCAGCCTGCGAAGCAGCCGCTCCTCTTCGCCGCCGACGTCCACGTCCACGGTATAGATGAACTTGATTTCCTCTTTTTTGCGGCAGTCCAGCGATTTCCGGTAAATGGAAAGCTGGCGGATTTCCCCGACTGGTATGCGCAGAATTTTGGCCGCCAGCCGCACAAGCTCCCGTTCGTCCGCTTCGAGCGGCAGTTTCAGTTCCCGGATGCGCAGCATGCCGCTCCCTCCTTTTTCGCCCACTGTGCAATCGCTTCGCCCGCGGCGCAGCCCGAGCTCCACGCCCATTGCAGATTATAGCCGCCGCAGTCGCCGTCCACGTTCAGCGTTTCGCCGCAGACAAACAAATGCGGGTACCGCTTCGCCTCCATCGTCGCCGGGGAAAACGACGCGCAATCCGCGCCGCCCGCCGTGACCTGTGCAAAATCGAATCCGCGCGGACCTTCGACGGCAAAGCGCGCGTCCTGCAGCGTTTCGCCAAAGCGCAGAAGGCGCTTTTTTTGCAGCGCGCCGATTTTTTCTTCCCTGCGAACGCCGCATTGCAGCAGCAAATACGAACCAAGCGCCTGCGGGACCAGACCCTCCGCCAGAAGTCCGGCGGGCTTTTCCGGCGTTTTGCGCGCAGCCTCGCACAAAAACGCGGCGACCGTCTGCGCGGAAAGCTGCGGCAAACAGTTGAGCGCAACGGCTGCGTTGGCCGCCCCGGACGCATAGCGGGACAGGGAAAAAACGGGAATCCCGGACAGCCCGTATTCCGTGAACTGCACCTCGCCCGCCGTCTCATACATAAGGCGCTCCCCGTCGTACAGGCGCACGCCGCAGTCGCAGCGCACACCCTTGAGATTTTTCGGAAATTTGCGGCACACAAGCGCCGTAAGCGCCGGGAACGGCCGAATCACCGGAAGCCCCAGCTGCTCGAGCAGCCGAAACGCGCCGCCGTCTGTCCCGTGCTGCGGCGCCGCAGCGCCGCCCGCCGCCAGCACAAGCGCGTCGCAGCGGTAGACGCCGTTGAGCACAAAGCCGCCGTTTTCCGGGCGCACAGTCTCAATCGCGCAGTCCGTACAGACGTGCACGGAAAGCCGCCTCGCCTCCTCCAGCAGCACGTCGCGCACGGAGGCAGCCTGCCCGGACATCGGGTAAACGCGCCCGAGCGCTTCCGTTTTGGTGCAAAGGCCCATCGAGCGGAAGAACCGCAGCGTATGCGTCGGCGAAAACCGCGTCAGCGCCGGTTCGGCAAACTGCGGGTCCCCGCGGTACGCCGCGGCAGAAGCTTCAAGATTGGTCAGGTTGCAGCGGCCGTTTCCGGTTGCCAGCAGCTTTTTCAGCGGCTTTTGCAGCCGCTCGTATACCGTAACGCTGACATTTCCGCCGCGCGCCGCTGTAATAGCGGCGGCAAAGCCGGCAGCCCCGCCGCCGACGACGGCAACCTCTCGCATCCCGACACCTCCCAAAAAAAGACTGCGTTTATTGTACCCGTTTCTTTGAAACGTGTCAACCGCGCGCAAAAAAAGCGGCCGGTCGCCCGGCCGCTTACAGCTGGTGTTATACCATCTCTGCGAAGCGCGGAAGTGCGAAGCAGGAATGATACAATGTTCTCCGAAGCTCTTAAAAGCTT
>CASGAS010000085.1 GCA_949299505.1 uncultured Eubacteriales bacterium
CGCTTTATTGAAAACACCCTGGGCGGCCGGCACCTGCGCTTTAAGCGCGGCTACAAAAACGTGATTGACGAAGCGCAGCGGCGCACCGCGCTGGGCGAAAACGTCCCGCTTGCCATTGAGACCTCCGGCCACGCGGCGTTTTCGGAAAACTACTTTCTCGACGACGGCGCGTACCTGGTCACGCGCATCATTGTGGAGCTGTGCCGCCAAAAGCGCGCGGGCAAGGGGCTTTCCGACTTGATTGCCGCGCTCGAGGAGCCCGCCGAGGAGGCGGAGGTGCGCCTGCCCATTCTGGCGGCGGATTTCAGGGCCTGCGGCGAAGCGGTGCTCGCGCACGTCGAGGCGGCGGCGAAGCGGGCGGGGGAGACCGTTGCCGACGACAGCTATGAGGGCGTAAAGGTCTGCTTCCCGAAAGAGGACGGCTTTTTCATCCTGCGCCTGAGCGTTCACGACCCGCTTCTGCCCGTCAATCTCGAATCCGGCGTTCCCGGCGGCACGCGTGCGGCGGCCCGGCGGCTTTTGGCGCTTTTGGAGGGCTGCACGGGCGTGGATACCGCCCCGCTGCAACAATTTTGCGGCGAAAATGGAAAAGGTTATTGACAAAGGCGAATATTTTTATACAATGGATATGAGACCTTCAAGAAGCGAGAGGTGCAGTATGATTTTTGAAAAGGTCAGAGACATTATCTGCGAACAGTTTGAGGCCGACCCCGACGCCGTTACGCCGGAAACGCTGCTGGCGGAGGATCTGGACGCGGACAGCCTGGACATGGTCGATTTGGTCATGACGTTTGAGGACGAGTTCCAAATCGAGGTCCCCGAGGAGGAGCTTGCGCGCATCAAGACCGTCGGCGACATTGTGCAATATATCGAAGAACATTAAAAACGCGAGGGGGCGCCGCCCGGCGTCCCCTTCGTCTTTACGGAAAGCAGGCAGGGAAGATATGGCAAAGGAAAAGAAGTTTGTTGAGGAAATCACCTCCATGGAGGTCGATTTCGCAAAGTGGTACACCGACGTCGTGAAAAAGGCGGAGCTTGTGGAGTACACGGGCGTCAAGGGGTGCCTGGCGCTGCGGCCGTACGGCTGCGCCATCTGGGAGAATATCCAGCACATTCTCGACGCGAAATTCAAGGCGCTCGGGCACGAAAACGTCTGCATGCCGATGTTTATCCCGGAAAGCCTGCTCAATAAGGAAAAGGAGCACGTCGAGGGCTTCGCGCCCGAGGTCGCGTGGGTGACCTACGGCGGCAGCGAAAAGCTCGAGGAGCGCCTGTGCGTGCGCCCGACGTCGGAGACGCTGTTCTGCGAGCACTACAAGCAGATTGTCCAGTCCTACCGGGATTTGCCGAAGCTCTACAACCAGTGGGTGTCGGTCGTGCGCTGGGAAAAGACGACCCGGCCGTTTTTGCGCACCCGCGAATTCTGGTGGCAGGAGGGGCACACCATCCACGCCACGGAGGCCGAGGCGCGCGAGGAAACCCTGCAAATGCTCGGGGTCTACGCCGACTTCTGCGAAAACGAGCTGGCCATGCCCGTCATTAAGGGCGTCAAGACCGCAAAGGAGCGGTTCGCCGGCGCCGAGGACACCTACACCGTCGAAGCGCTCATGCACGACGGCAAGGCGCTGCAAAGCGCGACGTCGCACTACTTCGGCGACGGCTTTGCGCGCGCGTTCGGCATCCAGTTCACCGACAAAAACAACACCCTCCAGTACCCGTTCCAGACCTCCTGGGGCTGCTCGACGCGGCTTATCGGCGCGATTATCATGGCGCACGGCGACGACCGCGGCCTTGTGCTGCCCCCGGCCGTCGCGCCCGTGCAGGTGGTCGTCGTCCCCGTCGCGGCGCACAAGCCCGGCGTAACCGAGGCCGCCGAGGCCGTCGTGAAGCGGCTTCTGTCCGTCTGCCGCGTCAAAGCGGACTTTTCCGACAATTCCCCGGGCTGGAAATTCGCGCAGTACGAGATGAAGGGCGTGCCCGTGCGGCTGGAAATCGGCCCGCGCGACCTTGCGGAGAACCAGTGCGTGCTGGTGCGGCGCGACAACGGCGAAAAGCAGACGGTTTCGCTCGACGCGCTCGAGACGGCCGTTCCCGCGCTGCTCGAAAGCGTGCGGCAGGGGCTGTATGACGCGGCCTGCGCGCGGCGGGCGAACATGACCTTCACGGCGAAGAATTTTGACGAGCTTCGGGACATTGCGGAAAACAAGCCCGGCTTTATCAAGGCCATGTGGTGCGGCGACCGCGCCTGCGAGGACCGGCTCAAGGACGAGCTGGGCGTGACGTCGCGCTGCATCCCGTTCGAGCAGGAGGCGGTTTCCGACGTCTGCGTGTGCTGCGGCAAACCGGCAAAGCACATGCTGTATTGGGGCAAGGCGTATTGATTCCCGCCCCGGACTACAACATATAGTGGTCAAAAAAACCCATATATATAATAGTATAGGGATTCTGCGGCAAAACAAAGGATGTGAGCGAATGAAACGGAAACTCTTAGCGGCCGCCTGCGCGGTGCTTGCGCTCGGGCTGCTGCTTGCGGCGTGCGGGAACAAGTACCTGATGATTGAAAGCGACCGCGGGCTGGAATACCCGGCCGTCACGGACGAGGCGGGCAACACCGTCGTCAACGACGAAGGCGACCTGCTTGTCTATGTGACCGATGCGAACGGCGAGGTCATGACCGACGCAAACGGCGACCCGCAGACGAACAGCATCGACTTCCCCAAGGTGATTACGGACGGCAAAACGCTTGAAACCGCGGACTTCAAGCTGACCGTCCCCGACGGCTGGACGGTGGACAAAAACGGCGTTCTCCTGCGGGAAAGCGGCGAGGACGCGAAGGAGACCATCGACATCACCAATTTCGGCGCGCTCGACGAGGGCGAGACCGTGGACGGCTATATGCAGGAAAAGACGAACGGCACAAAGGCGCTTGAGCAGATGCTGCTGCAAAGCGGCAACGAGGCGCAGTGCAGCAGCGAAACGATTACCCTGCTTGGGCAGTCCGCGCTGCGGCTGGACCTGAACGCCAAAATGCAGGATGGCAGAACGGCGCAGTATGTGATTTTGTATTACTTCTATAACGACGAAGCGTACAAGATTCTGTACACCGCCGAAAACATCGCGCAGCCGGCGGACGTCGTCGCGCTCATCGAACAGAACATGACCATGAAATAAGCGCCCCATCTTTGCGCCCTCCCGTTTTCGGGAGGGCGTTTTTTTGCGCCCGGCGGCGACGAAAATAAAAAATCAGCACCCGTAGTGGCAGGCTTCCATGCCTGCCCGTGCAAAGCCCGTTAAAACCAATCCCCGGCTGCGATGAAAATAAAAAATCAGCACCCGTAGGGGCGGGTCTCCGTGCCCGCCCGTGCGCAGTTCGATACGGACACACGCCCCGGCGGTTCTGATTTTCAATATCCGCACCGCCGGAAACAGCTTGG
>CASGAS010000086.1 GCA_949299505.1 uncultured Eubacteriales bacterium
CTCCGTCAAAACGTCACTGCGTTCCGTTTTGCCACCTCCCTCCTCAGAGGGAGGAAAGGTTCGTCTGACTTTTGGTTTCACCGCAACCGGAACGTGTGTCCATGTCGGGCTGTGCGGGCGGGCACGGAGACCCGCCCCTACCGCTGTACAAATTTATTTTCATCGCAGCCGGTACGCGTATCCATGCCGGACTGTGCGCGGGCGGGCGTGGAAGCCCGCCACTACGCGTTCTGATATCTGATATCTGATTTCTGAATTCTGAATTCTGACAGCAGCGGGAGGAAGGGTGCCGCTGATTTACGCGGTTGCCGGGACGACGGTGTACCAGGTGCCGTCTTCCTTCACTTCCGACACAACCGTGTACCCTTCCGCAACGAAGCTTACCGGGCCGCCGGGCTCCGTGTCCGAATTGGACGGGTCATACTCCCAGAAGGAACCGCCCGTAACCACAATAGAGCTGCCGCTGTTGTCTTTCAGGTTCAGCGTCCACTTCGGCGCGCCTTCATTCTTAAACGTACCGCCGTTTATGATGATGTGGCCGCCATTCTCCGCATAAATCATTTCGCCGCTGGAGGCCGTGTTCACATAAGTACCGCTTTCCAGCACAACGTACGCGCCGGCGCCATCAGCATAAGCCGCGTGGTTTATATCGCCGCCGGTGTCCCCGGTTACCGTGCCTTCGCCGATTACGGTAATGGTCGTGGGCTTGGCGGCGTCATCGTTTTCAACGCCGACCGCATACAAATCCATCCGTGTAGGCGAGAGCGTGTAGCCGTTCAGGTCAACGGAAACGTTCTGTCCGTTTGAATTTGTACGTATCAATTTGAGCGTTTGCATATCGGCGCCCAAAACGACATCCTTTCCGCTTTTCAGCACCGAGATGCCTTTGGAGCTGGTCGTCACCTCAACCCGAGCATCTGACAGTACCGCTAAATAAGCGTCCGTACTCGAGAAGCTATCGTAAGAACCGTTGGAATAGACGCCTTCGTATTTCTGGATAGCATACGCCTTAAAGGTCAGCTCGAGACCGGTCTTGAGCGTGCCGTCCTCGTCCAGCATATTGCTGTTTTCGAGCGCGGCGTCATAGTAAACCGTATCATCCTTGATGATGCTGAACACCTGCGCCTCCTCGGAAGCGTCTACAGACCGGTAATACACGGTGTTTGCAAAGCCGGTCAGCTTACTCCAGCCGTCCGCCGGTTCCCATCGCACCAGACCGTCGGTCGTGTCGGTCACCTCGACAAAGACATACGCCGGGACGGTCGTGTTCACCGTTACCTTCGGGTCCTTGGTCTCGCTGGTGCCGGGGATGATGTTGTACTGGCCGTCGCCGGTCTCCGTAAGCGAAACATCGACCTGATTCGCTTTGAAGTCGTTGACGACGGTGTCCGACTCTGCGCGCAGGTACGCAAGCGTGCCGCCACCGACAAGCAGCGACGCCGCAAGCGCGACGGACGCAACGGACATTACGATTTTTTGCGACTTTTTCATGTGTGCCTCTCCTTTTTTATTGTGTTCAACATCGCCCCTGCCCGATGTCTTGGTAACCGGATGGTTACAGGCGCTTAAGCGCGCCGGTCCTTATGTTTGCCACCGCGCGTAAGCACCAAAACGGCGCTGCTTGCGCCGACGCTGACAAGCGCCAGACCGATAAGCACGGCCGCCCCGCCCGTTGCGGGAATGTCGCCGCCGGGCACGGGTGTTTCCGGCTCGGCAGTCGTTTCCGGCGCGGTGGTCGCTTCCGGCTCGGCGGTCGTCGGTTCGCCGGTCGTTGTCTCCGGCACGGTGGTCGTTTCCTGGGCTTCACCGGCATCAAAAATGTTCACGCACGAAGCCTGCGCGCTATTGTCGACATAGCCCGCCGTCTGCACCGCCGCCGCGCACAAAAGCATTGTCAGCACGGCCGCCATGCAAAGGCCGCGCCGCGCAAGCCGCCTGCGTTTCCCGATGTTTCGCATGATGGGCAAAGCTCCTTTCCTTTAGGGTATTGCAGATTTTAGGTCACGCGATCTCCGGATAGGTCGCGGTCGTGCCCTCCGGCAGGAACTGCGCTACGGCAAGGTCCACCGCCGCTTCGACGCTGAGCGCTTCGGTCTGCACCGCATACGCCGTCACGGAAAGGGTCTTTTCGCCGAGCGCCTCAATGTCCGCCGCCGTCAAATCCTGTGACACGGACACCTTGGTAAAGATGGGCGTGAGCACCACGTCCTCCTCGGCGGCTTCCGCATTCACGCGCGCATGGTAGGCATATAGCGTCCGATTGCCGGAGGCGGCGACCTGTTTCCACGCGTCCGCCTGAATGTTCAGGGAAAACATATCGTTCAAATTGTTTTCCACGCAAAGGAACACATAGCACTCGTCGCTGCCCTTGAGCACCGTCGGCGTCGGGTCCTTATCCAGCTGCGCGCCCGCCATATACTTGTAGCGGTTCGCCGTTACGCGGTCGCCCGCAATCTGCTGACCGTCCGGCCCGACGGGGGCCTCGTCCAGAATCAAAGCGATCGCACCGCCGGCAAAGGTGTTGACAACCGGGTCGGTTTGCGCGGACAGCCAAGAGAACGTCGGAGAAACGGCCGTTGCCGCAATCAGCACCAGCGACAAGACCAGCACAAGATAGTTCCTGCACTTGGAGGACGTCCACTTTTGCAGTTTCCGCTTTACGTTTTCCATTGCTGCTTTCTCCTTTCGGGTTTTTGAATTTTATAACAGCGTCAAGCGCTCTTATACGAAATTTACGGGGACTTGTCCGGCGGCGCATCCTGCTTGTTTTGGCAGGCGTCTTCGCCCGGCAGCTCGTCGAGCCGCACAATCGACTCATCCGTGCGCCGTGCCTTTTGCCGCTTGCGCGCCCGGCGCGCAAGCAGGTCCCAAACCAGCGAAACAACGCCGAGGGCGACAAGCGCGACGCACATCCATACGACATACCCCGCTCCTCTTCCGCC
>CASGAS010000087.1 GCA_949299505.1 uncultured Eubacteriales bacterium
GCAAAAAGCATGAAAAAACGCCCCGCAGCTTCCCGCTGCGGGGCGTTGGTTTTTTGTGTGTGGGCAGGCTTATACGATGCCCTGCGCCATCATCGCGTCGGCAACCTTTAAGAAGCCGGCGATGTTCGCGCCGACGACGAAGTTGTCCTCCGCGTGGTATTCCTTGGCGGCGGCCGCCATGTGGAAATAGATGTTTTCCATGATGTCCTTGAGCTTTTCGTCCACCTGCTCAAAGGTCCAGACGATGCGCGCGCTGTTCTGGCTCATTTCCAGCGCCGAGGTCGCAACGCCGCCGGCGTTCGCCGCCTTGCCGGGCGCGAACAGGACGTTGTTTTGCAGGAAGCATTCCGTCGCCGCAATGGTGGCGGGCATATTCGCGCCCTCCGCCACGGCGATGCAGCCGTTTTTGACCAGCGTGCGCGCCGCCTCCACGTCGAGCTCGTTCTGCGTGGCGCACGGCAGCGCAACGTCGCAGGGAACCTCCCACACGCGCTTGCCCGGGACGAATTTCGCCGTGGGCTTGTATTCCGTGTACTTGACGATGCGCGCGCGTTCCTCTTCCTTGACCTTTTTAAGGATGGCAAGGTCAATGCCCTCCGCGTCATAGATGTAGCCGGACGAATCGCTGGCGGTCACGACCTTTGCGCCGAGCGCCTGCGCCTTTTCAATGGCGTAGATGGCGACGTTGCCCGAGCCGGAGACCAGAACGGTTTTGCCCTCGAGCGAATCGTTGTGGCGGCGCAGCATTTCTTCGGTCAGGTACACAAGGCCGTAGCCCGTCGCCTCGGTGCGCGCGAGCGACCCGCCGTAGGAAAGCCCCTTGCCGGTCAGCACGCCCTCGTGGCGGCCCGTAATCTTTTTATACTGGCCGAAGAGATAGCCGATCTCGCGCCCGCCGACGCCGATGTCGCCCGCCGGCACGTCGGAGTTGGGGCCGATGACCTTGTAAAGCTCGGTCATGAAGCCCTGGCAGAAGCGCATGACCTCGTTGTCGCTCTTGCCCTTGGGGTCAAAGTCGGCGCCGCCCTTGCCGCCGCCGATGGGAAGACCGGTCAGCGAATTTTTGAAAATCTGTTCAAAACCAAGGAATTTGACGATGCTCATCGTCACCGAGGGGTGGAAGCGCAGGCCGCCCTTGTAGGGGCCGATGGCGCTGTTGAACTGCACGCGGTAGCCGCGGTTGACATGGACGACGCCCTTGTCGTCGACCCACGGCACGCGGAACACGGTCGCCTTTTCCGGCGCGACCAGGCGCTCAAGCAGCGCAGCCTTTTCATACTGCGGGTTTGCTTCGACCGCCGGCGCGATGGAATGCAGGACTTCCGTAATCGCCTGGCAAAATTCGGGCTGGTAGCTGTAGCGCGCGGTGGTGCGCTCCAGCACGTCGTTGACATAGCTCATAAGGGCAGACTCCTTTCGCGGCGGCTTAACGCCCCACAAAAAATTACTTTACCATTTTATCGGAATAAAGCAAAAAATGCAAGAAACAGATATGAAAAATGCAAAATTGACATTCCGGGATTTTTTGTAAAAAACGACGAAACGCACAGCCCGGCCGCCGCGGACCGGTGCTGTGCGCTGGAAAAACAGACAAAAAACAGCGGGCAATGTTGTACAAATAAAACAATAGGAAAAGCCCCGGTGGAGCCGGGGCCTTTCCTATTGAGGGGTTGCTTGAGGAGGGGGTATGTACTCGGTAGAACGGGTTGCGGCACCCGCTCTCTTGAGTACGGTTATAGCATAACGCATAATTGTGAACAAATTATGAACAAAACGAAAAAAGAAGAAAAAATTTGAAAATTTTGTTGTTTCTGTCAACGCATTGTTGCGAAAGTCTCTTTTTTTGAAAAAACACAAACAAATGTTTGCATTTTCAGAACATTTGTGCTACAATATCCTCGACGAAGCCTATCTGCGCATCAGATGCATGCGAAACCGTTGGAAAGGGGCTTTTTATGCAGACGATCAACAAAACGCAAAAAAAGATTTATGAATACCTCATGGAGCGCAGCCGTCTGGGCGTGCCGCCTTCGGTGCGGGAAATCGGCGCGGCGGTGGGGCTCAAGTCCACCTCTTCGGTGCAGGCAAACCTTGACGCGCTCGAGGAGGCCGGCTACATTGAGCGCGACCCGATGCTCAAGCGGTCCATTCGGGTGCTCGGCGAGGCGGAAAACGTCACGAACGTCCCGCTGCTGGGCACCGTCACGGCCGGCGCGCCCATTTTGGCGGTCGAGCAGATTGAAAGCTACCTGCCGTACAGCGGCCGCGGCGCGAAGGATAAGGTCCTGTTTGCGCTGCGCGTGCGCGGCGACAGCATGATAAACGCCGGGATTTTGAACGGCGATATTGTCATCGTCGAAAAGACGCCGGCGGCGCAAAACGGCGAAATCGTCGTCGCCATGCTGGAGGATGAGGCAACCGTCAAGCGGTTCTATAAGGAAAACGGCCATTTCCGCCTGCAGCCGGAAAACGACGCGTACGACCCGATTCTGTCGAAGGAGGTCGTCATTCTCGGTAAGGTCGTCGCGCTGCTGCGCAACTATTAAATCTGTGAAAAACGCGAAAGCGTCGCGCAAACGACAAAGCAAGCAGAAACGCAATAAGCTTTTTCATTAGTATCATCCTCCTTTTTTCTTTATCAGCCCATGCTGAAAACATTAGCCGGCGCCTTTTTTATATTATGTCATTAATTCAAGCGTTTGGCTGCGGCTTTTGATTGTCAGGCGCCTCACCGGGCGCTTAACAGCCACATTGGTATCCCTCCTCCCTTTAATGCTTTCTATGCCGACTATAACTCAT
>CASGAS010000088.1 GCA_949299505.1 uncultured Eubacteriales bacterium
GGTCAAAATTTGCCCGCGCTCCAAAGCGTGGCAAATTTTGGGCACCGCGAGAGGGCCTGAGGTGGCACGCGCTTTGCGCGTGACGGAGGGAGAGATACAGAAAAGGAAAGTTTGCCGTATCTCTCCCCCAGTCTCGACGTCGCAAGCGCCGTCTCGCCAGCCCCCTCGTCAGAGGGGGCAAAAGGTAACTACTGATTTTATACTATCCGCACCGCCGGAAACAGCTTAACAAAACAGCCGCCGTTTCACGGCGGGAGCAAGCCCCCGCCCTACGGTGCGTGCGTATTTCCCATTTTCGCGCAGCCGGAAACGGTTTGACAATCCAACTTCCCTCGGGCGGGCACTTAAGCCCTGCCCCTACACCTACAAATTTTTTACCGTCTGCACCGTCAAAAATTCCAAACCGCGTGAAACCCAAAATCCCCTTTTTTCGCTCTCCGGTTTTGAACAAGTTTTTGTTTTGAACAGACGGTTTTGAACACCACATTTTCAGTCAGATTCTGACTGTTCAAAACCAAAATTTTTACACCTCTTTTCTACTTCGCAAAATTCCCCCGATTTTCGCCTCCCCGTAGGCGGCGCAGAAGTTTTCAACGCTTTGAACGCCCCCTACTGCGAATACTATCTATGTTAAGTTAAGAATGTTTTTTTAGAAAGGAACCGGCTTATGAAGTTCATTTGCAGCACACAGCAGCTCTCGGAAATCTGTTCAAATGTGCAAAGGGCGGTCTCGACGAAATCCTCCATTCCCGCCATTGAGGGCATCCTCCTGGAGGCGGAGGGCGGCGTCCTGACCCTGACGGGCTACGACCTGGAGGTCGGGATGATTACCTCGATGGACGCGCGCATTGAGGAGGAGGGCAGCATCGTGCTCAACGCGAAGCTGCTGTGCGACATTTTGCGGACTCTCCCCGGCGAGCAGGTGCATTTGGAGGCGGACGAGCGGCTGACCTGCCGGATTAAAAGCGGCGACGCGGAATTTACGCTGATTGGCATTCCCGCCGCCGATTACCCGGAGCTGCCGTCGGTGGAAAGCGGCTTTCCCATTGCGCTTGACTGCGAGCTTTTGCGCGACATGATTCGCAAAACGATTTTCGCCACGGCGGAAAACGACGTCAAGGTCGTCCACACCGGCGTGCGCTTTGAGGTTACGCAAAACCACCTGCGCCTGGTCGCGGTCGACGGTTTCCGGCTTGCCATGCGCAACGCGGCCGTGGAATACAGCGGCGAAGACAAGATTTTTGTCGTGCCCAAAAAGGCGCTCGGCGAAATCGTCAAGCTTACCGCGGGCGAAGAAGAAATCCGCCTGAACGTCGGCCGGCGCTTTATTGTGTTCGAGGTCGGCGCGTACCGCATCGTTTCGCGGCTTTTGGAAGGGGAATTTCTCAATTACCAGGCCGCCATTTCCGGCAAAATCACGGGTACGGTGCGCGTCAACACGCGGCAGCTTATCCAGAGCATTGAGCGCACGTCGCTTTTGATTACCGACCGCACGAAAAGTCCGCTGCGCTGCGTGTTTGAAGAAAACGTCATCCGCATTTCCTCAACCACGGCGCTGGGCACCGCGCACGACCGTGTTGCGTGCGAAAGCGAGGGCGAGCACATGGAAATCGGCTTTAACAACCGCTACCTGCTCGACGCGCTGCGCGTCTGCGACGCCGCCGAGGTGCTTGTAAAAATCGGCAGTCCCGTGCTGCCCATTCTGATTCTGCCCACCGAGGGCGACGACTTCCTGTTTTTGGTGCTGCCCGTGCGGCTGCGGACCGAATGAGCCCGAAGCGCATCGCGGCGCACATCGCCGTCCAGGAAAAAAAGGCGCTCCCGATTTCGACCGACTTTATCCGGCTGGACGCCGCGTTAAAGCTTGGAAACGCCGTTTCGACCGGCGGGCAGGCGAAGCTCGTCATAGCAAGCGGCGACGTGCGCGTCAACGGGGAAGCCTGCACCCAGCGCGGCAGAAAGCTGCACCCCGGCGACCGGTTCTGCTTCGGCAGGACCGAGTACCAAGTCGAAAAGCGGGCGGGCGCCGAAAACGCGGCGCAAAAAGCAAAGGGTTGACCGCTATGCTCGTCAAACGTCTTTCTCTACAGCATTTCCGGAATATCGAAAAAATGGATTTGTTCCCGACCGACGGCGTCAACGTCATTTTCGGCGAAAACGCGCAGGGCAAAACGAACCTGCTCGAAAGCATCTGGCTGATGACCGGGTGCAAGTCCTTTCGCTGCCGCCGCGACCGGGAAATGGTCGGCTTTGACGCGCCGTTTGCGAAGGCGGACATGGAATTTTTCGCAAAGGGGCGCGAGCAGAACGTGATTCTGTTTGTGGACCGGCACCGCACCGCCATGAAAAACGGCGTGACGCTGCGTTCCTCCGCGGAGCTTATTGGCGAATTTTCAGCGGTCGTCTTCGCCCCCGCGCACCTTTCGCTTGTGCAAGAGGGGCCGCTGCTGCGCCGCCGGTTTCTCGACACGGCGCTTTGCCAGCTTAAACCTCTGTACGCCAAGGCGCTGGCGCGCTACAACCGGACGCTTGCCCAGCGCAACGCGCTGCTCAAGGATATTAAGGACCACCCGGAGCTTGTCGACACGCTGTCGGTGTGGGACGAAAAGCTGGCCGCCTACGGCGCGGCGGTTGTTTGCGAGCGCATCGCCTATACCGCGGAGCTGTCCGACTTTGCCGCCAAAATCTACGACGGCCTGTCCGGGGAACGCGAGACGCTGCGCATTGCGTACGCAAGCAACGTCGATACGATACAAAGAATCCGGACGCCTACGCGCTGCGCGACCGCTTGTTTCAGGCGCTGCGCGACAGCGCGCGCGAGGATATTTACGCCGGCGCCACTGGCATCGGCCCGCACCGCGACGACCTGACGCTGGAAATTGACGGCCTTTCGGCGCGGACGTTTGCTTCGCAGGGGCAGCAGCGCTCGGCGGCCCTTGCCATGAAGCTCGGCGAAGCGCAGATTCTCCGTGCGCACACCGGCGAAGAACCGGTCATTTTGCTCGACGACGTCATGAGCGAGCTCGACGAGAGCCGCCAGGACTATATTTTGAACCACATCCGTTCGCGCCAGGTGTTCATCACCTGCTGCGACCCGACCGCCGTGCTGCGGCTGTGCGAGGGACGGACGTTCCATATCGAAGGGGGAAAGCTGCTGTGATGCTGGACCTTGGCGGCGCGCATGTGCGCCCGCGCGATATTTTGGGCGTGTTCGACCTGGACAACACCACCGTGCAAAAGGCGACGCGCGAATACCTTGCCGCCGCCGAAAAGCAGGGCGGCGTGCGGACCGTGTCGCCGGAGCTGCCCCGGACCTTTGTCGTGACCGGGCAGGCGGGCGGCCGGACGGTTTACCTCTCCCCCGTTTCCGCCGGCACGCTCAAAGCCAGAAGCACGAAATTGTAAGGCGAGAAAAGCCCGATAAGAACCACACCCCGGCTGCGATTGTAATAAAAACAACCACCGTAGGGGCGGGGCTTAAGTGCCCGCCCGCAAAAGTCCGGTAAGAACCAACCTGCGGCTGTGATGAAACCAAAAGTTAGATATAACCGTTCCTCCCTCTGACGAGGGAGGTGGCAAAACGGAACGCAGTGACGTTTTGACGGAGGGAGAGA
>CASGAS010000089.1 GCA_949299505.1 uncultured Eubacteriales bacterium
TCCCGAGTTCCATTTGCGGGGAATCCGCCGGTTTTCCGCTTTTCCGTACAGGATCCTGCGCGCGGGAACCTGCCGTTTCCTGCGCGCTTTTCACCCTTTGCAAAAACGCTTCTTCCGCCCAAACAGGAATTCCCAGTTCCGCCGCGCGGCGGTTTTTCGCAGAACCGGTTCCGGTATCATTTGTCACCAGAAACGACAGGTCTTTGGTTACCGACGTTTTTACCGCGCCGCCAAGAGAGCGCACATATTTTTCCGCTTCCGCACGCTTTACCGTCAAAAGTTCCCCGGTAAAACAGAAAGACTGCCCGGCAAACGCGCCGCCCGGAACCGGCGAAAGCAGCCGGATTCCGGAAAGCGCCAGCACGCGCTCCATTTCCCCGAGCGCCCACGCGAGATTGACCGCCGTCGGGCGCGCCGCGCGCAGAACGGCCGCATTTTGGCGCACCGCGTCGCAAAACGCGGGGACGTCTGTCTCTTTCCTTTCGTTTGCAAGCACCGCAAGGCCGACAGCCGCCGCCACGCCGATGGCGGGCGCGCCGCGCACGCGCAGCGTTTGGATGGCTTCCACCATTTCTTCGAGCCCGTGCAGCGCCAAAACGACCGTTTCCCCGGGCAGGCGGGTCTGGTCAAGCAGCAAAAGCCGGTTGTGCGGGACGTCAAAGCGGACGGTCCCACCCTGCAGGTCGTACATAAGCACCCTCGCATTTGTAAAGCAGACAAACTTTACAGATTTTGTAAAATCGCCGTGATGAGCCGCTCCATCCGCGCGCCGTTTTTCCGGCCCGCTTCGAGCACCTCTTCTTCGGTCAGCTTCTGCGGCAGGACGCCCGCCGCCATGTTGGAAATCAGAGAAAAGGCGAGCACGCGCATCCCGCAGTGGTTCGCGGCGATGACCTCGGGCACGGTGGACATGCCCACCGCGTCCGCCCCAAGCGTCCGAAAGGCGCGAATCTCGGCCGGGGTCTCGTAGCTCGGCCCCATGCAGGCAAGGTAAACGCCTTTACGAAGCCGGATGCCACATGCGGCGGCGCAGCGCTCGGCCAGCGCGCGAAGCGCCGGGTCGTACGCGTAGCTCATGTCCGGGAATCGCGGGCCGAGGGCCTCGTCGTTGGGGCCCACCAGCGGATTTTGGCCGGTAAAATTGATGTGGTCTTCGATAAGCATCAAATCGCCAACCGAAAAGTCGGTGTTCACCCCGCCGGCGGCGTTGGTGGCAAGCAGGATTTCCGCGCCGAGCCCCCGCATGACGCGCACGGGCAGCGCGACGTCGCAAGCGGCGTGCCCCTCATACAAATGCAGCCGCCCCTGCATGCACACGACCGGCACGCCGGCAATGCGGCCGAACAAAAAGCGCCCTTTGTGCCCGGGCGCGGTGGAGACCGGAAAGCCGGGCAGCGACGCGTATTCGACGGCCGACGCGTCTTCGAGCCGGTCGCCGAGTTCCCCGAGGCCGGAGCCGAGAATCACGGCGGCCTTGGGCGTTTCTTTGCAATAAGGGCGCAAAAGGTCGAGGTACGCCCGCACCGTATCAGCCATGGGACGCCACCTCCGACCGGATGCGCGCGGCGCGCGTTTCGACTTCCGCCTTTACCTTTTCGATATCGATTGTCGGGAACTTGCCGTCGCGGTAGAGCACGCGGCCGTCCGCCATGGTCAGAAGCACCCCGGCGCTGGAGGCGGCATAGACCAGATTGTTGACCGTATCGTGGTGCGGGGTCATGCGCACCGTGTCGAGGTCGACGACCTGCAAATCGGCGCGGCAGCCCGCTTCCACACGCCCGCAGTCCGCGCGGCCCTGGGCAAGATACCCGTTTTCGGTCGCCATTTTCAGCGCCGTGCGTTCCGAAAGCACGTCCGGCCGGCGCGAAAAGCCCTTGGGCAGCAAAGCGCAGAGGTACAGCTCCTTATACATATCCAGATTGTTGTTGGAGGCGACGGAATCGGTGCCTATGGCGACGTTGACGCCCATATCCAGCAGCCGGACCGTATCGCAAACGCCGCTGCCGAGCTTCAAATTGCTTGCGGGATTCGTCGCAACCGAAACGCCGGCGGCACGGAAAATTTCCACGTCCTGCGGCTCGACCCAGACGCAGTGCGCCGCCGTGGTCGGGACGCGGAACACGCCGCACGCCGAAAACAGCCCGGCGGGGGTCAGGCCATAGCGCGCCTTACATTCCCTGTGCTCCTTTTCGGTTTCGGATAAATGGATATGCGCGCGCACGCCGTGGTCGGCGGCAATCTGCGCAAACTGCTCGATAATCGTTCGGCGGTTCGTATACTCGGCGTGCAGGCTCATGTCAATTCGGATGCGGCCGTCCCCCGCCCCCTGCCATTCGGCCAAAATGCGCTCGCTTTCCTGAAAGCTTTGCAGCGCATGGATATCGCCGTCCTGGAAGCTCGTAATCGCGCGGCTGAAATTGCACTTCATGCCGCTGTCACGCACTGCGCGCAGGACGTCATCGGAAAAATAGTACATGTCCGAAAACGAGGTCGTCCCCGTTGAGACCATCTCGGCTATCGCAAGCAGCGCCGCGAAATACGCGTCCTCGCCTTGTATGCAGTCCTCAAACGGGAACACCCTCTCATTGAGCCACCGGTCAAGCGGCAAATTCTCCGCATAGCCGCGCAGCAGCGTCATGGGCGTGTGGGTATGGGCGTTGACAAAGCCCGGCAGCAGCAGGCGGTTTTTTCCGTCGTACCG
>CASGAS010000090.1 GCA_949299505.1 uncultured Eubacteriales bacterium
ATCACCGAGCTGCTTGAAAAAAAGGACTACCCGCAGCTCAAAGAAATTTTGTCCGATATGAACGAAGCGGACATCGCCGCCGTGCTTAAGGAGCTGCCGCAGGAAAAGCTGCCCCTTGTCTACCGCATTCTCCCCAAGGAGCTTGCGGCGGAGGTGTTCGTCAACATGGACTCCGACGACCAGGAGTTCCTCATCCGCGCCTTCAGCGACAACGAATTGCGCGAGGTGCTCGACGAAATGTACGTCGACGACGCGGTCGACGTCATTGAAGAAATGCCCGCGACCGTTGTCAAGCGCATTTTGCAGCACACCGACCCCGAGATGCGCAAAAGCATCAACGAGATTTTGCAGTATCCCGAGGATTCCGCCGGCAGCCTGATGACGACGGAATACGTCGATTTGAAAAAATATATGACCGTCGCCGACGCCTTTACGCGCATCCGCCGCACCGGCGTGGACAAGGAGACCATCTACATCTGCTACGTCACCGACGAAAACCGCAAGCTTTTGGGCATTGTGACGGTCAAGGACCTGCTGCTTTCGGACAGCACCGACAAGATTTTCGAGATTATGGACACGAACATCATTTCGACGTCCACGCTCGAGGACAAGGAGGTCGTCGCCGAAAAATTCCGCAAATATGACCTTTTGGCGCTGCCGGTGGTCGACCGCGAAAACCGTCTGGTGGGCATCATCACCATTGACGACGCCATGGACGTTTTGCAGGACGAGAACACCGAGGACATCGAAAAGATGGCGGCCATTACCCCGACGGACAAGCCGTATCTCAAGATGGGCGTGTTCGAGATTTGGAAAAAGCGGTTCCCGTGGCTGCTGCTTTTGATGGTTTCGGCGACCTTTACCGGCCGTATCATCCAAAGCTTTGAATCGGCGCTGCAGGCCTACGTTGTGCTGACGGCGTATATCCCGATGCTCATGGGCACGGGCGGCAATTGCGGCGCGCAGTCCTCTACAACCATTATCCGCGGTCTTTCCTTGGGGGAGATTCGCTTCCGCGATACGTTCAAGGTTATTTGGAAGGAGTTCCGTGTCGCGTTTTTCTGCGGCGCCACGCTCGCCGCGGTGAATTTCGGCCGGCTGATGCTCATGGACCACGTCTCCGTCGTCGTTGCGGCGATTGTCAGCCTTTCCATGATTTTAACCATTGTGCTCGCCAAGTTCATCGGCAGTCTGCTGCCCATTCTCGCGAAGCGCATCCACCTTGACCCCGCGGTCATGGCGAATCCGTTCATCTCCACCATTGTCGACGCGCTCTCACTCCTCATTTACTTTGAGGTCGCGTCGTGGCTTTTGCCGATATAAGCGGCCGGGAAAGACAGTCCGGCAAGGACACATGTCCCGGCTGCGCAGAAAATAAAATGTCAGCCCGCCACTACGCGTTCTGACTTCTGTCATCTGCATTCTGAATATCTGCAGGGGGCGGTTCTTTGTAGTTTCGACACAGAAACCCCCCCATGGGTATTTGTTGCCACGCATCAAATCTGGCTTTTTGAATACACCGTCATATCGACGCCGGAATCTTGAATCAAGATGTCTTTCGGCATTTTGGAAAATTTAACGGTCACGAACAAATCTCCGGCAGCGCCCGAAATGTTGGCGACCTGCAACAGGTACACGACCCAGAACCATGTGCGCGGGACTACACAGTTCAAAACGGCAAATACAATCAGAAAGACGACGATGGGCGCAAGTGCGACGAAGCAATATCCCGTTTTGTCGTAAAAATCCGTGCTGCCCGCGAAAGCATAAGGGCCTGTGAACCCATACCGAATTTTTTTAGTCCCCAACACTTTCATGGCAGCACCGTGGATGAGCTCATGCAAAACCATATAGAGCAGCGTGGAGACGAACAGAACGAAAAACCGAAGCGCATACGGAAGCAGAACGCCGCTCCAATCAAACGACGTGGAAATCGGAACAAAAAAATGCATGGGAATGATCATAACGGCCGCGATTCCAAGCGCCGAGACGTTGATAACGGTCGCAGTGCGTTTATCCTTTTGCAGGTTTACGGTATAGATCTGCCGGTAACCGGCAGGCAGGGTTGAATAGGACTTCATGCAACCACCTCGTTTTTCCTTGTATTTGTATTGTAGCATACGTCTGTTTTCCGGGCAAGCAGAAACTGCGGGGCGGGTGATAGAAAGCCAAGCGGATCGCCCCGTAAATCTGCACAAAAGCGCGCCCGGCCATGTTAAAAAATTGTCAAGGGAAACAGATGTTAAAAAATTAACAAATTTCCATTGACAACGCCGCCGCCGTGCGCTATCATACAATCAATACAGGATTACTGATAGGGAGGCAGATCCATGGCGGAAGTCCAGTCCGGCGTTCGCAGCGTATCGCGGCAGACGCTGCTGCGGCTGCCCGTGTATCTCGACTTCCTTAAGC